>JALHTE010000184.1 GCA_022865595.1 Steroidobacteraceae bacterium | reverse complement strand
TTGACGGGCCGCCGACCCATCGCCAACCGGCGGCGGCGGTGCCGGCAGAGCGTCGGAACAATGCAGCGCCAACCGGCGCTCGGGGGCCGTCTAACGTCGTCCCAGTGGCGCGCGCCCGAGTCGGCGGCAGCGCGACGCGATGCAAAAGAAAACGGCCGGATCCCCTCTCGGGAATCCGGCCGTTTGGCTTCGTTAGGGGACTTGACAGTTATTCTGTTTTCTGGATTTTCGCGCTCTTGCGAAGCTCTTCCAGGTAAGCCTCGATCTTCTTGCGCTGGGTCATCTGTTCGACCTGCTGCTTGACGTCGTCAAATTCCGGGATGGTCGGCGTCCGCGTGTCTTCGAGGCGAATGACGTGCCAGCCGTACTGAGTCTCAACCGGCTGCTGCGTGATCTCACCCTTCTTGAGCGCCTCGACGGCGTCGGAGAACGGCTTGACCATCGACTGCAGGCTGAACCAACCCAGGTCGCCGCCGTTCTTCCCGCTCGGGTCCTTTGAGTCCTTGGCAGCGAGCTTGGCGAAATCGGCACCGGCGTCGAGTTCCTTGATGATCGCCTCGGCCTGCTCCTTTGTGTCTACGAGGATGTGCTGCGCCTTGTACTCCATCGGTACGCTCGCAACCTGCGCGTCGTAGTCAGCCTTGACCTCGGTTTCAGACACCGGATGCGTCTTCAGGTACTTCTCGGTAGTGGCCTGCGCAAGGATCTGCGTGGTCAGCAGCGAGATGCGGGCCTTGGTTGCAGGCAGGTCCTGCAGGCCTTCCTTCTCTCCCGCCTGCGCCACGATCGTCATGTCGATCAACTGGTCGAGCACTTGGGACTTCTGCTCGGGCGTCGCTTCAGTAGCTGGCTTGCCGGTCACGGCCTGCAGGAAGACGTCGAAGCTCTCGGCTGGGATCTTCTGTCCGTTCACGGTCGCAACGGTGCCAGTCGCCGGCTTTGCGGCGTCAGCTGCCGGCTTCGCCGCATCGCCGGTATCACCGGCCGGCTTGGTGCAGCCGACCAGCAGGCTGGCTGCTGCGAGAAGTACGAGGGATATTCTTTGGGTACGCATCATTTGCCTCTGGGTTTGGAGTCTCGATCAGTCGGTTGCGGCCTCGCCCGGGGCGAGGGCCTGGATGGAAAGCGCGTGAATGTCGGTGGTCATCATGTCGCCGACGGCTTCGTATACCAGTCGGTGACGCCTCAAGGTGCCCAGTCCCGCGAACCTCGGCGATGCGATGAGCACCGTGAAATGGCCGCGCCCGTCCGCCGCGCCGGCGTGTCCCGCGTGCCGGTGACTGTCGTCCACAACCTCGAGTTGTTCCGGCTCAAGGGCGCGGCTCAACCGGTCAGTCAGGCGCTCCAGCCGGGTCGCCGTCACGGGAGCACCTTCACGAAAGGCATCACTTCATATGACGCGAACACGCCCTCGGTCACGTACGGGTCGTCTGCGATCCACTCGCGGGCATCGGCGAGTGAGGGAAATTCAGCCACGATCACGCTGCCATTGAAACCCGCCTCGCCCGGATCCGGAGAATCCGTCGCGGGGCAGGGACCGCCCAGTACGACCCGTCCAGCGTCGGAAAGTTCGCAGATCCTGTCGAGGTGCCGGGCGCGCACACGAAGTCGTGTTGCCAGCGACCCCGGTGCGTCGCGCCCAATGATCACGTAGAGCACGTCAGGTCTTCTCCGCTTCTGATGGCTCGGCCTTGCGGGCGATCCAGAGGCCCTGGGCGACGGCGAACAGCAGCGTGAGAGCCGTCAGGCCGAACAACTTGAAATTCACCCAGGTCGCTTCCGGGTAGTTGTAAGCAACATAAAGATTGAGTGCGCCGCTCAGTACGAAGAACGCTACCCAGGCCAGGCTGAGCCGCGACCAGTCCGGCGCCCCGAGCGTCACGTTCTCGCCGAGCATCCGCTGGATGATGGTTGGCCCGGGCACGAAATGGCTGGCGAGGAACACCGCCGCGAAAATCCAGCTGGCGATCGAAGGCTTCCACTTGATGAAGTTGGCGTCGTGCAGGTAGAGCGTCAGGCCGCCGAGAACGAGCACGAGTGCGGCCGTTGCGAGCAGCATGGGGCTCACCTTGCGGAAGCGGATCCAGCTGACCAGGGTCTGCAGGAGCACGCCAACGATCAGCACTCCAGTCGCGGTGTAGATGCCCGCAAACTTGTAGGTGACGAAGAAGGCTATGACCGGCAGGAGGTCTACGAGAAACTGCATGCTGGTAGGGTGTTCGGCTGGGACGGCCCTGGGCCGGGGCGGGTATCATAGCCAACTCGAC
Organism: Steroidobacteraceae bacterium; assembly: GCA_022865595.1. Classification (GTDB taxonomy): domain Bacteria; phylum Pseudomonadota; class Gammaproteobacteria; order Steroidobacterales; family Steroidobacteraceae; genus RPQJ01. The sequence goes on along the minus strand of JALHTE010000184.1, from coordinate 57,673 downwards.
CGTCGCGCCCAATGACGGCTCGTAAAGGATCATGGCGCTGCTCCTATCAATACACCCGATGAGCCCACAGCCGCGGCTCATTCGCCAGGCGATAGCTGCCATCCGCGAAGGCAGTGTCGTCGCCTATCCGACTGACTCCTGCTATGCGCTCGGCTGCCTGATTGGCGACAAGGACGCGATGGAACGCATCCGGCGCATCCGCGACGCCGGCAAGGACCATAATTTCACGCTGGTGTGCAGGGACCTTTCGGAAATAGCCAAATACGCTCGCGTGGACAACATCCAGTACCGCACTTTGCGGACCTTCACGCCGGGGCCGTATACGTTCCTGCTGGAGGCAACCCGGGAGGTTCCGAAGCGCCTGCAGAACCCGAAACGGCGCACGATCGGGCTGCGAGTTCCGGACAACCCGATCGTGCGGATGCTGCTGGCCGAGCTCGGCGAGCCGATCATGAGTTCCACGCTTCTTCTGCCGGGTGACGAGATGCCCATCACGGATCCCCACGAGGTCAAGGAGCGGCTCGGCCACGCAGTCGACCTGGTCATTGACGGCGGGCAGGGCGGGTTTGAGCCCTCGAGCGTCGTGGACCTGACCGGTGCGGCGCCGGTCGTGGTCCGCCACGGCAAAGGCGACGTTTCAACTTTCGAGTGAACGCAGGGCAGGGCCGCTGCGTATAATCGCCGACTCACAACGATTCAGGCTTGTAGTTACCTGCTATGTTGATCAGGAATGTCTCGTAGTGCTTTGAAAATAAAGCAATTATCTAGGCGATGAATCGCAAGGGACCACGTTGAGTTCACTAGTGACGACCCCCCGGCGCGTGTTGTCGGGTATGCGCCCGACCGGCGCCCTGCACCTTGGCAACTACCACGGGGCTCTCCGCAACTGGATCGAGCTGCAGTACGAGTACGACTGCTATTTCTTCGTCGCCGACTACCACGCTCTCACGACCGGCTATGAAGACACCAGCGACCTCGAGGCCAACTCCTGGCGCATCGTGATCGACTGGCTGGCGGCCGGCGTCAATCCTTCAGTGGCGACGCTGTTCATCCAGTCGAAGGTGCCCGAGCACGCGGAATTGCACCTGCTGCTGTCGATGATCACGCCGCTCGGCTGGCTGGAGCGCGTCCCGAGTTACAAGGACCAGCAGGAGCAGCTGAAGGAAAAAGACCTGGCGACCTACGGGTTCCTGGGCTACCCGCTGCTGCAGAGCGCGGACATCCTGCTGTATCGACCGATGTACATCCCGGTAGGCGAGGACCAGGTGGCGCATGTGGAGATCACGCGCGAAATCGCCCGGCGCTTCAATTTCATCTACGGCCGGGAGGCGGATTTCGAGGCCAAGGCCGAGCGCGCCGTGAAGAACCTCGGCGCGAAGAAGGCAGCGCTGTATCGCGACCTGCGCCGTGCATACCAGGAGCGTGGCGAGGAGCATTCGCTTGGCGAGGCCAGGGCGCTGCTCGAGGGTAATTCGCGCCTCACGCTCGCCGACAAGGAGCGCCTGCTCGGCTACCTCGAGGGCACCGGCAGGACGATCCTGCCGGAGCCCGAGGCGTTGCTTACTGCCACTCCCAAGGTGTCCGGGCTCGACGGCCGCAAGATGTCCAAGTCCTACGGCAACACCATCGGGCTCCGCGAGGACCCCGACGCAGTCGCAGCGAAGCTCCGGACCATGCAGACCGATCCTGCCCGGATGCGCCGCACCGACCCGGGTGATCCGGAGAAATGTCCGGTCTGGGACCTGCACAAGTTGTATTCGACGGAAGAGACCCGGCGCTGGGTGGATGAGGGTTGTCGCAGTGCGGGCATCGGCTGCATCGAGTGCAAGAAGCCGCTGATCGATCGCGTGGTCGAGGACGTCACCGCCATGCGGCAGCGAGGCAGGGAATTCGAGGAGAACCCGGACCTCGTGCGCGGCATCATCGCAGAGGGTTGTGAGAAGGCACGCGCCGTGGCGGGCCAGACGCTGGACGACGTGAAGCAGGCCATGGGCCTCGGCTACCGTTGAGGAACGCGCATGAGCAAGCCGGACCTTAGGCTGATCGAGGGCGGGCTGCCGAAGGCTTCGCTCGCGCCAGAGAACCACGAGCAGGCGGAAATGCCGTTTGCGGTGGTCGAGGGCGAGCCGCTTACCGTGATGCCGCGCGACCTCTACATTCCGCCGGACGCGTTGCAGGTCTTCCTCGAGGCCTTCGAAGGCCCGCTCGACCTGCTGCTCTACCTGATCCGCCGGCAGAACCTCGACATCCTCGACATCCCGCTGGCGGAGATCACGCGCCAGTACATGAAGTACATCGAGGTGATGCGCGACCTGCAGTTCGAGCTCGCCGGCGAGTACATGCTGATGGCCGCGACTCTCGCGGAGATCAAGTCGCGCATGCTGTTGCCGCGCCCGCAGGGCGATGCTGACCAGGATGGCGACGACCCGCGCGCCGAGCTGGTTCGTCGCCTGCAGGAGTATGAGCGCTTCAAGCGCGCAGCCGAACGCATGGAAACGCTGCCGCGCGTCGATCGGGATACGTTCCCGGTGTCCGCGGAGCTGGTCGACCGCCGGGTCGTCAAGATCCTGCCGGTCGTCACGATGCAGGAAATGCTGGTCGCGCTGAAGGACGTCATGTCGCGCGGCGAGATGTTCGCGCATCACCAGGTCCAGCGCGAGCGCCTGTCAGTGCGGCAGCGCATGTCGGACGTGCTCGACGCGCTGCGTACGCAGTCGTTCGTAGAGTTCACGCAGCTTTTCCGGCCCGAAGAAGGCCGCATGGGCGTCACAGTCACGTTCTCGGCGATCCTCGAACTGCTGCGCGAAGGGTTGATCGACATCGTGCAGGCCGAACAGTTCGCGCCGATACACGTGCGCGCCGGCGCGCCACGGCACGTGGCGATCTTCTCAGACAACGAACAGCCAGAGAGCGGAGACCGGACGGAACCATGAGCGACCACCCTCTTTGCAACGTCGTCGAGGCCGTGCTGATGGCGGCCGGTCGGCCGGTCACGATCGACCAGATGCTCGAATTGTTCGACGAGCACGAGCGTCCAGCCGCCGCGGACCTGCGTGACGCGCTCGCCGACCTCGATCGCCGATTCGAGGGAACCGGCATCGAGGTTCGCGAGGTGTCCAGCGGTTGGCGCGTGCAGGTGCGACAGCAGTATTCGGGAACCGTTTCGCGGCTGTGGCAGGAGCGCCCGAGCCGTTATTCGCGGGCGTTGCTCGAGACGCTGTCGCTGATCGCCTACCGGCAACCCATCACACGCGGCGAGATCGAGGACATACGCGGCGTCACGGTCGCTTCCACGATCATGCGCACCATCCAGGAGCGCGGCTGGATCCGGGTGGTCGGTCATCGCGAGGTTCCCGGCCACCCCGAGCTGCTCGGCACCACACGTGAGTTCCTCGACTACTTCGGGCTGAAGAGCCTCGACGACCTGCCGACGCTCGCGCAGTTGCAGGACCTCGAGGACATAAACGAGCAGTTGGAGCTTCCCGGCGCGCCGGAACTGCCGGCGCCGTCTGCGGCGAACGCTGACTCGGCCGAGGCCGACCCGTTGCCAGGCGTCGAACCCTCGCTCGATGGCGAGCAGTCGCCCGAGGTCGAGCCGCCGTCGGTCCAGGTGGAACTCTCGTCCGACGATCAACCGCCGCCCGGCAACGAATCACGCTAGCGCCGGCCCTTGGAAGAACGCCTGCACAAGCTTCTCGCTCGACACGGCATCGGTTCCCGGCGCCAGGCAGAGTCATGGATCGCGGAAGGGCGCGTGCTGGTCAACGGCCGGCCCGCCGAGATCGGCCAGCAGGTCAAGGCGGGCGACCGTGTGGTGGTCGATGGCCGGGACGTCACGAAGCGCCTCGCGTTCGATCACGAGCTGCAGGTCATCCTGTATCACAAGCCAGAGGGCGAGATGCTGCGCAAGCAGGCGGGCGACGAGCGCGCGGGGGTCGAGGCCCGCCTGCCGACGCTGCGCGGCGGACGCTGGCTGCCGGTCAACGCCCTTGGATTCGGCGAAGACGGCTTGCTGATCATGGCCAGCGACGGCGCATTCGTCTCGGGTGTGACGCGGCGTGCGCATGAAGTTCCAGTCGAGTACCGGGTGCGCGCGCTGCGACCGCGACAGGCCGAGGACTGGCCTAAGATGCCGAAGACGGTAAACGCGGACGGCATCACGGTCGATTTCTCGGCCGTGGAGCGCCTCGAGGGCGGTGCGACGAATGCATGGTTCAAGGTCGCTGCGGAGCGCACGCTGCCGAAGGGTGCGATCCGCGCGCTGTTCGATTCGGCCGGACTCAAGGTCAGCCGTACCATGCTGGTGCAGTGGGGCCCGGTGGCGCTGCCTCGCGACCTGCCGCGCGGACGTTCGCGCGAACTCGAGGGTCCGGAACTGGATGCGCTGGTCGCGATGTCGGGGATTGCGCGACCGTCGCGGCCGCCCGGCCGGCGTAGACCTACTGCGCGTCGAACCGGCGGCCGGTGACGCCGCGGCTCGCGGGTCCGAGCAGGTACAGGTAAGCCGGCATTGCCTCTGATGGGAGGGGCACGCTGCCGGCGTCTTCGCCGGGGTATGCCCTGGCGCGCATTGACGTGCGGATCCTGCCCGGATTCACGCTGTTGACCCGGATGCTGGTGAGCGTATCGGTTTCGTCAGCCAGCACCTGCATCAGTCCCTCGATCGCGAACTTGGAGACGGCATACGCGCCCCAGTAGGCTCGCGCACGCTGCGAGACACCGCTGGTGGTGAACACGATCGACGCGTCCTGCGAGAGTCTCAGCAGCGGCAGCAGCGCCTGCGTCAGGATAAAGGCCGCGTTGACGTTCACGTGCATGACTCGCATCCAGGTCACGACGTCCTGGTGCTCGATAGGCGCGACTTCGCCCAACTGGCCGGCGAGGTGTGCGAGTCCGTCGAGGTGGCCGAATTCACCACGCACGCCGTCCACCAGTGCGGAGTAGTGGCTCGCGTCGGCCTTCTCGAAGTCGAGCGGTGCAATGGACGGCCTCGGGCCACCAGCCGCCAGGATCGAGTCGTATACGGACTCGAGCTTCTTGACGTTGCGTCCCATCAGCACGACCCGGGCGCCGAACGCGGCACAGTTGCGCGCAAGTTCCGCGCCGATTCCGCCGCTGGCGCCGGTCACAAGTATCACGCGGTCCTGCAGCGCGCCGGGCACCGCGACGTAGTCCCGCGGCTCCTGGTCAGCCATCGGTGCTGTCTCCCTCGTTGGGGCGCGGCTCGCGGGCGAGCTTCTCGACGGGAAGGATTTCCTCGATCTCGCGCCCCGGCCGCAGGCCCAGTTCCGTGAACTTGCGGGCGCCCGGCAGTACCTGCCGTTCGAGAGAGCCGACCGCGCTGTTGTACGCGTCGACGCTCTGGCCGAGCGAGCGGCCGATCCTGCCCATGTGCTCGCCGAATTTCGCGAGCCGGCGGTAAAGGTCCTCTGCGAGTTCCTGGATGCGCGCGGCGTTTTCCGCGAGCGCGTTCTGCCGCCAGCCGTAGGCCACGGCCTTCAGCAGCGCGACGAAGCTGGTCGGCGTGGCAATGATGACGTGCTGGCGGATGGCATCCTCGAGCAGAGTCGGTACCTCGCTGATCGCGGCGCCGAGGAACTGGTCACCGGGAATGAACAGCACGACGAATTCGGGGCTCTTGTCGAACTGCGTCCAGTAGGCTTTCGATGCCAGCTGCCGGACTCGTTCGACCACCGCCTGCGCATGTCGCCGCAGCGCGATGGCGCGCTCGTCATCCGTGGCAGCCTCGACCGCCGACAGGTAGGCATCGAGTGGCGTCTTGACGTCTACGACCAGTTGCCGGCCATCCGGCATGTTGACGATCATGTCGGGCCGCAGCGCGCCATCCTCGCCCTGCACCGTGACCTGCTCGGAAAAGTCGCAGTGCTCGACCATGCCCGCGAGTTCCGCGAGACGTCGCAACGTCATCTCGCCCCACTGGCCTCGCACCTCGGGCCGGCGCAGCGCGGTGACCAGGTTGCGGGTCTCGCGCTGCAGTGCCTGCTGGCCGAGCGCGACGCCCTCGATGGAACTGCGCAGTGAGCCGAAGGTCTCGGCACGCTCTTTCTCGATCCGGGCGATCTGCTGGCTGGTGCGTTCCAGCGCTTCGCGCACCGGCGCGAGCATGGATTCGACGGCCTTCTCGCGCTCCGAGAAGTTGCGTTTGGCGAGTTCCTGTTGCTGCCCCATGACCTGGCCGGCGAGTTGCAGGAAGACTTCGCTGTTGCCGCGAAGTGCGTCGCTGGCCACCGAGTCGAATCCGGTGCGCAGCCGGGCCAGCGCGAGATCGAGTGCCTGTTCGCGCTCGCGGGCAAGGTCGGCCGCGGAACGCAGCTCGGCGCGCGAGGCGGCGAGCTCGAGTTCGACGGCGTGCGTCCTGCGGCGTGCGAGGAACCAGCCGGCGCCGAAGGCCAGGACGACCGCCAGGAAGAAGAGCGCGTAAGACGCCGCGGTCACTGCAGGTGCCCGACGGCGTGCGCGAGCGTGGCATCCATCCACTCGAGCAGTTGCAGTGGCTCGGTGACCATGCCGGCCGGCTGCCACGATCGAGGGTCGTCCTCGGCGGAAATGTAGCCGTAGGCAGCGACCACGGTCGTCATTCCCGCTGCGCGCCCAGCCTGGATGTCTCGCTCCGCGTCGCCGGCGTACACACAGCGTCCCGGCTCAATACCGATGACGCGCGCCGCATGCAGCAGCGGCAGCGGGTGAGGCTTGCGTTCCGGCAGCGTGTCGCCGCTCACGACGCACGCGGCACGGCGACCGAGGTCCAGCGCCGCGAGCAGCGGGTCGGTCAGCCAGCCCGGCTTGTTGGTCACGATGCCCCACGGCAGGCCAAGGCGCTCGATCTCGGTGAGCAGCGTTTCTGCGCCCGGGAACAGGCGTGTGTCATCGGCAAGGTTCAACGAATAGATGTCGAGGAAACGCAGGCGAAGCCGTTCGTACTCGTCGCCGGTCGCCGCCGGGAATCCAAGCGAGACCAGCCGCGCAGATCCGTGCGAGACAACCGGCCGCATGACCGAAGCGGGCAGGGGGTCGAGGCCGTTTTCCGCCCGCAGCCGGTTCAGCGCCCCGCCCATGTCCGGCGCGGTGTCGAGCAGCGTGCCGTCGAGGTCGAGCAGCAGTGCGGAGTGGCTGCGCGTCACGCGCGGGCTCCAGCCGGCTGCGGCTTGCGGAAATGCACCAGGTAATTCACGCGCGCATCGCCAGTGATGCCCGCAGTGCGTGCAAACGGATCGTAATCGAGGCCCGCGACGTCCAGCAATTCGAGTCCTGCGGCCTTGCCCCAGCCGGCGAGTTCCGAGGGACGGATGAACTTGTCGTAGGTGTGTGTGCCGCGTGGCAGCAGTCGCAGCAGGTACTCTGCGCCGACCACTGCGTGCAGGTAGGCGCGTGGCGTGCGGTTGATCGTGGAGACGAAGACCTGTCCGCCCGGGCGCACCAGCTCCGCGAGCGCCGCAACGACTGAGCGCGGATCCGGCACGTGCTCGAGCATCTCCATGCAGGTTGCCAGGTCGTAGGCGCCAGCATGCTTGATGGCGTGTTGCTCGGCGGCCTCGAGCCTGTAGTCGACGGCCACGCCGGATTCCATTGCGTGCAGCCTGGCGACCTGCAGCAGCTCGGAAGCGAGGTCGAGGCCGGTCACGCTGGCGCCCCTGGCGGCCATGGCCTCGGCCAGCAGTCCACCACCGCAGCCGACATCGACGATTCTCTGCCCGGCAAGCGCGCCACTGCGTTCCACGTACCCGAGTCGCGCGGGATTCAGGTCATGCAGCGGGCGCATCTCGCCCGCCGGGTCCCACCAGCGGCTGGCCGTCGCCTGGAATCGTGCGATCTCTGCAGCGTCGACGTTGACAGGCTCATTCATCAGCGGCGGCCTCCGGGCTTGCGCCGTCCATTCTGACGCGCCAGGACTCGGCGCGCTCGAGCACGGCAGCTTCGTCGAGGTATACAAGCGCCCCGTCGGCGAGCAACCGGCGTCCGGCCACCCAGGTATCGGTCACCTGCCGCGACGAGGCGGCATAGATCACTGCGGCCACGACATCGCTGACCGGCCAGCTGCGCGGACTTCTGAGGTTCATGCAACACAGGTCAGCCCATTTCCCGGGGACCAGGCCGCCGGTCACCTCGCCCAGGCCCACGGCACGGGCACCCTCGAGCGTGCCCATTCGCAGCAGGTCCGAGGCGATGACGGCGCCGGGTGTCGATGAAACGCCCGAGGCGAGCAGGCCCGCGGTACGGGCTTCGCCGAGTACGTCGAGATCGTCGTTCGAGGCCGCGTCGCCTGTGCCGAGCGATACCGGCACGCCCCGGCCGAGCAGGTCGGGCAGCGGGCAGACGCCAGCGCCGCGCTTGAGGTTCGACTCGGGGCAATGGACCACGCTTGCGCCGCAACCGGCCAGCATTTCAAGGTCGCTCGGCGTCACATGCACCATGTGCACGGCGACCAGCTGGGGACTCGCGAGCCCGAGACCTGCCATTCGTGCCAGGGGGCGCATGCCGAAATTGCCCTCGCTCTCCTCGATTTCCCATGCAGTCTCATGCAGGTGCAGCGCGACCGGCAGGTCCAGTTCGTCGGCCAGGCGCCGGACCCGCGCAAGTGTGGCGTCGCTGAGCGAATGGGGGGTGTCGGGCGCGAAGTGGGTACTGAGCAGCGGATCGCCGCGGTACTGGTCGCGGAGGTGCATGCCGCGATCGATGTGCTCGTCCGCAGTCGAAGCCCACGCAGTCGCCGCTTCGCTCACCAGCAGGCCAATGCTGGCGCGAACGTGGCATTCAGCGGCTGTCTGCGCAACCACATCCGGCCAGAGGTGCATGTCGGAAAAGCAGGTGACGCCGGCGCGCAGCATCTCCGCAATCGCGAGCTCCGTGCCGTCACGTGCGTACTCGGGGCCGGACCAGCGCCGTTCGAGCGAGCGCACGGCGCCTGGTTGCCACGGTCCCGGACGCTGGTTCTGCACGCGACCACGCAACAGTGTGGTCGCCGCGTGCGTGTGAGCATTGACGAATCCGGGCATCAGCACATGCGACGGCCGCTCGATCAATTCGCGCGCCTCGTAGCGCTCTTGCGCCTCGGCCGCCGGCAGTACCGCAACGATCTGGCCGCCGCGGATGGCAACCGCATGGTCCTCGAGCACGCGCCCATCGGGCTCTACCGGAACGACCCAGCGTGCGGTGATCAGGGTATCGATGGGTTCCATTGCGGGCCGGAAAAAGGGCGGGGCGCGCAGTATACCGAGCCGCCCGCGGGCAGGCCGCGCGCACGCCGCCGCTGCCGGTCGTGGCGGTCTCTTGTGGTATTATTCCGCGTCTTTGGACGGCATAAGCCGGCCGCAATCCACGACCCGAAAAACATGGCCGAAATCGCCCGCGAACTCCTGCACGTCAGCCTTGAAGACGAGATGAAACAGTCGTACCTCGATTACGCGATGAGCGTGATCGTGGGGCGTGCGTTGCCCGACGTACGCGACGGCCTGAAGCCCGTTCATCGCCGCGTTCTCTACGCGATGCGCGAACTCGGCAACGAGTGGAACAAGTCCTACAAGAAGTCCGCTCGCGTCGTCGGCGACGTGATCGGCAAGTACCACCCGCACGGCGATACCGCGGTCTACGACACGATCGTGCGCATGGCGCAGCCGTTCTCCATGCGCTACCTGCTGGTGGACGGGCAGGGCAACTTCGGCTCGGTGGATGGCGACGCCCCGGCGGCGATGCGGTACACCGAAGTGCGCATGTCGCGCCTGGCCTCGGAGCTGCTGGCCGACATCGACAAGGAGACGGTGGACTTCGTCCCGAACTACGACGAGTCCGAGAGCGAGCCGTCGGTGCTGCCGACGCGCGTCCCGAACCTGCTCGTCAATGGATCCTCGGGCATCGCGGTCGGCATGGCGACCAACATACCGCCGCACAACCTCACCGAGGTGATCGACGCCTGCGTCGCGGTAATCGACAACCCGGACATCACGATTCCGGAGCTGATGGAAATCGTGCCGGGTCCGGACTTCCCGACCGCCGGCATCATCAACGGCGCGCGAGAGATCTACTCCGCCTACACCACGGGCCGTGGACGCATCCAGGTTCGCGCGAAGACCGAGATCGAGGAGATCGACACGCACGGCCGCGAGGCCATCATCGTGACCGAGCTGCCGTACCAGGTGAACAAGGCGCGCCTGCTCGAGCGTATAGCGGACCTGGTTCGCGGCAAGCTGATCGAGGGCATCTCGGAGCTGCGCGACGAGTCCGACAAGGACGGCATGCGCGTGGTCATCGAGTTGAAGCGCGGCGAGATCGCGGACGTCGTGCTGAACAACCTCTACAAGCAGACGCCGATGGAGTCGGTGTTCGGCATCAACATGGTCGCCCTGCAGGACGGCCAGCCGAAGCTGCTGAACCTGAAGCAGTTCATTGATGCGTTCCTGCGCCACCGGCGCGAAGTGGTCACCCGGCGGACGGTATTCGAACTCAGGAAGGCCCGGGATCGCGGCCACATCCTCGAAGGCCTCGCGATCGCGCTCGCCAACATCGACGAAGTGATCGCATTGATCAAGGCATCGCAGTCTCCCGCGGAGGCGAAGGCGGGCCTGATGGGGCGCACCTGGGGTCCCGGCGCCGTGCCGGAGATGCTGGCCCGTGCGGGTTCGATCCAGACACGGCCGGAAGGCCTGTCGAGCGAGTTCGGGCTGCAGTCGGGTGCCTACCGGCTGTCGGAAGTGCAGGCGCAGGCGATCCTGGACCTGCGGCTCCACCGGCTCACCGGGCTTGAGCAGGACAAGATCATTGCCGAGTTCGGCGAGTTGCTCGAGCTGATTCGCGACCTCTCCGACATCCTGGCGCGGCCGGAGCGCCTGCTCGCCGTGATCCGGGCGGAACTGCTCGAAATCCGCGAGCAGTATGGCGATGCGCGGCGCACACGCATCGACGTTGACGAGTCCGACCTGACGATCGAGGACCTGATCGCGCCGCAGGACGTGGTGGTGACGCTTTCGCACGGCGGCTACGCAAAGGCGCAACCGGTCAGCGAATACCGCGCACAGGGTCGTGGCGGACGCGGGAAGTCCGCGACGGCGGTCAAGGACGAGGACTTCGTCGACAGTCTCTTCATCGCCAACACGCACGATACGCTGCTGTGCTTCTCGAGCCGTGGACAGCTCTACTGGCTCAAGGTGTACCGCCTTCCCCAGGCGGGCCGGGGTTCGCGCGGCAAGCCCATCGTGAACCTGCTGCCGCTGCAGGCAGACGAGCGGATCACGGCCGTGCTGCCGATCCGAGAGTACGAGGAAGGCCGCTACGTGTTCATGGCCACGGCCTTCGGTACCGTGAAAAAGACGCCGCTCGTGGCGTTCTCCCGGCAGCGAGCCGCGGGGATCATCGCGGTCGGCCTCGACGAGGGCGATCGCCTGGTCGGTGTGGCGATCACGGACGGCACTCGCGACGTGATGCTCTGCACGTCGAGCGGCAAGGCAATCCGCTTCGCCGAGGATGACGTCCGGCCCATGGGACGGACGGCCGCGGGCGTGCGGGGCATCCGCCTGCCGCCCGGCGAGGAAGTGATCTCGCTGATCATTCCGGACCGCGACGGGCTGATCCTGACCGCGTCGGAAAACGGGTTCGGCAAGATCACCGCGGAAAGCGAATTTCCGATGCATAGACGCGGTGGACAGGGCGTCATCGCGATGCAGACCAGCGAGCGCAATGGGCGCCTGGTCGCCGCCACTCAGGTGGCCGTGACCAACGAACTGATGTTCATGAGTTCCAGCGGCACGCTGGTGCGCACCCGTGCCGAGGAGATCTCGGTACTGGGGCGCAATACCCAGGGCGTGCGACTGATCCGGCTCGACGAGGGCGAGCGCCTGATCGGCGTCGAACCCGTGGAAGCGGAGAATGGCGACGATGCCGACGACGTCGACGACGCCGGGGACGGTGAGGACACCGGTGAAGCGGGTGGGCCGCCGGAAAGTGGCGCTGCGGACGCAGACACCGGACGAACCGGGCCGCCGACCCTGAACTGAGCGCGCTGCCCGGCGCAGGGTGACCGCCGGGCCAACCGCGCTGCTACACTGCGCTGCAACATCGTTGCGGAGAATTGCCCCCCATGAGCCGCGTCTTCAATTTCAGCCCCGGGCCGGCCGCACTGCCGGAGGAAGTCCTCGCGCAGTTGCGCGACGAGATGCTCGACTGGCATGGCGAGGGCATGTCGGTGATGGAAATGAGCCATCGAGGCAAGCCCTTCGGCAGCATCGCCCAGCAGGCCGAAGCCGACCTGCGTGAACTGCTGTCGATCCCGTCGGATTACAAGGTCCTGTTCCTGCAGGGCGGAGCGACTGCGCAGTTTGCCGCCATACCTTTCAATCTCACGCGGCCCGATTCGGTCGCCGACTACATCAACACCGGCGCCTGGTCGAAGAAAGCCATCGGCGAGGCGAAGCGCTACTGCAAGGTCAACGTCGCCGCCGACGCGGCGGCGGACAATTATTCGAGCATCCCGGATCGCGCCGGCTGGCGGCTGACGCCGGGCGCGGCCTACGTGCACTACACGCCGAACGAGACCATCGGCGGCGTGGAATTCCTCTCCGTGCCGGACGTGGGCGACGTGCCGCTCGTCGCGGACATGTCCTCGACCATCCTGTCGCGGCCGATAGACGTGGGTCGCTTTGGCGTGATCTATGCGGGTGCGCAGAAGAACATCGGCCCGGCCGGCCTGGCCGTGGTGATCGTGCGCGACGACCTGCTCGGTCGCGCGCGGCCCGACACTCCGACCGTATTCGACTGGACGGCCATGGCCGCTGACGGCTCGATGCTCAACACGCCGGCGTCGTACTCATGGTACGTCGCGGGAGCGGTATTCCAGTGGATCAAGCGCCAGGGCGGCCTCGAGGCCATGGCGCGCCTGAACGGCGCGAAGGCCGAACGCCTCTACGCGGCGATCGACGGTTCGGGTTTCTACCGAAATCCCGTGCGGCCGGATTGCCGGTCGTGGATGAACGTCCCGTTCGTCCTGCCGTCCGCCGACCTCGACAAGCCCTTCCTCGAGGGCGCCAGGGCGGAGGGCCTCGTGGCCCTGGCAGGACATCGATCGGTCGGTGGAATGCGGGCCAGCATCTACAACGCCATGCCGATGGCGGGCGTCGAGGCACTTGTCGGGTACATGCAGGACTTCCAGCAGAAGCACGGCTGAAAATCATTCATGGCTGAGGCCCCTTCATGTCATTCAAGATCCTTACGCTGAACAACATCTCGGTCCGCGGCCTGGAGCGCCTGCCGCGCGAGCGCTACGAGATTGCTTCGGAGATAGGCCACCCCGATGCCATCCTGCTTCGATCGGCGGACATGCACTCGATGGACATTCCGGCCAGCGTGATCGCGATCGCCCGGGCAGGGGCCGGAACGAACAACATCCCGGTCGCCAGCATGAGCGGCAGTGGCATCCCGGTGTTCAACGCGCCGGGCGCGAATGCCAACGCGGTCAAGGAACTGGTGCTGGCCGGGCTTTTCCTTGCGGCGCGGAACATCTGCCAGGGATGGGAATTCGTGCGCTCGCTCGAAGGCGGCGACGAAGCTATCGAGGCGGCGATCGAGAAGGGCAAGAAGAAGTTCGTCGGCCACGAGCTTCCGACCCGGTCGCTCGGCGTCGTCGGCCTGGGCGCAATCGGCGTCGAGGTTGCGAATGCGGCGCTCGCCCTTGGAATGAAAGTGCGCGGATACGACCCGCAGATCACCGTGCAGCGCGCATGGCAGTTGTCTTCCGGAGTCGAGCAGGCGCTCAGCCTCGACGACCTGTTTGCGCGCAGCGACATGATCAGCGTGCACGTGCCGCTGAACGATTCGACGCGCGGCCTGGTGAACGAGGTGCGCATCCAGCTCATGCGTCGCGGCAGTGCGGTACTCAACTTCTCGCGCGCGCAGATCGTGGACGAGACGGCCATCCTGGCCGGACTCGAGCAGGGCCAGGTGGCAACCTATATCTGCGACTTCCCGACACGGGCGATCAAGGACCACCCCCGCGTGGTCGCACTTCCCCACCTGGGCGCGTCCACCGGGGAGCCCGAGGAAAACTGCGCGATCATGGCGGCCGAGACCCTTCGCGACTACCTCGAGAACGGCAACGTCCGCAATTCGGTGAATTTCCCGGAGGTCGTGCTGCCCAGGGTCGGCGACAACCGCATCGCGGTCGCCAACCGGAACGTGCCGAACATGGTCGGGCAGATCTCGACTTGCCTTGCGGAGGCCAGGCTCAATATCGCCGACCTGCTGAACAAGTCGCGTGGCGACCTGGCCTACACGCTGATTGACACGGATTCTCCGATCCCCGCGGAGTTGCTCGAGCGTCTGCGCGGGATCGAAGGCGTGTTGCGGGCGAGGCTCGTCTGAACATGGCGCGCAAGGTGCCCAGGGCCGCCAGGCGACCCAGCAAGGCGAGCAAGCCCAAGGCGGGCAACCCGGCCAGGACGGGCCCGCGGATCGCGGCCGCGCAGGCGAAAAAGCCAGCCACCAGGACCCGAGGCGTGTCGAGCAAGGGCACGCCGCCGCACGCAGACCCGCCAGGAATAGGCGGCATCCGGGAACTCATCGACTCTGTGGATGCGCAGATCCACGAACTGATCAGCAAGCGGGCGCTGCTCGCGCAGAAGGTCGGTATTTCGAAGCACGCCGCCGGGCACACGGTGGATTTCTACCGTCCCGAGCGCGAGGCGCAGGTGCTGCGCATGGCCATCGAGCGAAATCGCAAGGCCCGTGGCCCGCTGTCGGACGAAGAGATCGCGCGCCTGTTCCGCGAGATCATGTCGGCCTGCCTCGCCCAGCAGGACCCGTTGAAGGTCGCGTTCCTCGGGCCGGAGGGCACGTTTACGCAACAGGCGGTGCTGAAGCATTTCGGGCAGTCCGTGCGTGCGCTGCCGCTCACGTCGATCGAGGAAGTCTTCCGCGAGGTCGAGTCGGGCACCGCGGACTTCGGCGTGGTGCCTATAGAGAATTCCAGCGAAGGCACGGTCAACAACACGCTCGACATGTTCCTGACCTCGCCGCTCGGGGTGTGCGGCGAGGTGGAACTGCGCGTGCACCAGAACCTGATGGGTCGCATGACCTCGCTCGAGGACGTGCAGCGCATCTGCGCGCACCCGCAGGCGCTGGCACAGTGCCGGGGGTGGCTTGCCGAGCACCTGCAGGGGGTCGAACGCCTGCCGGTTGCCAGCAACGCGGAGGGCGCACGTCGGGCGCGGGACGAGGAGGGCACGGCTGCGATCGCAAGCGCTGCGGCCGCCGTCGTGTACGGCCTCAACATGCTGGTTCCCGAGATCGAGGACCGGGCGGACAATACGACGCGCTTCCTGGTCGTCGGCAGCAAGGCATTCGAGCCGAGCGGCACGGACAAGACCACGTTGCTGGTGTCCGCGGCCCACACCGACGCGCCGGGTGCGCTGTTCCGCCTGCTCGAGCCGCTTGCGCGCAGCAACGTGAGCCTGACGCGCATCGAGTCGCGTCCGTCCCGGCGGCGCAAGTGGGACTATGTTTTTTTCATCGACCTGGAAGGCCACGCGAAGCTCGAGCCGCTCGCGTCGGCGCTGGCCGAACTGAAGGCGCGAACGTCGCTGTGCCGCGTGCTCGGTTCGTATCCGAAGGCCGTGCTCTGACGATGATCCGCTACAGGGTGGCGCCGTCCACCGGCATCGCAGGTGAGGCCAGGGTCCCGGGTGACAAGTCGATCTCGCACCGCGCGCTGATGCTCGGCGCGATTGCGTCGGGCACCACGCGCGTCAGCGGTTTCCTCGAGGGCGAGGATTGCCTTGCCACGATGCGCGCAGTAGCTGCACTCGGCGTGCAGGTCAGCCGTCCGGGGCCGGGCGAGGTCGTGATCGAAGGCGTGGGTCTCGATGGCTTCCGGGCACCGTCCGCGCCACTGGACATGGGCAATGCCGGCACCGCTATCCGCCTCTTCATGGGCCTTCTGAGTTCGCAGGCATTCGACTCGGTGCTGGTCGGTGACGAGTCGCTGATGCGCCGGCCGATGGAACGCGTCGCGACGCCACTTCGGGCGATGGGGGCGACGATCCAGACCAGCGACGGGCGGCCGCCGGTGCGAATTTCTGGTGGGATGCCCCTGCATGGCATCCGCTACGAGATGCCGGTCGCGAGCGCACAGCTCAAGTCCGCGCTGCTGCTCGCCGGGCTGCGCGCCGCAGGCGACACCACCGTGATCGAGCCCGCCGTCACGCGCGACCACTCCGAGCGCATGCTGCAGGCATTCGGATGCGAGGTTTCGTCGGTTGACGGCGTCGTGACACTCAGGCCGCCAGCGAGACTCGAGGCCGCCAACGTGGAAGTCCCAGGCGATTTCTCGTCCGCCGCGTTCTTCATCGTTGCCGCGTGCATCGGTGCCCACGCGCCGTTCGTGGTCCGGGGAGTCGGCGTGAACCCGACCCGCACCGGTCTGCTCGAGATGCTGGAACTGATGGGCGCGGACCTGCGCCTCGTGAACCGACGGACCTGCGGCGCGGAGCCGGTGGCCGACATCGAGATCCGCCCCGCGGTCCTGCGTGGCATCCGCGTGCCCGAGCGGCTGGTGCCGCTCTCCATTGACGAATTTCCTGCCTTCTTCATAGCAGCGGCCTGCGCGGAGGGAGAGACGCTGGTAACCGGCGCCGAGGAATTGCGGGTCAAGGAAAGTGACCGTATCGCCGTCATGGCGCGCGGCCTGGGCGTGCTCGGCATTCGCCACGAAGTGCTGCCGGGCGGGTTGCGCATCGAGGGTGGCGGATTCGGCGGCGGTGTCGTCGACAGCGGCGGGGACCATCGCGTCGCGATGTCCTTCGCGATTGCGAGCCTGCGCGCGTCTGCACCGATCGAGATCCTCGACGTTGCCAATGTTGCGACCTCGTTCCCCGGATTTGCGACGCTTGGCCGGTCTGTGGGCCTCGGCATCGAAGAAGTCGCCTGAGGCACGCCATGGACGTTCCAGTCATTGCGATCGACGGGCCGAGCGGATCGGGCAAGGGTACCGTTGCCCGGCTGCTGGCCAGCCGGCTCGGCTGGCATCTGCTCGACAGCGGCGCCCTGTACCGGCTGGTCGCGATGGCCGGCGGGGCCCACGGACTCGCCGCCGACGACGAGGCGGGATATGCGGCCATTGCCGGCACGCTGGACACCCGGTTCGAGACCGACGCCGACGGCAATGAGCGGGTGCTGCTCGAGGGCCGTGACGTGACGCGGAATCTGCGCACCGAGTCGGCCGGTGCCGCGGCCTCGCGGGTCGCCGCGATGCCGTCGGTGCGTGCCGCCTTGCTTGGGCGCCAGCGGGCTTTTGCCGCGCCTCCCGGCCTGGTCGCGGACGGCCGGGACATGGGCACGGTGGTTTTCACCGAAGCCCCGGTAAAGGTCTACCTTACGGCCAGTGCCGAGGAACGCGCGCTCAGACGCTATAAGCAGTTGAAAGAAAAGGGACTTACTGCTAACCTCGCCGGCCTTTCCCAGGAGATCCTGGACAGGGATCGGCGTGATTCCACCCGGCCCGTGGCGCCACTGCGCCCGGCGTCGGATGCGGTCATCCTCGACTCGACCGGCATGCCGATCGATGCGGTGGTTGAACGGGTTCTCGCCGTCGCCAGAAGCCGGGTCCCTGTGGACCTTTGATCGTACCGTCGCCCGAACGGATGTGGGCGTTTTGTCGTTAACCCCTGTTGGCATGATGCCGGCGGGAATACGGGTCGCGAGACCCCTGGAAGATAACCTAAATGACCGAGAGTTTTGCCCAACTGTTCGAAGAGAGCCTGGCGAGTCAGCGCATTCGCCCGGGTCAGATCCTCACCGGCCGCGTGATCGAAATCGGTCCCGACAAGGTCGTGGTGAGTGCCGGCCTCAAGTCCGAAGCCGTGATCGACCTCAGCCAGTTCAAGAATGAGCGCGGAGAAATCGAAGTAAAGGTCGGCGACGACGTCGAGGTGGCCCTCGACAGCGTCGAGGACGGATCCGGCGAGACGCGCCTGTCGCGCGAGAAGGCCAAGCGGGCCCGCACCTGGGAGCGCCTCGAGACGGCGTTCGAGCAGGGCGAGGTCGTCACCGGCCTGATCAATGGCCGCGTAAAGGGCGGTTTCACCGTCGAGATCGATTTCGTGCGCGCCTTCCTGCCGGGCTCGCTCGTGGACGTGCGCCCGGTGCGCGACCCGAGCTACCTCGAGGGCAAGACGCTCGAGTTCAAGGTCCTCAAGCTCGACCAGAAACGCAACAACGTCGTGGTCTCGCGCCGCGCCGTCGTCGAGCAGGAGTACAGCGCCGAGCGCAGTGAACTCCTCGACAAGCTGAACGAAGGCACCGTGATCAAGGGCGTAGTCAAGAATCTCACCGATTACGGTGCGTTCGTGGACCTCGGTGGCATCGATGGCCTGCTGCACATCACCGACATGGCGTGGAAGCGCGTCAAGCACCCGTCGGAAGTGGTCAACGTCGGCGACGAGATCGACGTGCGCATCCTCAAGTTCGACCGCGAGCGCCAGCGGGTCAGCCTGGGCCTCAAGCAGCTCGGCGCCGATCCGTGGCAGGACATCGCACGCCGCTATCCGGCGCAGACGCGCCTGTTCGGAAAGGTCACGAACATCGCGGACTACGGCTGCTTCGTCGAGATTGAAGAAGGCGTCGAAGGCCTGGTGCACGTCTCCGAGATGGACTGGACGAACAAGAACGTCAACCCGTCCAAGGTCGTGCACACCGGCGAGGAAGTCGAGGTTATGGTGCTGGACATCGACGAGGAGCGCCGCCGCATCTCGCTCGGCGTGAAGCAGTGCAAGCCCAATCCGTGGCGTGAGTTCGGCGACAACTACAACCGTGGCGACCACGTCACGGGTCAGATCCGCTCGATCACCGACTTCGGCCTGTTCATAGGGCTTCCCGGTGGTATCGACGGCCTGGTACACCTCTCCGACCTGTCCTGGGACGTACCGGGCGAGGAAGCGGTGCGCGGTTACCAGAAGGGCCAGGAGGTCGAGGCCATCGTGGTCGCGATCGACCCGGAGCGCGAGCGCATTTCGCTCAGCGTCAAGCAGCTCGCGAAGGACCCGTTCTCGACCTGGATTGCAGAACACCCCAAGGGCAGCATTGTCCGCGGGCTGGTACGCGAGGTGGACCCGAAGGGCGCCATCGTGGACCTCGGCGGCGGGATCGACGGCTACCTGCGTGCCTCGGAATTGTCGCGTGACCGCGTCGAGGATGCCCGTACGCTGATCAAGGTCGGTGACGAGGTCGAGGCCAAGTTCACTGCCGTGGATCGCAAGGTCCGCACGATCGCCCTGTCGATCAAGGCGAAGGACATGGCCGAGGAACAGGAGGCGATGGAGAGCTATCGTTCGGATTCCTCGACAGGCACGAGCCTCGGTGACCTGCTCAAGGAGCAGATCTCGGGACAGTAACAAGAGCCGGGCGTGGTCCTCCCGGCGGGTTGCCGCCGTGAGGACCAACGCATCGGACAGGCAGGGATCCAGCGCGGGAGATTCAGAGTGGACGGCGAGCGCAGCATGACCAAGTCCGAGCTCATCGAACTCATCGCCGCCAAGCAGAGTCACCTGCCGGCCAAGGACGTGGAACTCGCGGTCAAGCAGATCCTCGAGATCATGAGCGACGCGCTTGCCCAGGGGCAGCGCATAGAGATCCGGGGCTTCGGCAGCTTCAGCCTGCATTTCCGGCCGCCGCGGCAGGGCCGCAATCCGAAAACCGGCGAGTCGGTCGCGCTTGCCGGGAAGTACGTGCCTCATTTCAAGCCGGGCAAGGACCTGCGCGAACGGGTCAACGAACCGGCGGCCGTCGACGACGCGCCCGCGCCCGGCCAGTGACCGGCCAGTGACCGGCCAGTGACCGGCCAGTGACCGGCGTGCGCCCCAGCGGGTGCTAGACTGCCGTCAGCCAATCATTCGTCCGTTTGAAAATGCTGCGGCGAATCGCCTTAACCATCGCCATTGTCCTGCTGGTCGTCCTGGCCGTGATATTCACTGCCTTGAACCAGCAGCATTTCGCCGTGGACTTCGCGATGGTGCGCTTCGAGGTCTCCTCGGGGCTGGCGCTGCTGATCGCGTTTTCAGCTGGCTTCCTCGGTGGTGCGCTGTGGCGCTCCAACTGGATCGCGCGGCTGCTGGCCGAGCGCGGACGCCTGCGCGAGGCATTGCGGCTGGCGGAATCGCGACGGCGGCCGCCGGAAGACGAACCACCGGAATCCGCCTGACCCCGTGAACACGTTCTGGATGGTGTTCACCGGGACGCTTGCCACAGGCTGGGGCGCGACGGCCGCCTATGCCGAGTACCGTCGGCGCCGGCGTGCGCGGCGGCGCGAACGGTATCTCGAAGGCGTTCGCTACCTGCTCGACGACAAGCCCGATCGCGCACTCGAGGTATTCCTCGGGTTGGCGGCGAGCGACGACGAGACCATCGATACGCATTTCGCACTCGGCAGTCTCTACCGGCGGCGCGGCGAGGTCGATCTCGCGATCCGGGTGCACGAGCACATCGTGGGCCGGGCGGGCCTTGACCCGCGCCATCGAAACGCTGCGCTGGTGGAACTGGCGCGCGACTACTTCCGGGCCGGACTCTACGACCGCGCGGAGAAGATTTTCCTGCAGCTCGCCGAGGACGGCATCGAGTCCGCCGTGGCGCTCACCCACCTGGTGCGTATCAACGAACTGCAGCACGACTGGGCGCAGGCCGCGGCCATGCACGAACGACTGCGCGCGGTCGGCGTGCCCGGCCAGCCGGGGGCGGCGGCGCACCACTGGTGCGAACTCGCGGAGTCGGCCATCGGTCAGCGCGACCTGGACCTGGCGCGGGCGCACCTGCGCACGGCGAGGCACCAGCAGAAGGATTCAGGCCGGGTTTCAATACTGCGTGGCGACGTCGCGCGCATGCAGGGCGATCCTGCTCTCGCGGTCCAGCTCTACCGGCGGGTCGTGCGGCTGGACTTCCACCTGCTGCCGCTGGTGCTGCCGCGACTCGCGGAGGCCGCACGCCAGGCGGGCGACACGGAAATGTTCGACGAGTCGTTGCGCGAACTGATGCGCAACGGCGTCGGCAATCGCTCCGAGATCGCCTACGCAGCCATCGTGAGCGGCTACTACGACAACCCGGTCATCCTGGAGTGCGTGAAGGAACTGCTCGCAACCGACAGCGACCTGCGCGACCTGTCCTGTGCGTTGCTGGCGCCGGGCGTCGAGCCGGGACCGGCCCAGCTCCTCTCGGTGGCCGCTGCCCTTCGCAACGTGGTGCTGCGCCACGCGCGCTATCGGTGCAGCGTCTGCGGCATCGACAGCTCGACGTTCCTCTGGCAGTGCCCGGGCTGCAAGTCATGGGACACCCAGCGCGCGATTGCCGCGCTCGAGTTCCTGCCGAAGGCGGCTCGCCCGGGCTCCCCCCCGGACTGAACGCATTTCTGCGCGAACGCGCCAGCATCTCGGCGCGCGACACCGGCTGCCTTCGGCTACGTTTGCATCGACCGCACCCATTCCGGGTCTGCGGGTAGTCGAAGCCAAGGAGGCAGTCATGAAACAGGGATACCGGACAGCGGTCCGGGCGCTTATCGCGAGCCTGGTGCCGATGGTCGCGTGGAGCGGGCCGGTCAACATTAATTCGGCAGACGCAGGCACGCTCGCCCGCGAACTCGACGGCGTTGGGCCTGCCAAGGCCCAGGCCATCGTCGAGTACCGGCAGAAGAACGGGCCGTTCAAGAGCGCCGAAGATCTGCTCAAGGTGCAGGGCATCGGTGAGAAGGTATTTGACCTGAACCGCGAAAACATCCGGGTCGGGTCGGCGGCGCAGCCTGCGGCACCGCAGAATGCAGCGGCCAGGAAGTCCGCAGGCGGTTCCTGACGAGCCTTGACACGGTGGCCGGCCCGTGTCCAGGACCGGCCACCGTGCTGCACCACGTGGAGCCTGGGTCGCGATCCGCTATGATTCGCAAGCTAAGCAGTGAATCAGCAGGAAACGCGAATGGTACGAATCAGGACGGCCGTATTTCCAGTCGCCGGTCGCGGAACACGATTCCTGCCGGCCACCAAGGCCAGCCCGAAGGAAATGCTGCCGATCGTGGACAAGCCGCTGATCCAGTACGCGGCCGAGGAGGCGCTCTCGGCCGGCGCCGAGAAGCTGGTATTCATCACGGGGTCCGGCAAGCGCGCAATCGAGGATCACTTCGACACGGACCAGGAACTCGAGAGGGAACTCGAGGCACAGGGCAAGCAGGACCTGCTCGACGCGGTACGCGGCATCGTGCCGTCCTACGCGAGCTGCATCTACATCCGCCAGCCAGCGCCGCTGGGGCTCGGGCACGCGGTGCTCTGCTCCCGTGCAGCCGTGGGCAACGAGCCGTTCTTCGTTCACCTGGCCGACGACCTGATCGACGCGGCGGAGCCATGCCTGGGGCAGATGGCGAAGGCCCTGGGTGGGCGGCCGGCGAGCGTGCTCGGCGTTGAGACGATTGAGCGTGACCAGACGGAAAAATACGGCATCGTTGCCACGACGCCGGTCGAGGGCCGCTTGTCCCGGGTCGAACGTATCGTGGAGAAGCCGAAGCCGGAGGATGCGCCATCCACGCTCGCGGTAGTGGGACGCTACCTGCTGACGCCCGCGATCTACAATAAGCTCGAGACCACAGGCCGTGGCGCAGGCGGTGAAATACAGCTCACTGACGGCATCGCGGCGCTGATTGCCGACGAGCCTGTCTACGCGTACGCATTCCAGGGTCGCCGCTACGACTGCGGCTCGAAGCTCGGTTACCTGGAGGCGACGGTCGAACTCGCGCTGATGCACCCCGGTGTCGGCGAGCGGTTCGCCGGTTATCTCGACAGGCTGGCAGTCCGCCGTCGTCCGGGCTGAATAGTTTCATTCGAACAGGCAATTTTCCGGAGAAATCATGTCGCGCAACCATGACCTGCAGAAGCGTCGTGACACTGCATTCGCGCGCGGACTGGGCAACCAGCTTCCCGTCTACATCGAGCGCGCGCGCAACGCGGAAATGTGGGATGTGGATGGAAAGCGATACATCGACTTCGCCGCGGGAATTGCCGTGCTCAACACCGGTCACCTGCACCCGAAGGTGCAGGCCGCGGTAGCGAAGCAGCTCGATGCGTTCAGCCATACCTGCCTGATGATCACGCCCTACGAATCGGCGGTCGCGCTGGCTGAAAAACTGATCCACCTGACACCGGGGCCTTCGCCGAAAAAGGCGATCTTCGTGACTACCGGTGCGGAGGCGGTCGAGAACTGCATCAAGATTGCCCGCGCGCACACCGGCCGCTCGGGGGTGATCGCTTTCGGCGGCGGTTTCCACGGGCGCACGTTCATGGCGATGGCGCTCACCGGCAAGGTCACGCCGTACAAGGCCGGGTTCGGGCCGTTTCCGGCCGAGGTCTATCACGCGCCGTTTCCGATCGCCTACCACGGGGTCAGCGTCGAGGACAGCCTTGCGGCGCTCGAACATATCTTCAAGAGCGACATCGAGCCCGCGCGCGTCGCGGCGATCGTTATCGAACCCGTGATGGGCGAAGGCGGTTTCTATATAGCGCCGCCCGAGTTCCTCAAGGCGCTGCGCAGGCTCTGCGACCAGCACGGAATCGTGTTGGTGATCGACGAGATCCAGACTGGTTTCGCGCGCACTGGCCGCATGTTCGCGATCGAGCATGCCGGCGTGGAACCCGACCTGATGACCATGGCCAAGAGCCTGGCCGGTGGCTTTCCGCTGGCGGCGGTCGTCGGCAAGGCCGAGATCATGGATGCCCCGGGACCGGGCGGGCTTGGCGGCACCTACGCGGGCTCACCGATAGCCTGTGCTGCCGGTCTCGCAGTGCTCGAGGTGATCGAGGAGGAAAGACTCTGCGAGCGTGCCGTGGCCATCGGCAAACTCATGGTCGGTGCGTTGCGCGACCTGGCGCGCGAAATCCTGGCGATCGGCGAAGTGCGAAACCTCGGCGCGATGGTGGCGATGGAGTTGGTCAGGAACCGCGACCCGCACTCGCCCGATGCCGACCTCGCCAAGGCATTGACCAGGCTCGCGGCGCAGAAGGGGCTGGTGCTGCTGTCCTGCGGCATCTACGGCAACGTGATCCGCCTGCTGGTACCGTTGACCGCGTCGGATGCGATCGTGAGCGAGGGCATGGGTATCGTTGCAGAATCGTTGCGTGAGCTGGCGGGGCCTGCTGTCAAGACAGCTGCAAACGCATGATGGGAATAGGCACCCCCACGATGTGGGGCATCTTCGTCGCGTTCGTACTCGTGGCGCTGGTCGTCGATTTCGCGGCGATGCGCGGCCAGGGTGCCCATCGGGTCGGCATGCGCGAGGCAGCGATCTGGTCGATCATCTGGGTGCTGGTCTCGTTCGTGTTCGTCGCATGGCTCTGGTGGAGGCTGCGCGACGCTCAGGGCCCGGAGTTCGCCAACACCAAGGCGCTCGAGTTCGTCACTGGCTACCTGGTCGAGAAGGCGCTCGCGGTCGACAACATCTTCGTGTTCCTGATGGTGTTCACGTATTTCGGCGTACCCGCCGAATACCAGAAGCGGGTGCTGATGATCGGCATCCTGGGGGCGATCGCGCTGCGGGCCGTGCTGATCCTGGTGGGGGCATGGCTGCTGCAGCACTTCCACTGGCTGCTGTATGTGTTCGGCGCGTTCCTGCTGCTGACCGGCATCAAGATGTGGTGGGCCGCGGGGCAGGAGCCCGACCTGGCCGGCAACCCGGTGCTGAAGTGGATCCACAGGCGACTGAAGATCTCGCCGACCCTCGACGGCGAGAAATTCTTCACGGTGCATGATGGCGTCCGGATGGCGACCCCGCTGTTCGTAGTGATAGTGATGATCGGCGTCGTGGACGTCATCTTCGCCGTCGACTCGATTCCAGCGATATTCGCCATCACGCTCGACCCGTTCATCGTTCTCACCTCGAACGTGTTCGCGATCCTCGGCCTGCGCGCGATGTACTTCCTGCTCGCGAACATGCACGAGAAGTTCCACCTGCTCTCGTACGGCCTCGCGCTGATCCTCGGGATCATCGGCACCAAAATGCTGATGATTGACGTCTACAAGATCCCGGTCGGCTGGTCGCTCGCCGCGACGGCGCTGATACTGATGGCGACGATGGTGCTGTCGGTGCTGATTCCGGCCCGTACTGTGCCCAAGCGGCCCGGTACGAGCAGCCTGGCAAGCGCGCCAGCGGCGAAACTCCAGTCCGCACCCGAGGCCAGGGAAGGGTAAAGCGTTTGACCGCCCGTTCCGGAGCGGTCGGGCCGGCGAGGCTGGTGGATTGGCTCCGACACCTGGATTCGAACCAGGGACCCGCTGATTAACAGTCAGCTGCTCTACCGCTGAGCTATGTCGGAACTGGAGGGCGCGGAATTCTCCGGATTGAGGGTGCTTTAGTCAAGGAAGGCGGTCAACCCTCGCGCAGGACCGTGCCCATCCGCTCGAGCGCCTTCTCGAGCGTCTCCATGCTGACGGCGAAAGAGAACCGGATGTGTCCCGGGGCGCCGAATCCGGTGCCCGGGACCCCGGCGACGCCGGCCTTGTCCAGCAGCATTTCGGCGAATTCGTGGTCATCGGCCAGGCCACGGCTCGCGATTGCCTGCGAGACATCGCAGAACGCGTAGAACGTTCCCGCGGCGGGCAGCACGCGGACGCCCGGCAGGGCATTCAGGCCCGCGTTGAAGAAATCGTGCCGGGCCTTGAAGTGCCGGTTCATCTCGGCGACACAGGCCTGGTCGCCGTTCAGTGCCGCCACCGCGGCCTTCTGGGCGATCGAGGACGGGTTCGACGTGCTCTGGCTCTGGATCGTGGACATCGCTTCCACGATCGCCGCCGGCCCGCCACAGTAGCCGATGCGCCAGCCTGTCATCGCATAGCTCTTCGACACGCCGTTGATCGTGATGGTGCGGTCGTAGAGGTCGGGGCAGGCCGTGAGGAAACTGGCGAACGGCTCCTTCGCCCAGTAGATGTGCTCGTACATGTCGTCGGTGGCGACCAGCACGTCAGGATGCCGGCGGAGCACGGCACCGAGCGCGTGCAGTTCGGCGCTGGTGTAGGCCGCGCCGGTCGGGTTCGACGGGCTGTTCAGCATGAAGAGCCTGGTCTTCGGGGTGATCGCCGCCACGAGCTGCGCCGGCGTGATCTTGTAGCCCTGTTCGGGGCCCGCGTAGGGAGTGACCGGTGTGCCTTCGGCGAGCAACGCCATGTCGGGATACGAGACCCAGTAGGGCGCAGGAATGATCACCTCGTCGCCCGGGTCGATCACCGACATGAACAGGTTGTAGATCGTCTGCTTCGCGCCGGTGGAAACCAGGATCTGCGGTCGCGCGTATTCGATGCCGTTGTCACGCCTGAACTTGGCGATGATGGCGTCCTTGAGGTCGGGTATTCCCTCGACTGCCGTGTAGCGCGTAAAGCCCTTGCGTATTGCCTCGACGCCCGCGTCGGCAACGTGCACCGGCGTGTCGAAGTCGGGTTCGCCGACGCCAAGGCCGATGATGTCGCGGCCTTCGGCCTTGAGCCTGGCGACGCGGCCGGTGAGTGCGACGGTGGGCGAGGGTTTGACGCGCTTCAAGCGCTCTGCGAGGACCAGTGTCAATGGAGTCTTCCGGGAGGGGCGGGAGGGGGCTGGTATTTTAGGGTAATCTGCCGTTCCTCCCAAACGCGGCTTTTCCCGCGGGACCCATGGAAGAACGACCCTTTCGACTGCGCTCGAACTACCAGCCGGCTGGCGACCAGCCGCAGGCCATCGAAAAGCTGATCGACGGCCTGCAGGACGGCCTCGCGCACCAGACGCTGCTCGGCGTCACGGGCTCGGGCAAGACGTTCACGATCGCGAACGTGATCCAGCGCCTGCAGCGGCCGACGCTGGTGATGGCGCACAACAAGACCCTGGCTGCCCAGCTCTACGGCGAGTTCCGGGAGTACTTCCCGGACAACGCGGTCGAGTACTTCGTCAGCTACTACGACTACTACCAGCCCGAGGCCTACGTCCCTTCGTCGGACACCTTCATCGAGAAGGACGCCTCGGTCAACGCGCACATCGAACAGATGCGGCTCTCGGCCACCAAGGCGCTGCTCGAGCGGCACGACTCCATCATCGTCGCGACGGTCTCCTCGATCTACGGTCTCGGCGATCCGCAGGCGTACTTCGCTATGGTGCTGCACCTGGTGCGCGGCGAGCGCATGGACCAGCGCAAGCTGCTGCGGCGCCTGGCCGACATGCAGTACACACGCAACGAACTGGACCTCTCGGCCGGTACCTACCGGGTGCGCGGCGACGTGATCGACATATTCCCGGCCGAGTCAGGGCGCGAGGCGGCGCGTGTCGAGTTGTTCGACGAGGAAATCGAGGCGCTTTCATGGTTCGACCCGCTCACCGGCGAGGTGCTGCGCAAGGTGCCGCGGCTCACCGTGTACCCGTCGTCCCACTACGTCACGCCCAAGGAGCGGGTCGACGGGGCAATCGCCGAGATCCGCGAGGAGCTGCGCGCGCGGCTGATCGAACTGCGCGGGCTCGACAAGCTGGTCGAGGCGCAGCGACTGGAACAGCGCTGCACGTTCGACCTCGAGATGATGATGGAGATGGGCTACTGCTCCGGAATCGAGAATTATTCGCGATACCTCTCCGGCCGAGCCCCGGGCGAGCCGCCGCCCTGCCTGTTCGACTACCTGCCGAAGGATGCGCTGCTGGTGGTGGACGAGAGCCACGTGACCATCCCGCAGATCGGCGGCATGTACCGCGGCGACCGCTCGCGCAAGGAAACACTGGTCGAATACGGCTTTCGCCTGCCGTCGGCGCTCGACAACCGGCCATTGCGGTTCGACGAGTGGGAGGAGATGGCGCCGCAGATGATCTTCGTCTCGGCGACGCCGAGACTCTACGAGGCGCGCAAGTCAGGCGCGGTGATCGAGCAGGTTGTGCGCCCGACCGGCCTGGTAGACCCCGAGGTCGAGGTAAGACCGGTGCGCACGCAGGTGGACGACGTGCTCTCCGAGATCCACCACTGCGTGGCGCGCGATGAACGCGTGCTCATCACGACGCTGACCAAGCGCATGGCGGAGGACCTGACCGAGTACCTCGACGAGCACGGCGTGCGCGTGCGTTACCTGCACTCGGACATCGAGACCGTCGAGCGCGTGGAAATCATCCGTGATCTGAGGCTCGGCAAGTTCGACGTGCTGGTCGGCATCAACCTGCTGCGCGAGGGCCTGGACATGCCGGAGGTGTCGCTGGTCGCGATCCTCGACGCAGACAAGGAGGGCTTCCTGCGCTCCGAGGGGTCGCTGATACAGACCATGGGCCGGGCGGCCCGCAACGAGAATGGCAAGGCCATCCTCTATGCGGACAGGATCACCGGCTCGATCGAGCGGGCAATGGCCGAGACGCAGCGCCGGCGAGCGAGGCAGCTCGAGTACAACGAGCAGCACGGCATCACGCCACGCACCATCCGCAAGGCGGTTGGCGACGTCATGGAAGGCGCGCGCACGAGCGGCGGGGCCGGCGGCGGCCGCACCGGCCGGGCAACCGACGACGCCACCCCGCTGGCGCCCGAGCAGGCGATCAGGAAGATCAAGAAGCTGGAGGCGGCCATGTACAAGCACGCCCGCAACCTGGAGTTCGAGGAGGCCGCGATGGTCCGCGACCAAATCGAGCGGCTGCGGCAGATGTCCTTCGGCGCTACTGGCCAACTCGCTGGTTAGTCAGAAAAACAGGTGCCAGGCACCGATTTATTAAATCGGTGCCTGGCACCTGTTTTTTGGCACCTGTTTTCCGCATCCGGCCGAATTTGCCTCGCTGCCGGCCCCTCAGGTATCCTTCGCGGCTCGTTTGAGGGCGCATAGCTCAGCGGTAGAGCACTACCTTGACATGGTAGGGGTCCGTGGTTCGATCCCACGTGCGCCCACCAGACCCTGTCCTGCCAAGGATCCGAACATGCCCGTCATTACCCTGCCAGATGGCAGCCAACGAACCTACGCCGAGCCGGTCACGGTGGCGCAGGTCGCGGCCGATATTGGTCCGGGGCTCGCAAAGGCGGCGCTGGCAGGGAAAGTAGACGGCAGCCTGGTCGATACCTCGTTCTTGATCGAAGGCGACGCGACTCTCGCCATCGTCACCGGCAAGGATCCCGAGGGCCTGGAGGTCATCCGCCACTCGACCGCGCACCTGCTCGCGCAGGCCGTGCAGGCCGTCTACCCTGACGCACAGGTTACGATCGGGCCGGTGATCGAGAACGGCTTCTACTACGACTTCGCGTTCAGTCGGCCGTTCACGCCCGATGACCTCGAGAAGTTCGAAGCGAAGATGCACGAGCTGGTGAAGGTCGACCTCAAGGTCGAGCGCCGGGTGATGCCGCGCGACGCGGCCGTCGAGACGTTCAAGAAGATCGGCGAGCACTACAAGGCGCAGATCATCGCCAGCATCCCGGCCAACGAGGACATCAGCCTCTACGGGCAGGGCGACTGGTTCGACCTGTGCCGCGGGCCCCATGTGCCGGGCACCGGAAAGCTCGGCGCGTTCAAGCTGATGAAGGTCGCCGGCGCCTACTGGCGCGGCGACTCGAACAACGAGATGCTCCAGCGCATCTACGGCACGGCCTGGGCCAGCGAAAAAGACCTGAAGGCCTACCTGACCCGCCTCGAGGAAGCCGAGAAGCGGGACCATCGTCGCGTCGGCCGCGAGCTCGGGCTGTTCCACACGCAGGAAGAAGCGGTCGGCAGCGTGTTCTGGCACCCGAAGGGCTGGACGCTGTGGTGCACGATCGAGCAGTACATGCGCGAGCGGCTCGCCGAGGCGGGCTACGTCGAAGTCCGCACCCCGCAGCTCGTCGACCGGGGGCTCTGGGAGAAATCAGGCCACTGGGAAAACTACGCACCACACATGTTCATCGCCGAATCCGAAGGGCGCACGCTCGCGGTGAAGCCAATGAACTGCCCCTGTCACATACAGATCTACAAGGTGGGCACCAAGTCTTACCGCGACCTGCCGCTGCGCATGGCCGAGTTCGGCGCCTGCCACCGCAACGAGCCATCGGGCGCGCTGCACGGGATCATGCGGGTGCGCGCCTTCACCCAGGACGACGCGCACATCTTCTGCACGCCGGAGCAGGTCAATGCCGAGACGGCGAAGTTCGTCGCCTTGCTGAAGAGCGTCTACTCGGATTTCGGATTCGACGAGGTCGAGATCAAGTTCTCGGACCGGCCGCCACAGCGGGCCGGGTCGGACGAGACCTGGGACATGGCGGAGAAAGCGCTGACGGATGCCTGCGAGGCTGCCGGCCTCAAGTACACGCTGAACCCGGGCGAGGGCGCGTTCTACGGGCCAAAGCTCGAGTTCGTGTTGCGTGACGCCATCGGCCGGGACTGGCAGTGCGGGACGTTCCAGCTCGACCCGATCCTGCCGGTGCTGCTGGGCGCCGAGTACATCGGCGAGGACGGGGCGGCCCATACCCCCCTGATGCTGCACCGGGCCGTGCTCGGGTCCATGGAGCGCTTCATTGGCATCCTGATCGAGCACCATGCCGGGCGGTTCCCGACCTGGCTGGCCCCGGTCCAGGCCGTGGTGATGAATATCACCGACGGGCAGGCTGAATATTGCCGCAAAGCCGCTGAATTCCTGAAAAATCAGGGGCTTCGGGTCGAATTGGATTTGCGAAACGAGAAAGTCGGCTTTAAAATCCGCGAGCACACCCTGCAGCGGGTCCCGTACCTGCTGGTCGCGGGCGACCGCGAGTCGGGTTCGAGTACGTTGGCCGTGCGCACGCGCAACGGCAAGGACCTCGGGGCGATGTCACTGGAGACGATCGCCGCGAAACTTGCCGATGAAGTCGCGAGCCGCGGCCGAAATATTTTGGAGGTATGAAGTATCGCTGCCCCAACGACCAAGCGCGCCCGGCGCAACGACGAGATCACGGCCCCGCAGCTTCGCATCATCGGCGAAGACGGCGAGCAGGTCGGCGTGATGAGCCGGTACGACGCGCTGCAGCTCGCTGCCTCGCAGGAACTCGACCTGGTGGAGGTTTCGCCGACCGCGGAGCCGCCGGTATGCCGGATCGTCGATTACGGGAAATTCGTGTTCGAACAGAACAAGAAGACCCACGCTGCGAAGAAGAAGCAGCGGCAGATCCAGGTCAAGGAAGTGAAGTTTCGTCCCGGAACCGACGAAGGCGATTACAAGATCAAGCTCAGGAATCTGATTCGCTTTTTCGAGGAAGGTGACAAGGCCAAGGTAACCCTGAGGTTCCGTGGTCGTGAGATGGCCCACACCGACATCGGACGCCAGGTCCTGATCCGGTTGCAGAAAGACCTCGCGGATTACGCGGTGGTCGAACAGCACCCGCTGATGGAAGGCCGGCAGATGGTGATGATGATGGGGCCGAAAAAGAAGTAAGGCCGGAGCAATCCGTCCTTCGCCCTCGATCCGCTGGTTCGCCTGCGGTGAAACGGGCCATACAAACAGGAGTAGACATGCCCAAGTTGAAGACCAACCGGGGGGCGGCCAAGCGTTTTCGCAAAACGGCGAAAGGCTACAAGCGCGGCCAGTCCCAGAAACGACACATTCTCACCAAGAAGACGAGCAAGCGTAAGCGCAACCTGCGCGGCACCACCATGGTTGCCAAGCAGGACGCCGGCCGGCTCGACAAGCTTCTTCCTAATCTCTAAGAGGTGACCCATGGCTAGAGTAAAGCGTGGCGTCATCGCTGGACGCCGACACAAGAAGGTCCTCGCCAAGGCGAAGGGCTACTACAACGCGCGCCGCAAGGTGTATCGCACGGCGAAGCAGGCGGTCATCAAGGCCGGCCAGTACGCCTACCGCGACCGTCGCGCCAAGAAGCGCGACATGCGTGCGCTGTGGATCACGCGCATCAACGCGGCTGCCCGCGGGTTCGACCTGTCCTACAGCCGCCTGATGGCGGGCCTGAAGGCGGCCGGATTCGAGGTCGACCGCAAGATGCTCGCGGACCTCGCGGTTCACGATATCGACGCGTTCGGCAAGCTCGCCGAGCAGGCCAAGGCGAGCCTGGAAGCCTGACGACTGGGGGACAGTCCCCGCAGGGGGCTGTCCCAGGACGTCCGGGGACTGTCCCCTTCGGGGACAGTCCGCAGGGCGACCAGGGGACGGTCCTCGGGACTATCAGGGGACAGTCCCCAGCGGGGACAGTCACCAATGGTTGACACATGACTGACGAGTCCACCAACGACCTCGAGACACTTGCCGCAAGGGCCCGCGAGTCCGTGGACGCCTGCACGAGTCTCGCCGCCATCGAGGAACTGAAGGTCGAGTTCTTCGGCAAGAAAGGCGCGATCACTGCACTGCTGAAGACGCTGGGCTCGCTTGCACCCGATGCTCGCCGCGAGGCGGGCGCGCGCGTCAACGCGGTGCGCGACGAAATCGGTGCGCTGGTTGCCGCGCGCCAGGCCGAACTCGATCGCGAGGAACTCGAGCGCCGGCTTGCAGCGGGCCGCGTGGACGTGACACAGCCTGGTCGCGGCCAGCAACCGGGCGGCCTGCACCCGATCACGCGCGTGCGGCGCCGCATCGAGTCGCTGTTCCGCAATGCCGGATTCAGCGTCGAGGAAGGTCCCGAGGTCGAGGACGACTGGCACAATTTCGAGGCGCTCAACATCCCCGCGAACCACCCGGCGCGGGCGATGCACGACACTTTCTATTTCCCGGACGGACGCCTGCTGCGCACCCACACCTCGCCGGTACAGGTCCGCGCGATGCTGCGCGACAAGCCGCCGCTGCGGATGATCATGCCGGGGCGTGTCTATCGCTGCGACTCGGACATGACCCACACGCCGATGTTCCACCAGGTGGAAGGGCTGGTGGTGGACGAGGGCGTGAGCTTCGCGCACCTGAAGTCGGTGCTGCACCATTTCGTGGAGCGTTTCTTCGAGCGCAGGCTCGGCATCCGCTTCCGTCCGTCGTATTTCCCTTTCACCGAGCCCTCGGCCGAGGTGGACATCGAGTGCGTGTTCTGCAGCGGCAAGGGTTGCCGTGTCTGCAAGGGCACCGGGTGGCTCGAGGTGGCCGGCTGCGGCATGGTGCACCCGAACGTGCTCGGCAACGTCGGCATCGATCCGGAGCGTTACACCGGCTACGCGTTCGGCATGGGCATCGAGCGCCTGGCCATGCTGCGCTACAACGTGAACGACATCCGCATGTATTTCGACAACGACCTGCGCTTCCTGCGCCAGTTCGGCTGAGCGGAAGGACGCGGCGTGCGCATCAGCATCCAGTGGTTGAGCGAGTGGCTGGGGTCGGCGCCGGAGCCGCGTGAGCTGGCATCGCGGCTGACGATGGCGGGCCTCGAAGTCGAGGCGGTCGAGCCTGCGGCGCCACCACTGCCTGGCGTCGTCGTCGGCGAGATCATCGAGCGCGCGAAGCATCCGGATGCGGACACGCTCAGCGTCTGCAAGGTCAGCACGGGTGCCGAGGTGGTGCAGATCGTCTGCGGCGCGCCGAATGCCAGGGTCGGCCTCAAGGCGCCGCTTGCGACCATCGGCGCAAAGCTGCCGGGCGGGATGGAAATCCGCAAGGCGAAGCTGCGCGGCGTGGAGTCGTTCGGGATGCTGTGCTCGGCCAGCGAACTCGGCCTGTCCGAGGATGCTAGCGGGCTGATGGAACTGCCCGGCGAGACGAACACCGGTGCCTCGATCAGCGATGCGCTCGGGCTCGACGACACCGTCCTCGAGGTCAATCTCACCCCGAATCGCGGCGACTGCATGAGCGTGCAGGGCGTGGCGCGCGAGGCCGCGCTGCTGGCCGGTGGCGCGCTTCGTGGGCCTGCATGCGCGCCGGTGCCAGCGCAGTCGACCGAGCGATTCCCGGTCGAACTCGAGGCCGGCGCCGGTTGCGCGCGCTTCGCGGCCCGCGTGATTCGAGGCGTGCGGGCCGATGCGCAGGCGCCGCTGTGGATGCGCGAGCGACTACGGCGTGCGGGGCTCCGGCCGATCAGCGCGATAGTGGACGTCACGAACTACGTGATGCTGGAACTCGGCCAGCCGATGCATGCCTACGACCTGCGCGAACTCGACGGCGGCATCGTCGTGAGGCGCGCGCACGCGAGCGAGACGCTCAAGCTACTCGACGGACGCGAGGTGGCGCTCGACGGCACGGTGATGGTGATCGCGGATCGTTCCAAGCCGCTGGCGCTTGCGGGCGTCATGGGCGGTGACCACTCGGGCATCTCGGCGTCTACCACCGACGTGCTGCTCGAAGTCGCGTTTTTCCTGCCAGATGCCGTTGCTGGGCGCGGGCGGCGCTACGGGATCGTGACCGATGCATCGCAACGCTTCGAGCGCGGCGTGGACCCCACGCTGCAGGAACGCGCGATCGAGCGTGCAACCCAACTGCTCCTCGAGTGCGCGGGTGGGGTGCCCGGTCCGGTTGAAGCGACCGAGCTGCGCGACGAGCTTCCGCAGCGGACGCCGGTGCCGTTCCGTCCGGAGCGCGCGCGCCGCGTGATCGGGGCGCCGATCGGCGACGAAACCATAGCCACTATTTTCGATCGGCTGGGAATGGTCGTGAATCGCAGCAGCAACCAATGGCAGGTGCGCAGCCCGCCGTGGCGTTTCGACATCGCGATCGAGGAAGACCTGGTCGAGGAGGTCGCCCGGGTGCACGGATTCGACCAGATCCCGGAGACGGATCCGGTGGTGCGCCAGGCCATGCCGGCGCTGACAGAAACGCGTGTCTCCGAGGAGACCGCTGCGGACCTGCTGGTTCAGCGTGGCTACTTCGAGGCGATTACCTACAGCT
This sequence comes from Steroidobacteraceae bacterium, assembly GCA_022865595.1. Taxonomy (GTDB): domain Bacteria; phylum Pseudomonadota; class Gammaproteobacteria; order Steroidobacterales; family Steroidobacteraceae; genus RPQJ01. The sequence continues at coordinate 22,938 of JALHTE010000184.1, read as the reverse complement.
TCGTGGATCCGGCGTTGCAGTCGCTGTTCTGCCCCGGGGCTGCGGCACTCGAACTTTCGAACCCGATTGCGTCCGACCTGGCGGCGATGCGCGTGTCGCTCTGGCCGGGCCTGGTGCGCGCGCTGGCAGAAAACCAGCGCCGCCAGCAGCCGCGAGTCCGCCTGTTCGAGATCGGCCGCCGGTTTTCGCTGGAAGATGGCTTGCTTACCGAAGTGCCGGTGATCGCCGGCCTCGCGGCGGGCACTGCGCTGCCCGAGCAGTGGGGCACGCGGTCAGAGCCCGTGGATTTCTTCGACGTGAAGTCGGACATCGAGGCGCTGCTGCGAGCCACCGGCACGAGCGGTGAATTCCGCTTCGCCGCGGGCCAGCACCCGGCGCTGCATCCCGGCCAGTCATCGCGAATCCTTCGCGATGGCCGCCCGGTTGGCTGGCTGGGGCGCCTGCACCCGGAACTCGAGGGCGAGCTGGATCTTACATATTCCGCGCTGGTCTTCGAGATAGAGACCGGCCCCGGCCTTGCTGCCGCCGCGCCTCAGCACCGCGAAATTTCGCGGTTTCCTTCGGTGCGACGGGACATCGCGATCGTCGTCGACGAGGCCATTCCGGTGCAGGCGCTATTGGACAGAATCCGGGCGAGCGCCGGACCGCTGCTGACCGACCTGCTGGTGTTCGATATCTACCGCGGCGCGGGCATCACACCGGGTCGTAAAAGTGTGGCGATAGGCTTGAATTTACAGGATATTTCCCGCACCCTAACTGACGTTGATACGGATGCCGTCGTGGCGCAGGTCGTGACTGACCTGGAGCGGGAGCACAACGCCGCGATTCGAGACAAATAAAGATGGCATTGACCAAGGCCGAAATCGCAGAAGCACTGTTCGACCAGCTCGGTCTCAACAAGCGTGAGGCGCGCGAGCTCGTGGACCTGTTCTTCGAGGAGCTGCGCTCTTCGCTGGCGATGGGTGAGCAGGTCAAGCTGTCGGGCTTCGGAAATTTCGACCTGCGCAGCAAGAACCAGCGCCCGGGACGAAATCCAAAGACCGGCGAGGAGATTCCGATCAGTGCACGTCGCGTGGTGACGTTCCGGCCGGGTCAGAAACTGAAGGCGCGCGTGGAAGCTTATGCTGGAACCCAGCAATAACGACGAACTGCCGGCGATCCCGGGAAAGCGCTACTTCACTATCGGTGAGGTGAGTGAGCTCTGCGGCGTGAAGCCGCATGTGCTGCGCTACTGGGAACAGGAGTTCCCGCAGCTGAAGCCGGTCAAGCGTCGTGGAAACCGTCGCTACTACCAGCGGCAGGATGTGCTGGTGATCCGCCAGATCCGTGCGCTGCTCTATGACCAGGGGTTCACCATCGGCGGTGCTCGCAATCGTCTCGAGGGCGAGGAAGCCCGCGAGGACGTGACACAGACGCACCAGTTGTCGCGGCAGCTGCGCGGTGAACTCGAGGAAATCGCTAAGATCCTCAGGCGCTGAACGAGCCGCTCCTGGATACGCGCGTGGATTGAACCCGGGGTCGGCATTGCCGGCCTTTTTCTTTTCAGAAGGCATCCAATCACTGGCGGCAGGCGACTTTCGGCTATAATCCGCGCCCGGTCGGAGCGTGGCGCAGTCTGGTAGCGCACTTGCATGGGGTGCAAGGGGTCGGAGGTTCGAATCCTCTCGCTCCGACCAGTTCGAATTCCCCATATGAATCCTCAAGATATACGCCCCATCCTAACCATCGCGCTGATGGCCGCTTTTGCCGACGGCCTGAAGGACGAGCGCGAGCGCGCCGAGGTCAAGCGCGTCGCCGATGCGCTGGGAGCGGACGCCGGATTCGACCTGCCCGGTCTTTACCGCGAAGTGCTGATCGACAAACCCGACCTCGCGCAGGTGGCGGGAGCCTTGGGTTCGCCGGAAGCGCGACAACTCGCGTTTGAAATGGCGCTGGGCGTCTGCGATGCGGACGGCGCGCAGAACCCGGCCGAGCGCGAATTCATCCAGCGGCTTGCGCATGCACTTGGCCTCGATGCGGCCGCAGTTGCCGCGACCAGCCAACAGGCAGACGCTGTCGTCGATGCGGCGTTCGCTGCCGGGCCGGGACAACCCACTAGCGCTTCGGCGGCTGCTGCCCGGCAACCCGGCGCCGCGGCCAGCGATGCGGCGGGCCTGTCGGGAACCGTGACAGGGCGTTCGTCGATGACGGATGCCGAGACCGACGCGTTGATCCTGAAAGCGGCAATAACGAACGCGGCACTGGAAATCCTGCCCGAGTCGCTGGCCTCGATGGCCATCATCCCGCTGCAGGTGAGGCTGGTCTACCGGATCGGCAAGGCCCACGGCTATCCGATGGACGCCAGCCAGGCCAGGGATTTCCTTGCAACGGTCGGCGTTGGCCTCACTGGCCAGTACCTGGAGCAGTTCGGACGCAAGCTGCTCGGTGGATTGCTGGGCGGTATCGGCGGCGGGCTGGGACGCTCGATCGGGCGGCAGGCCGCGAGTTCCGGCATGTCGTTCGCAACCACCTACGCGCTCGGGCGGGTCGCGCAGCGCTACTACGCGTCGGGACGCAGCATCGACGCGACGACGCTGAAGCAGGCCTTCGTTTCCATGCTGGAGGAAGCGAAAGGCCTCGCCCCTCGGTACCACGGCCAGATCGAGCAGATGGCGGGGCGCATCGATACACGCAACCTTGCGTCGCTGATCAAGTCGGCCTGAGGGCGCTTCCGTCTACGAATGCGTCACCGCGTGCGCGCGATCCGCACGCTCGAGGTGAGGTACCGCATTGAATACGACCAGCCGCGTTGCCGTTTGGCCGCGCGCGATCTCGCTGACCCCGGTATTGCGCGTCTGCAGGTTGAGTTGAATCGCCGCGTCCGGGCCCGCGCGCAGGATTCCCGCGATCACCCGGCCGATCACGCCGCCCGAAGTCACCACCATCACCTTCTCGTCGCGGTCGAGCCCGTCGCAGGCGTCCGCCACACCGGCCTCGATCCGCGCTCCAAACTGGGCCCAGGACTCTCCGCCGGGGATCGCCACATCCCGGCGCGACCAGGCCTGCAAGGCATCGCGCACGGCCGTGAAATAGCGTGGCCGGTCGCCGGTTGCGCGCATCGCGCGCTCGTCGCCGAACTCGAACGCGCCGAGCACGCTCGCCGCGTCGTATTCATTGAAGCGTGGATCGGTGATTGGCGCAGGTGCCTCCGGCAGACAGTCGAGCATCGTCGCGAGCGTCTGCCGCTGGCGCTGCAGGCTGCCGCTGATCACGCGTGAGAACTGCAGCCCGCAGGCTGCAAGATGTTCGCCGAGCCAGGCCGACTGCTGGAGTCCGAGTCCGGTCACCGAATCGTAGTGGCCGGCGAAGTCCGGCTGTGCGTGGCGCACCAGGTAGAGGTAGGGCATGCGTTCGCGTGGCAGGAAGGAGCGGGGCAGTCTAACCTGTCGCCGCCCGCGCCTTGCGGGCCCTGCCAGTGGAATGATCGGATGACTTCGGGGCACCGGCAATTCAGCGCATCCGGCGTCGTGACTCTGACGACGGATTTTGGGCTCAAGGATCCGTTCGTCGGGGTGATGAAGGGCCAGGTCCTGGCGCGATACAGGGATGCGAGCATCGTGGACCTCACGCACGAGGTGCTGGCGCACTGGCCCGCGGAAGCCGGTTTCTGGCTGTCCCGGTCGTTCCGCTACTTCCCCGGCGGGACCGTCCACGTGGCCGTCGTCGATCCCGGCGTCGGCAGTGAGCGGGATTTTGCGATCGTCGTGGCGGAAGGCCACGTGTTCCTTGCGCCGGACAACGGACTGCTCGCGGCCGTGGTGGACGCTGCCGATGCGCCGGTGCTGCGGCGCGTGTCGGCAGACAGCCTGCGGCGACTGGCTCTCGACACGCCGAGCGCGACGTTTCACGGGCGCGACGTGTTCGCACCGCTCGCGGCCGAGCTGGCGTCCGGGCGGGAGCAGCCGGCCGGTCTCGGCCCGCTGGTCGATGAATTGATCCCCGGTTGGATCGAGGACCCGGTCGTAGCCCCGGGCCAGGTCACGGGCACGGTCGTGACCGTGGACCGATTCGGAAACCTGCTCACGAACATCGACCGGCGGCACCTGCTGGGCATCGCGCAGCCGGTCATCCGGGTGGCGGGCAGGGACCTGCCGCTGCGCCGGACCTACTCGGACGCAAGGCCAGGCGAGTACCTCGCGCTGGTGAATTCGTTCGCCGTCGTCGAGGTCGCAAGGGCCGAGGGAAGTGCTGCCGAAGGCCTGGGGGTTGCCAGGGGCGCGCCGATAGCTGTGTCTCGGAAGTAGTCGTAAGCATCTGTAGTAAAAGATATTTATTGAATCCAGACCGCCGGCCCGCTGCGCTGCAACAGCAGGCCCTTGTGAAGCCAAGTGATTCGTATATAGTTCGCAGCCCTGTGCCCGAAATTTCGGGCAGCGCATTGAAAACTCAGGACTTTCTCAAGGTCGTCACATGGAACGGGAAGCGGAACAGTTCGACCTGGACGGCGACTTCGTGGCGAACGCCGACGAAGAGGACTACGACCGTTTCATCGACCGCCCCGACCGGCGCAAGCAGGCGGCGGCCGTGAAGCGCGGCAAGGCCGCGTGGAGCAAGCTCGAGGACGTGCTCGCCGAGAAGCGGCTGCTGAAGCAGCTGAAAGACGTCTACGACGACGTCTGACGATTCCGAACCGCGGCCCCCGGCTCCGAATCCCGGGAGCCTTCGCTGAGGACCGCTCGATGACTAGCAATGCAGATTTCCACTGGGTCGTCCTCAAGTTCGGCGGCACCAGTGTCTCGAGCGTAAGCAACTGGAAGAACGTGGCCGGCGTCGTACGCGCCCGGCTGGACGAAGGGCTCAGGCCCCTGGTCGTCCACTCGGCGCTCTCCGGGATCACCGACCGCCTCGAGCAGCTGCTCGACAAGGCACTGGCCGGCGACTGGGAGCCGGTGATGGACCAGATCGAGCTTCGCCACGCCGACCTGTCGCGTGATCTCGGGATCGAGATCAGCCCGGAACTCGAGCGCTATTTCCTCGAACTGCGCAGGATGGCATCCGGTGTCCACCTGATCGGCGAGGTCAGCGATCGCCTGCGGGCGCGGGTCATGGCGTCCGGCGAATTGATGGCGACCCGGATCGGCGCCGATTTCCTCGCGTCCGAAGGGCTCGACGTCCAGTGGATCGATGCGCGCACCATCCTGCACGCCGAGGAGCGCGTAGGTGCGACGCAGCGCGCCGGGTACCTGTCCGCGACCTGCAATTTCGAGCCAGACGCCGAGCTGCAGCGTCGGCTCGCATCGGGCAGCAGCGTGCTGCTCACGCAGGGTTTCATCGCCAGCGACGCGAAGGGCGAGACGGTGTTGCTCGGCCGTGGCGGTTCGGACACGTCCGGCAGCTATTTCGCCGCCAAGCTCCACGCCCGGCGCCTCGAGATCTGGACCGACGTGCCCGGCATGTTCACCGCGAATCCGCGCGCCGTGCCGAATGCGCGGCTGCTGAAGTCGCTCGACTACGACGAGGCGCAGGAAATCGCGAGCAGCGGCGCCAAGGTACTGCACCCACGCTGCATCCTGCCGGCGAAGCAGTACGGGATCCAGGTTTCCGTCCACGCGACCCACCAGCCCGATCTCGAGGGCACGGTCGTCACGGCCACGGGCGGAAACGGCGGTGCAAGGGTCAAGGCCGTCTGCAGCAGGAAGGGTGTCACGCTCCTCTCGATGGAAACGCTGGGCATGTGGCACCAGGTGGGTTTCCTCGGTGATGCCTTCTCGGTCTTCAAGGATCACGGCGTGTCGGTGGACCTGGTTTCCACGTCGGAGACCAGCGTCACGGTATCGCTCGACCCGTCGGCCAACGCACTGGACGCCCGCGCGCTCGAGGCGCTGGTGACTTCGCTTGCGAAGCTGTGCCGGGTGCAGGTGATCGGACCCTGCGCGGCGGTCAGCCTGGTCGGCCGTAGTATCCGCGCCACGCTGCACCGTCTCGGGGACGCGCTGGAACTGTTCGAGGAGCAGCGCATCTACCTGGTCACGCAGGCGGCGAACGACCTCAACATCACCTTCGTGGTGGACGAGGAGCAGGGCGACCGGCTGGTGAGCCGGCTGCACGACGTGATCGTCAGGAACGCCCCGTCCGATCACGTCCTCGGGCCGACCTGGGAGCAGATCCACGGTGTCGGTGCGCCGATCCCGGTGGGCGGTCCGCCATGGTGGCAGGACCGGCGCGACGAACTCGTGCGCATCGCCAGGGCCGAGACCTGCGCTTATGTGTACGACCGCGCGACGCTCGAGCACACCGCCCGGCAGCTGCTGGCGATCGGCGGCGTGGAGCGGATCTTCTACGCGATCAAGGCCAATCCGCACGCCGAGATCCTGCGCGCGTTCGCCGACCTCGGGCTCGCGTTCGAGTGCGTATCGCAGGGTGAGTGTGAGCGGGTGCTCGAGACGCTGGCTGGCATCGACAGGGGCAACATCCTCTTCACGCCGAATTTCGCGCCACGCTCAGAGTACGAGTGGGCGCTCGAGCAGGGCATACACCTCACGCTCGACAACCTGCATGCGCTGCGTCACTGGCCGGAGCTGTTCCGCGGTCGCGACGTGCTGGTGCGGCTCGACACCGGATTTGGCCGTGGGCACCACGACCACGTCCGCACCGCGGGCGTGCATTCGAAGTTCGGCGTTCCGCTGTTCGAGCTCGACGAACTCGAACGCCTGGTCGCCACGGCGGGCGCCCGCATCGTTGGCCTGCACGCCCACACCGGCAGTGGTGTGTTCGACGTGCGCAACTGGCAGCAGGTCGGGCACTTGCTCGGCGGTCTCGCTGCGCGATTCCCCGACGTGAAGGTCATCGACCTGGGCGGCGGCCTGGGCGTGCCCGAGAAACCGGGCCAGGTCCCGGTGGATCTCGCGATGCTGCAGGGCGTGATCGAGGATCTCAAGGTGCGCTGGCCCGAGCTCGCCATCTGGCTCGAGCCGGGACGATTCCTGGTCGCGCAGGCCGGGGTGCTGCTGGCGCAGGTCACCCAGCTCAAGGGCAAGGGAACGGTCCAGTACGTGGGTGTCGCGACCGGCATGAACTCGCTTCTGCGACCGGCGCTGTACGGCTCCCACCATGACATCGTGAACCTTACACGTCTCGGAGAGCCGGGCACCGAGGTGTACAACGTGGTCGGGCCGATCTGCGAATCCGCCGACTACCTCGGGCACGAGCGCCTGTTGCCGCCGACCGTGGAAGGCGACACGATCCTGATCGCGAACGCGGGAGCGTATGGTCACGTGATGAGTTCCTCCTACAACCTGCGCCAACCCGCGCGGGAACTGGTCATCTAGCGGCGGCGGAGTAGAGGGTGAAAACAGGCATCGTCGGCTGGCGGGGTATGGTGGGCTCGGTCCTGATGCAACGCATGGCCGAGGAACGTGATTTCGCGCTGTTCGAGCCGCTGTTTTTCAGCACCTCGCAGGCGGGTGGCCAGGCTCCCGACGTCGGTCGTGGGCCGGGCGTTCTCGGCGATGCCAATGACCTCGGCGCGCTGGCGGCTTGCGACGTGATCCTGAGCTGCCAGGGCGGCGAATACACGAGTTCAGTGCATCCGCGGCTGCGAGCCGCCGGCTGGAACGGCTACTGGATAGACGCTGCCTCAGCGCTGCGGATGAAGGACGACGCCGTCATCATCCTCGACCCTGTGAACCGCACTGTCATTGACGAGGGCTTGCGCGGAGGAGTCCGGGAGTTCATCGGCGGAAACTGCACGGTATCGCTGATGCTGATGGCGTTCGGCGGGCTGTTCCGCGAAGGATTGGTCGAGTGGATCACCACCATGACCTACCAGGCGGCATCCGGTGCGGGCGCGCAGAACATGCGCGAATTGCTCGAGCAGATGGGTGCCCTGCACGCGGCAGCCGCAGGGCAGCTGGCCGATCCGGGCAGCGCGATCCTCGACATCGACCGCGCGGTGATCGATGCGCTGCGAAGCCCGGGCCTGCCGACGCAGCATTTCTCCGTGCCGCTGGCGGGCAGCCTCATTCCGTGGATCGACAAGGACCTGGGCAATGGCCAGAGCCGCGAGGAATGGAAGGGTGGCGCCGAGACCAACAAGATCCTGGGACGCGTCGTACACGTGATCCCGGTGGACGGCGTCTGCGTGCGCGTCGGTGCGATGCGCTGCCACAGCCAGGCTGTGACCATCAAGTTGAAACGCGACCTGCCGCTCGGCGAGATCGAGCAGTTGATCGCGGGCGCCAACGACTGGGTGCGACTGGTGCCCAACGATCGCGAGTCGTCGATCCGCGAGCTCACGCCGGCGCGCGTGAGCGGTACTCTCGAGGTGCCGGTGGGACGAGTGCGCAAGCTGGCCATGGGAGGCGAATACCTGACCGCCTTCACGGTCGGCGACCAGTTGTTGTGGGGTGCCGCCGAGCCTCTCAGGAGGATGCTGCGCATCCTGCTCGAGCAGCCGCACTGACGAACCGGCGATGACAGCCGTGCGTTCTGCGCTGCCACGTGCGGTCGTCGTGCTCGGTCTGGTCTCGCTGCTGAACGACGCGGCGAGCGAAATGATCACGCCGCTGCTGCCGATCTTTCTTACCGCCGCGCTGGGTGCCGGGCCGGCGATCGTCGGACTGGTCGAGGGGCTGGCCGAAGCGACGGCGAGTGTCCTGAAACTGGTCTCGGGCCGCATGGCCGACCGAGGCGTGCGCGCGAAGTCGCTGGTGCTCGGCGGCTATACGCTATCGAACTCGATGCGGCCGCTGATCGGGCTGGCCGTGGGCTGGCCCGCAGTGCTGGTGCTGCGTTTCCTCGACCGCGTCGGCAAGGGCATCCGCACCGCGCCTCGTGACGCGCTGATCGCGGCGGCGGCTGGGCCTGAGCAGCGCGGGCGGGCTTTCGGCTTCCACCGCTCAATGGACCACGCAGGATCGGTGATCGGTCCGCTGCTCGCTTTCGCGCTGCTGTCGTCGCAGGTGGACCTGAAGCACGTGTTCCTGGCATCGGCCGTGCCGGGCGTGATGGTGCTGCTGCTGCTCTATTTCGGCGTGCCCCCTGCGCAGGCGGCGGCGGTACCGGCACCACCGAAATTCTCCTGGGGCGCGCTGCACGGCCGGTTGCGCGCGATGATCGTCGCCGCGGGCCTGCTTGCGCTCGCGAGCGTGCCGGAGGTGTTCGTCGTGCTCTGGGCGCGGCAGGCCGGGCTGCAGGTGGTCTGGGTGCCGCTGGTCTGGGCCGCGGCCAGCGTGGCCAAGATGCTGATCGCGATGCCGGCCGGCATCCTCTCCGACCGCATAGGGCGGCTGCCGCTGCTGCTTGGGGGCTGGACACTTCGAGTGGTCGTGCTGTCGCTGCTGGCCTTCGCCGGTCCGGGAAAACTGGGCGTCTGGGCGCTGTTCATCGCCTATTCGGCCACGCTTGCGATCACGGAGCCCGCGGAACGATCGGTGATCGGGGACCACGCGGCTGCCGAGGAGCGCGGCACGGCGTTCGGGCTCTATCACCTGGCGAGCGGCTTGCTCGCGCTGCCCGGTGCGGTCCTGTTCGGCCTGATCTGGGAGCGCTTCGGCTCCACGACCGCATTTGCAGTGTCGGCTTTGGTGACCGCCGCGGCCGCGGTCCTGATGCTGTCGCTCGCCGCGGGCGGAAGGTCAGGGCCGTCGGTCGTGTCGCGAGCGTAATTCGGCGACCAGGTCGTCGAGCTCGAGGTCACGCGACTTCAGCAGCACGACCAGGTGATAGACGAGGTCCGCGCACTCCGACAGCAGGCCCGCGTCGTCCCGGGTCACGGCTGCAAGCGCGGTCTCCACGCCTTCCTCGCCGATTTTCTGCGCGATTCGCCCGGGACCCTCGGCCACCAGCCGCGCGGTGTAACTGCCTTCGGGCTTCTCTGCCATGCGGTTGGCGATCGTCGTCTCGAGCACGCGCAGGAAGCTGAGCGTCTGCACGTCAGTGGGCGCAGCGTCGGCAAAGCACGACTCGGTGCCATTGTGGCAGGTCGGGCCGAGTGGGTCGGCCAGTACCAGTATCGAGTCGGCGTCGCAGTCGACACTGACGTCCACCACGTTCAGGTAGTTGCCCGAGGTTTCTCCCTTGGTCCACAGCTCGCCGCGCGAACGACTGAAGAAGACGGCGCGCCCGGTGGAGAGTGTCAGGCGGAGCGCCTCCTGGTTCATGAATGCGAGCATCAGTACCTGCCCGGTGCGCGCGTGCTGCACGATCGCCGGGAGCAGGCCTGCGCCCTTGTCCCAGGCCAGTGTCCGAACCTGATCCGGCGTCATGGTCGTACCTCCACATTCGCTGCAGCCAGTTGCCGCTTGAGTTCGGGAATTGCGATCTCGCCCGAGTGGAACACACTGGCGGCCAGCGCGCCGTCGACCCGTGCTCGCAGGAACACATCAACGAAATGCCCGGGGGCCCCGGCGCCACCCGAGGCGATCAGCGGCACACGGCAGGCATCCCTGACCAGCAGCAGCTGCTCGATGTCGTAGCCTTCGCGCACGCCGTCGCTCGCCATGCAGTTGAGCACGATCTCGCCAGCACCGCGATCCTGTGCCTCCCGGACCCAGTCCAGCGTGCGGCGCGCCGTGCTGCTCGACCGCTGCGGGTCTCCGGTGTACTGATAGACGAGGTAGTCACGACCGACGGTCTGGCTGTCGACGCCGACGACGACGCACTGCGATCCGAAGCGCCTAGCCAGGCGCTCGATCAGTGAAGGGTCGGCAAGCGCGGGGGAGTTGACCGATATTTTCTCGGCACCCGCGTTCAGTACCGCCTCAGCGTCCTCCACGTTGCGGATGCCACCCGCGACGCAGAACGGGATGTCGAGCACGCGCGCGACCCGCGATACCCAGTCCCGGTCCACGGACCGGCCCTCGGGACTCGCGGTGATGTCGTAGAAGACGAGTTCATCCGCGCCCTCGGTGCGGTAGCGATTCGCAAGGTCGAGGATGTCGCCGACGACGCGGTGGTCGCTGAATCGCACTCCCTTGACGACCTGGCCGTCACGCACGTCCAGGCAGGGAATTATTCGTTTCGCAAGAATGGCGCGAGCTCCTCTGCCTGCATGCGTTTTTCCAGAAGCGCCCGACCGCTCACTGCCCCGGAGACGCCGGCGGAGGCGAGCGCCCGCAGGTCGTCGGCGTCGCGCACGCCTCCCGACGCCTGCCAGCGGATTCCGGGGAATCGGCGCACGGCGTCCTGGTAGAGCGCCTGGTTCGGCCCGGACAGCGCACCGTCGCGTGCCACGTCGGTGCAGAGCACGTGCCGAAGCCCGTGCGGTTCGAAACGATCGACGGCATCCCACAGACTGAGCGCTGTCTGGCGTTCCCAGCCGTGAGTGGCCAGTCGGGGTACTCCACCGTCGTCGAGGCGTACGTCGAACGCGATCACGACGCGCTCGGGCCCGAACTCCTGCAGCCACGATGCGACCTCCGCGGGCTCGGAGACGGCCGCGCTGCCGACGACGACCCTGGCGACTCCCGCCTCGAGCAGGCGCTTGACCGTGTCGCGGTTGCGAACGCCACCGCCAACCTGCAGCGCCGCGCGTCCGGACCCAGCGAGCGCAGCGATCGCCGCAGCGTTGCCCTGGGCCCCGGCGCGCGCACCGTCGAGGTCCACGACGTGCACCAGGCGCGCACCGAGTCCTGCGTACGTTTCGAGGACAGACATCGGGTCGTCGGCGTAAATGGTCTCCGCGTCGAACCGGCCCTGCAGCAGCCGCACGACCCGGCCGTCGCGCAGGTCGATTGCCGGTATCAGCTGCATCATGCGATCTCCAGGAAGTTCGCGAGCAGGCGTGCGCCCGTCGCCCCGGAGCGCTCGGGATGGAACTGCATGCCGACGAAATTATCCTGGCGAACGACCGCCGAGAAGGATCCGCCATAGTCTGCGGTGGCGATGGTCCACGGACCGACGGGTGCGGCATAGCTGTGCACGAAATAGACATGGTCGCCGCGCGCGATTCCCTTGAGCAGCGGATCTGGCGAGCCGAACTCGAGCTGGTTCCAACCCATGTGCGGCACCGGGTACGCGTCGCGGTCGGCGATGCGCTCCACGCGGCCGGACAACAATCCGAGGCAGGCCGTGTCACCTTCCTCGCTGGTGTCGAACAGCAGCTGCATGCCGAGGCAGATCCCGAGCATAGGTTGCCGCAGGCTGCGGATCACCTGGACCAGGCCAAGCGATTCGAGGCGCTGCATTGCCGCCGCGGCGGCACCGACGCCTGGCAGGATCACCCGCGGCGCGGTTTTCAGCACTGCCGGATCGGCGGTCAGTTGCGCGTCGGCGCCCAGGCGCTCGAGCGCATAGCGCAACGAGGCGATGTTCGCTCCGCCGTTGTCGATGATGGCGACGCTGCTCACGGATGCCCGCTCACAGCACGCCCTTGGTGCTCGGCAGCTCGTCGCCGCGCACCCGCACTGCGCGTCGCAGCGCGCGACCAACGCCCTTGAAGCAGGCCTCGATCATGTGGTGCGTGTTTTCGCCGCGGACCTCGATGTGTATCGCCGCGCCGAGGCTGTCGGCCAGCGAGCGGAAGAAGTGCGGCACGAGTTCCGTGGGCAGCGTGCCCACGATGTCGCGCCCGAACCGGCCCGTGAACACGGCGTACGGCCGGCCGGACAGGTCGATGGCGACCTGGGCGAGGGCTTCATCCATCGGCAGCACGAAGCCGTAGCGCCCGATGCCGCGCTTTTCGCCCAGCGCCTCGCGCAGGGCCTGGCCGAGTGCCAGCGCGCAGTCCTCGACCGTGTGGTGCTCGTCGACGCCGAGGTCGCCGCTGCAGCTGAGCTCGAGTGAAAAGGCGCCGTGGCGTGCAACCTGCTCGAGCATGTGGTCGAAGAAGCCTATGCCGGTCGAGATGGCGACCGGTGCTTCACGGTCCAGGTTGACCGCTACCGTGATGTCGGTTTCCTTCGTGCGACGTTCGACTCGCGCGGTGCGTTCGGGCCGGCACAGGCGGGCGGCGATTTCCATCCAGGACACGCCACCGTCACCGTGGATGCGGATTCCGCCGACGCCGAGATTCGCCGCGAGGTCCAGGTCGGTCTGGCGGTCCCCGATCACGTAGCTTCGCTCGAGGTCGATGCTGCGCCCGGCCATGAACTCGGTGAGAAGCCCGGTCCTGGGCTTGCGACAGGCGCAGTCGTCGGCAGGGAAATGGGGGCAGAAGAACTCCGCCTCGAACTCGATGCCCTGTGACGCGAAGATCTCGCGCATGAAGTCCTGCGGTTCGCGAAAGCTCGGTTCCGGAAACGACGTAGTGCCGAGGCCATCCTGGTTGCTCACGAGAACCAGTCGATAACCGGCACGCTGCAGGTCCAGAAGCGCGGCAATGACGCCGCGCGCGAGCCGCAGCTTGCCGAGGCTGTCCACCTGCTTGTCGTCGGGTTCCTCGATCAAGGTGCCGTCGCGATCGATGAACAGGATGCGTTCGAGGGTCATGCGCGCTCCACCGCGGCCAGCAGCCGCTCGTTCTGTTCGGGGGTCCCGATGGATATGCGCAGGCAACCCTCGAGTCGCGGCGCCGTGCTGAAGTCCCGGACCAGCAGACCAGCGGACTTGCCAGCTTCCAGCGTGCTGCGTGCATCCCTGAAGCGGACCAGCAGGAAATTGGCGTCCGAGTCGAATACCTGCAGCACAGAAGGCATGTTGGCCAGGCGCAGTCGCATCCGCTCACGCTCCTCGAGGATCGTACGGATGCGTTCCGCGGATATCGCCTGTTGGGGTGCCTCGGTGAGTCGCAGCACATCCTCGACGGTGGATGACGGAATTGCGTAGGGGGGGATGATGCGCTTCAGTAGCGCGACGGTATCCTCGGCCGCGACCAGCGTGCCGCAGCGCGCGCCGGCCAGTGCGTAGGCCTTCGAGAGCGTGCGCAGGATCACGAGGTTCGGATATTCACCGATCCGGCTTGCCAGGCTGGCACGCCCCGAGAACTCGAGATAAGCCTCGTCCAGGCAGACCAGTGCGCGGCCTTCGAGCGCACGGCAGATCGCGAGAATGTCCGGCTCGTCGAGCAGCCTTCCCGTAGGGTTGTTAGGGGAACACAGGAACACGATCTTCGCGCGCGCGCCGGCACCGATCACGCCGCGCGTGTCGAGCAGGAAATCCTCGCCGCGCAACGGCACCTCGATCACCGCGGCACCCTGGATCCGGGCCGCGACCTTGTAGAAGCCGAAGGTCGGCGGGCAGGTCACGACGCTGTCGATACCCGCACGGCAGAAAGCACGCACCAGCAGGTCGATTGCCTCGTCGCTGCCGCGACCGACCAGCAGCTGGCTTGCGGGCACGTCGTAGAGGCGCGCCATGCGTTCCACCAGCGCCCGGGGCTGCGGCTCAGGATAGCGGTTCAGGCCGGCGTCGCTGTTGTCGCCTTGTGCACGCCAGGGCATCTCGTTGGCGTGCATGCGCTCGTGCGACGGGTCCCATGCCGCGTGCTGGTAGGGCTGCAGCTCCAGGATGTCGGGACGGGCCAGCGCCAGCAGGGAACTCATTGCGGTGTCCCGGCGGTGATCGCGTCCAGGCGTACCGTGACCGCATTGGCGTGGCCCTCGAGTGCCTCGAGCCGAGCGAGCACGCGGGCAGTGAGCCCGAGGTCCGCCAGGCCCTCGGGCGTGACTTCCTGGACCGTCATACGGCGAACGAAATCGAGCACGCCGAGGCCACTGTAGGCCCGGGCATGGCCGTAGGTGGGCAGCACGTGGTTGGTGCCGCTGCAGTAGTCGCCCATGGTCTCGGGCGTCCAGGCGCCGAGGAACACGGAACCAGCGTTGCGGACGCGCTCGAGCCAGCGGCGCGGTGACCGCACCTGCAGTATCAGGTGCTCGGGGGCGTACATGTTGCTCACCTCGAGCGCGGTGTCGAGGTCGGGAACCAGGATGACCCGGCTGCCGGCGATGGCACGCGCCGCGATCTCGCGCCGGGGCAGGGAGGCAAGCTGGCGCTCGACCTCGACGATGCACTGCTCGGCGAATCCACGCGTGGTCGTGACCAGCACGACCTGCGCATCCTCGCTGTGCTCGGCCTGGGCGAGCAGGTCCGCGGCGACGAACTCCGCAGTGGCCGCGTCGTCGGCGATGACCAGCACTTCGGACGGTCCCGCCGGCATGTCGAGCGCTGCGCCGTCCGCATCGGCGGCGACCAGCTGCTTGGCGGCCGTGACCCATGAGTTTCCGGGCCCGAACACCTTGTTTACCTTCGGCACGCTCTCGGTCCCGTAGGCCATCGCGGCGATGGCCTGGGCGCCGCCCACCTTGAACACGGTTTCGATTCCACAGAGCCGTGCCGCCACGAGCACGGCAGGGTCCGCGCGACCGTCCGGCCGCGGCGGCGTGCACAGCACACGCAGCGGACACCGTGCCAGGCGCGCCGGTACTGCGAGCATGATGGCGGTGGAGGGCAGCGGTGCAGTGCCGGCCGGCACGTACAGGCCGACGGCATCGATCGGCACGAACACGCGCTCGCAGTTCACGCCGGGCGCCGTCTGGACGCGCACCGGTTCCAGCGACTGGGTCTCGTGAAAGCGCGTCACGGTCTCGATCGCGCGGCGCAGTGCGGCGAGTTGTTCGCGGGTGATGTCGGCCGCGGCTTCGTCGAACTCGGCCGCGGTCACGGCAAGCGACTCGAGCTTGACTCCGTCGAACCGCGCCGTGTACTCGCGGAGCGCCGCGTCGCCGCGACTGCGCACCTGGTCCACGATCAGCGCGGCGCTGGCGAGCAGCGTGCCCGTGTCACGCTGCGCAGGCCGACGCAGGAGCTCGCGACGCTCATCGTCGCCGAGGGCAGACCAGTCTATCGATTGCAGGGTCGTGCTCATGCCAGCATCTTCTCCACCGGCAGGACCAGCACCGCGCTGGCTCCGGCCGCCTTGAGGCTCTCGAGGGTCTCCCAGAATACGTTCTCGCGGCACACGGCGTGGATGGCAACCTTGTTGCCCGGCCCCTCGAGCGGGATGACCGTCGGGGATTCGCTGCCCGGCAACAGCTTCCTGATCTCTTCAAGCGCCGAGCGGGGCGCGTGCAGCATGATGTACTTGCTCTCGCGAACCTGCTGCACGCCGTCGATGCGCAGCAGCAACCGGCGCACCCAGTCGGCTTTTTCGTCCGGCAGGGGCACCGGCGTGCGGATCAGTGCGGCTTCGCTCTCGAGCACGGTCGTGACTTCCCGGAGGTGGTTGGCCGAGAGCGTGGACCCGGTCGACACCAGGTCGCAGATGAGGTCGGCACGGCCGAGGCGCGGGGCGATTTCGACGGCCCCGGACAGGGTCACGATCTCGGCCTCGAGCGAATTTTCGCGCAGGAAGCGCGCGAGCGTGTTGGGATAGGTCGTTGCGATGCGCCGGCCGGCAATGCTCGGCAGGCCCTTGTAGGCAAAGTCGTCCGGCACCGCAATGGACAGCCTGCAGCGCCCGAAGTCCATGCGCTGCACGAGTTCGAAGCCGGGCTCGGTGCCGCGCGCCGACATCGCCAGCCGCTTCTCGTCGATGACGTTGATCCCGACGATGCCGAGGTCGCAGACGTCTTCCTGGACCAGGTCGGGGATGTCGTCGTCGCGGACGAACAGCACGTCGAGCGGCATGTTCTCCCCGTAGCACATCAGCTGGTCCTTGCCGCGGCTGTACTTGAGGCCGCAACGCTGCAGCAGGTCCAGCGAATCCTCGGTGAGCCGCCCGGATTTCTGGATCGCGATGCGCAGGCGCTGTTTGCGTTCCATTTCAGCGCTCCGACAGCCGGCGGGCGGCCAGCGAGTAGCCGCCGTTGCCGCCGCCCAGGTAGCGCGCGACCCGGCCGATCGTCGTGACGCTCACGCCGCTGACGCGGTGGATCTCGCGATAGGGAATGCCCTGTTGCAGAAGCCCGACTACGTTCCAGCGGTCGGTCAGGGCCTGCAGCTCGGCCGGCGTGCACAGGTCGCGGAAGAAGTCGCGGCACTCCTCGATGGTGCGAAGCGTCAGCACGGCCTGGTACAGCGAGCGTTCAGCGGCGGCTTCCTGCCGCTGCGAGATGCCGCGATGGGTCTTCATGGGGTGATCCAATGTAATAATGTGCTACTACATTAATACATCGTCCCGACCGGGGCAAGCCCTTTGCCTTGACGCTCCGAGCCGGTGCCACCTAAACTTCGCGCGCTCATCGAGACCGGCTGAGGGAATGGCCCTTTGAAGCCGGGGCAACCGTCGGGACCAACCCGCCCGAAAAGGTGCCAACTCCACGGGGACACGGTCCACCGACAGATGAGTTGCCGCGAAGCTGCTCCGGTTCCTGCCGGGGATGTCGGTCGTGGCGACCATCGTGCTCCACGCGAGTCTCGAAGCTTGCTGGGCGGCCCATAGACAGGTCGCCGATGGAGTACGTTCGCGACATGTCGCCCAGTGCTGCAGCCGATTCGAGTTTGCCCGTCGGAAGAGTACCCGATGGGTACCAGTGCGTGAGCGCCGTGCAGCGGCTCGCAGGTACGTTTCCGCTGTATTTCGGCGGCAGTCTCGGGGCCGTCGATGTCGCCTACCGCCTGGCCGGCCGAACAGGGGCGCCGGTGGTCGCGGTCCTCGGCGGCATCTCGGCCGGGCGGCACGTGTTCGGCCTGCCGGGCGAGCCCGTCGGCTGGTGGGAAGAAAGCATCGGGCCGGGCAGGGCGCTGGATACCGACCGATACAGAGTGCTCGGCATCGACTTCCTTGGCGGCAGCCACTCGACCTCGGGCCCCGGGGCGGGGGAGGCCTTTCCGACCGTCAGCGCCTATGACCAGGCGGCGATGATCGTGGGCCTGATGGGCCATCTCGGCATCGAGCAGCTGCACGGTTGCATCGGTGCCTCTTACGGCGGGATGGTGGCGCTGGCACTCGCCGAGCGGCATCCGGCGCGACTGCGGCACGCGGTCGTGATCAGCGCCGCTCACCGGACGCACCCGATGTCCACGGCCTGGCGCAGCGTGCAGCGCGCGTTTGTGCGCTATGCGCTCGGCCACGGCGAGGGACAGCGCGGCCTGGCATTAGCGCGCGCGCTCGCGATGGCAACTTACCGTTCGTCACGTGAATTCGATGAGCGATTTTCCGGTCCTCCCGAGCAGACGACGCAAGGCTTCCGCTTTCCAGTGGAGTCCTACCTCTTTGCGCGCGGTGAGGCCTATGCGGCACAGTACCGGCCCGAGGCCTTCGTCTGCCTGTCCGAGTCGATCGACCTGCATCGCGTCGATCCGGCGGCAATCAACGTGCCCGTGACTCTGGTCGCCGTGGTGGAGGACCAGCTGGTGCCGCTTTCCGACATGCGCGAACTGCGCGACCGCCTGGCAGGCAACTGCCGGCTGGTCGAGATCAGTTCGCTTTATGGCCACGACGCATTCCTGAAGGAGACCGACGTGCTGCGCGACGTTTTCGCGCAAGCCCTGGACTGAAAATGAGCAAACAAACGACGCAGAAGACCCGCACGGTGCGCGCGGCGCTGGAATCCGATACGCAGTTCGGGGCCGTGGTGCCGCCGATCCACCTGACTTCCACGTTCGCGTTCGCCGGCTATGGCGAGAAGCGCGCCTACGACTACTCGCGGTCCGGCAACCCGACGCGCGACGCGCTCGCCGACGCGCTGGCCGACCTGGAGGGAGGGGCGGGCGCGGTCGTCACCTCCTCAGGGATGGCCGCGGTCTCGCTGGTCACCCAGCTGTTCCGGCCGGGCCAGGTGGCGGTGGTTCCGCACGATTGCTACGGCGGCACCTACCGGCTCTTCAACGCACTCCGCGAGCGTGGCTCGCTGGACGTGCGGTTCGTCGATTTCCAGGATGCGGGTGTGCTGCAGGACGCGCTGGCATCCGGGCCGGCGCTCGTCTGGATCGAGACGCCGAGCAATCCGCTGCTCAGGATCGTGGACCTGGCCGCTGCAGCGGCGGCAGCGCACGAGGCCGGCGCGCTGGTGATCGCAGACAATACTTTCCTCTCCCCGGTGTGGCAGAGGCCGATCGCACTTGGTGCCGACGTGGTCGTGCACTCGACCACCAAGTACCTGAACGGCCACAGCGACGTGGTCGGCGGTGCCGTCGTCGCAGCCAGGCGAGAGTTGCACGAGCAGCTCGCGTGGTGGGCCAACTGCACCGGCGTGACAGGCGCTCCGTTTGACAGCTACCTGACGCTGCGCGGAATGCGCACCCTGCACGCCCGCATGCGCGCCCACGGCGAGAACACCGCGCAGGTCGTCGAACTGCTGGTCCGCCACCCGGCGGTATCGAAAGTCTATTACCCGGGGCTCGAGTCGCACCCTGGCCACGCGATCGCAAGCGCCCAGCAGAGCGGGTACGGCGCGATGGCGAGTTTCGAACTGAAGGGAACGGTCGACAACGTCAAGGCGCTGCTTGGCTCCCTGGAGTTGTTCTCACTCGCCGAGTCCCTGGGTGGAGTGGAAAGCCTGGTCGCGCACCCGGCCAGCATGACGCACGCGGCAATGGACGCTGCGGCGCGCGAGCGCGCCGGTATCTCGGAGACCTTGCTCAGGCTTTCGATCGGTATCGAGGAAGGCGCGGATCTGGTTGCCGACCTGGAGCAGGGTCTGGCAGCTGCGGGTCGCGCGGCTTGAACGCCGCCGGCAATCCTGGCAATGCTCAAAAAAAGAAAGGCCGGCAGTGATGCCGGCCTTTCGCGACAGGACAAGAGTGCCTCATTCCTTGAGGCAATGACTAACCCGACTCAAGTCCTACACGATCGATGTTCTGGCGACTCTGTCCGGCGGTTCGGTCGGTCGGAGCCGTCTGCGGACGCGCAGTATAGCTCCGGTTTTCCGGGGCTTGCACATGGTTTTCCAGTCAGCGCCGTGCGGAGCCGGAATCTTTATCCATCTTCTGTTAATAATCTTGTAAGATATTGTTTATTAACGGGTTAATGTACCGTTAAAATTCGCTCAATTATCGCGTCAGCGACCGCTTCGGTGCCGATTGACGCCTGTCCCTTGCGGGCGATGTCGGCGGTCCGCAGGCCCGAGGACAGGGACGACTCGACCGCAGCCTCTACCGTCGCCGCCTCGCGCTCGAGACCGAGCGAGTGCCGCAGCAGCATCGCGCTGCTCAGGATCGTGCCGCAGGGATTTGCGATGCCGCGACCCGCGATGTCCGGCGCCGATCCGTGGATCGGTTCGTAGAGGCCGACTCTTCCGTCCCCGAGAGACGCAGAGGGAAGCAGCCCGAGCGATCCAGCCAGCATCGACGCCTCGTCGGTGAGGATGTCGCCGAACATGTTCTCGGTCAGCAGCACGTCGAACGAGGTCGGCCGCAGCAGCAGGTGCATGGCCGCGGCATCGACCAGCATGTGCTCCAGCGATACGTCGGGAAACTCCTCCGAAATCACGCGCTCCACGACCGAGCGCCACAGCCGCGAGGTCTCCAGCACGTTCGCCTTGTCGACGGAGACGATGCGGCGCTTGCGCTGCATGGCCAGGCGGCCGGCGGTGCGGGTTACGCGTTCGATCTCATGTGCGGAATAGGAACATACGTCCTCGGCCTCGAGCGCCGTGCGGCTCTTGCGACCGAAATAGATCCCGCCCGTGAGTTCACGCACGACCATGATGTCGACACCCGAGATGACTTCCGCCTTCAGCGGTGAGACATCGAGCACCGACTCCAGCGTCCGGACAGGACGCAGGTTGGCGAACAGCCCCAGTGTCCGGCGCAGTTCCAGCAGACCCTGCTCGGGCCGGACCCGGGCCGATGGGTCCGACCACTTGGGTCCGCCCACGGCGCCGAGCAGCACTGCATCGCAGCTGCGGCAGGCGTCCACGGTGCGCGGCGGCAGCGGTGAGCCGCTCGCGTCGATGGCGGCCCCGCCGATCAGGGCATCGACAAACTCGAACTCGTGACCGAATGCGCCTGCCACGGATTCGAGTACCCGAACCCCCGCTGCCGTGACTTCGGGACCAATGCCGTCCCCGGCCAGCACCGTGATGCGTGCTTTCATGTGTGCTGGCTCTCGTAGGCTGCAATTGCGCTGGTCTGGCCGAGCAGGTAGCCGAGTTCATCGACACCGTTCATCAGGCAGTAGCGGGCAAATGGCTCGACCGGAAAGGCTGTCTCCCTGCCGTCGGGAAGTCGCAGGACCGAGGCGGGCAGGTCGATCTCGACCGGGGCTCCCGGGTTGTCCAGCAGCCACTGGTGGGTGGCTTCATCCACGACGATCGGCAACAGGCCGTTCTTCAGGCTGTTGCTGCGGAAAATGTCCGCGATCTCGGTGCTGATGACAGCCTGGAACCCGTAGTCGAGCAGGGCCCACGGCGCGTGCTCGCGCGAGGAGCCGCAGCCGATGTTGCGACCGGCCACGAGGATCCGGCAACCGCGCGACTCCGGGCGGTTCAGCACGAACTCGGGGCGCGGTGAGCCGTCGGGAGCGTTGCGCAGGTCCGCGAACAACGCCGCGCCGAGCCCTTCGCGCGTGGTAGTGGTGAGGAATCGCGCCTGGATGATCTGGTCGGTGTCGATGTTGGTGGACGACATCACGACCGTCCGCGAACGGATGACTTTGATCGGATCCATGTGACCTCAGTGAATGAATTCGCGCGGGTCGGTGACCCGGCCCCGGATCGCCGCCGCTGCGGCCGTCGCCGGGCTTGCGAGCAGGGTGCGCGAACCCGCGCCCTGGCGTCCCTCGAAATTGCGGTTGCTGGTGCTGACGCAATAAAGACCGGGGTCAACGGTGTCGCCGTTCATGCCCAGGCACATCGAGCAGCCTGACTCGCGCCATTCCGCGCCGGCATCCGTGAAGATTTTCGCGAGCCCCAGGGCCTCGGCCTCGCGCTTGATCTGCTGCGACCCGGGGACCACCAGCGCCCGCACGCCCGGTGCGACCTTGTGCCCCGCGAATACACGGGCGGCGAGTTCGAGGTCCGACAGCCTGGCATTGGTGCAGCTGCCGATGAACACGACCTGGACCGGCCGGTCGCGCAGCGACTGGCCCGGCTCGAGGCCCATGTAGGAAAGCGCGCGCGCGAATACCGCATCACCCGGACGGTCCGGCACTCCACCGGAAATCGGTACGACCATTCCGGGGTTGGTCCCGTAGGTGATCATCGGCTCGATCGCCCCCGCATCGATGTGCACCGTCCGGTCGAAGACGGCGCCGGGATCCGACGCGAGCGTGCGCCAGTCAGCGATCGCTCGATCCCAGTCCTCGCCCTGCGGGGCGCGCGGACGGCCCTTGAGGTACGCGAACGTGGTTTCGTCCGGGGCGACCATGCCGGCCCTTGCGCCGGCCTCGATGGACATGTTGCAGATCGTCATGCGCTCGTCCATCGACATCGCCTCGATAGCCGGTCCACGGAACTCGATCACGTGGCCGGTGCCACCGTTCACGCCGATCTGCCCGATGACCGCGAGCACCAGGTCCTTGGCCGTCACGCCCGGGCCGAGCTGGCCGGCAAATTCGATCGCCAGTGTCCTGGGCTTGCGCTGCAGCAGGCACTGCGTCGCGAGCACGTACCCGACCTCCGTCGTGCCTATTCCGAACGCCAGCGCGCCGAACGCACCGTGCGTGCTGGTATGGCTGTCGCCGCACACGATGGTCTTGCCGGGTTGCGTTGCGCCAAGCTCCGGGCCGATGACATGCACGATGCCGCGCCGTTCGTCGCGCAGGCCGATCAGGTCGAGCCCGAATTCCGCGCAGTTGAGTTCCAGCTGGCGGACCTGCTTCGCCGCGGACTCGAGCGCGATCGGCACGCCACCAAATACCTGGGAGGTCTCGGTTGGCGTCGAGTGGTCCATGGTCACCAGGGTTCGATCCGGCCGTCGCACCTGGAGGCCCCTGCCGCGCAGCACCGAGAATGCCTGCGGCGAGGTGACTTCGTGTGCCAGGTGCAGGTCGATGTACAGCACGGCGGGAGTGTCGGGTGTCTCGGGCACGACTTCGTGCCGCTCCCAGACCTTCTCGAACAGGGTCTTCGCGGTCATGCGGGCTCCGGGTGGCCGGTTTGCTCAGGAGGCCGGAGCGGTTTCTGCCGCCTCGGCGTTGCG
>JALHTE010000183.1 GCA_022865595.1 Steroidobacteraceae bacterium | reverse complement strand
CCTCGGCGACGTTGTTGGGGACTTCCAGGTACTTTGCGAATTCCATCGTAAAGGTGGCGCGACCCTGGCTCATGGAGCGCACGGTCGTCGCGTAGCCGAACATCTCGGCCAGCGGCACCTCGGCGGTGATGATCTTGCCTGACGGGCTGTCTTCCATGCCCTGGATGTGGCCGCGGCGGCGGCTCAGATCGCCGATGACGTCGCCCGAGTATTCCTCCGGGGTGACGACCTCGACCTTCATGATGGGCTCGAGCAGCACCGGGTGCGCCTTCCGGAAGCCATCCTTGAAGGCCATGCTGCCGGCGATCTTGAAGGCCATCTCGTTCGAGTCGACGTCATGGTAAGAACCGTCGAAGATCGCGACCTTCACGTCCACCACCGGGTAGCCGGCGATCACGCCGCCCACCAGTGCTTCCTTGACGCCCTTGTCCACAGCCGGGATGTACTCGCGCGGGACGACGCCGCCGACGATCTCGTTTGCGAACTCGTAGCCCTTGCCTTCAGGCAACGGCTCGATGCGCAGCCAGACGTGACCGTACTGCCCACGGCCGCCCGACTGACGGACGAACTTGCCTTCCTGCTCGACCTTGGAGCGGATGGTCTCGCGGTAGGCGACCTGCGGCTTGCCCACGTTCGCCTCGACCTTGAACTCGCGCTTCATGCGATCAACGATGATCTCGAGGTGCAGCTCGCCCATGCCCGAGATGATCGTCTGGCCCGACTCCTGGTCGGTGTGGACGCGGAACGACGGGTCTTCCTTGGCGAGGCGCTGCAACGCGAGACCCATCTTCTCCTGGTCGACCTTGGTCTTCGGCTCCACGGCGACCGAGATCACCGGCTCGGGGAACTCCATCTTTTCCAGGATGATGACCTTGTCGGGATCCGACAGCGTGTCACCCGTGGTCACGTCCTTGAGGCCCACGGCCGCGGCGATGTCGCCGGCGCGGACTTCCTTGAGCTCGATGCGGTCGCTCGCATGCATCTGCAGCAGGCGGCCGACGCGCTCGCGCTTGGACTTGTTGGGAACGTAGACCTGGTCGCCGGAGTTGAGAACCCCCGAATAGACCCGGAAGAACGTCAGGTTGCCGACGAACGGGTCGTTGAGGATCTTGAACGCCAGCGCCGAGAAAGGCGAATCATCGGTCGACTTGCGGCTGGCTTCCTCACCACCCTCGGTCTGGCCGCGGACATCCGGAACCTCGGTCGGCGCCGGCATGAACTCGATGATCGCGTCCAGCACGGCCTGCACGCCCTTGTTCTTGAACGCGGAACCGCAGGTCACCAGGCAGATCTCGTTGCGCAGCGTGCGCTCGCGCAGGCCAGCCTTGATCTCGTCCTCGTTCAGGTCGCCTTCCTCGAGGTACTTGTGCAGCAGTTCCTCGTTGGCGTCGGCCGCGACCTCGACCATCTTGGAGTGCCACTCGGCGGAGATTTCCGCCATGTCGGCCGGTATGTCGCGGTACTCGAAGCGCATTCCCTGGGTCTCGTCGTCCCACCAGATCTGCTTCATGCGGATCAGGTCGACGATCCCGGTGAACTTGTCCTCGGCGCCGATCGGCAACTGGATGATGACCGGGTTGCCGCGCAGGCGGGTGCGGATCTGATCGACGCAGCGCAGGAAGTTCGCGCCGGCACGGTCCATCTTGTTGACGAACGCGAGGCGCGGCACGCCGTACTTGTTCATCTGGCGCCAGACGGTCTCGGACTGGGGCTGCACGCCGCTCACCGCGCAGAACAGCGCGCAGGCGCTGTCGAGCACGCGCAGGCTCCGTTCGACTTCGATCGTGAAGTCGACGTGTCCCGGCGTGTCGATGATGTTGATGCGGTGCTCGGCAAACTGGTTGTCCATCCCCTTCCAGAAGCAGGTCGTGGCCGCGGCGGTGATGGTGATGCCGCGCTCCTGTTCCT
>JALHTE010000182.1 GCA_022865595.1 Steroidobacteraceae bacterium | reverse complement strand
GAAGGCCAGGCACTGCGGCCCGGCGAACATGACTCCTTCTTCCAGCCCTCGATCGCCGATGAGTCGGCTCCCCTCTACGAGCACTGCGCACGCGCACTGGACCATAGCCTGGCCGTCGGCGCGCATGGCCTGCCCCTCATCGGGACGGGCGACTGGAACGACGGCATGAATCGAGTCGGCGAGGCCGGGCGCGGCGAGAGCACCTGGCTCGGCTGGTTCCTGTATGCGACGCTCGATGCATTCGCGCCGCTGGCGCAGGCACGCGGCGACGAATCCCGTGGCGCGCGTTGGCTGGTGCACGCCGCTGCGCTGGGCCAGTCACTCGACCGCCACGCCTGGGACGGTGCCTGGTATCGACGTGGCTATTTTGATGATGGGACGCCGCTGGGGTCCGCCTCGAACGACGAATGCCAGATCGATTCCATCGCGCAGTCGTGGAGCGTCATCTCCGGCGCTGCAGATCCGGAACGGGCGGTCGAGGCAATGGCGGCGGCGGACCGGATGCTGATCCGGCGCGACGCGGGCCTCGCGCTGCTGTTCGCCCCACCCTTCGACCGGTCGACACCCGACCCCGGCTACGTGAGGGGCTATCCACCCGGCATCCGCGAAAACGGCGGCCAGTACACCCATGCGGCAGCCTGGTCCGTGATTGCATTCGCCGAGCTCGGGCAGGCCGGCAGGGCGATGGAATTGTTCTCGATGCTGAATCCGGTCAATCGCGCCCTGACGCGGGCCGACGTGCATCGCTACAAGGTCGAACCGTATGTCGTGGCGGCCGACGTCTACTCCGTGGCGCCACATGTCGGCCGCGGCGGCTGGACCTGGTACACCGGCTCGGCGGGCTGGATGTATCGGGCGGGACTCGAATGGATCCTCGGGTTTCGACTGCAGGGCGGTTTCCTGCATCTCGCGCCATGCATTCCCGACGACTGGCCTGGATTCGAGATCGTATACAGGCATCGCACGACCACCTACACGATCGTGGTCGAGAATCCGCAACGCTTCAGCCAGGGAATCGCCCACGCGGAGCTCGACGGCCAGCCGCTCGCCGAGGGCCAGGTGGTCATCGCACTGGTCGATGACGGCAGTGCTCATCGCGTGCGGCTGGTTCTCGGCATGACGCGGAGCTGACACGGTATGTTCGCCGCCGCACCGACCTGCGGGACCTTGCAGCGCAGCATTGTGGGGCCTGCGAGTCGCGCTTCGCGCTGACTTCATTTCTGAATCCACGGACGGTCCCGCCTCATGCATCCATTACTCACGCGCGTATTACCGCTCCTCGGGACACTGCTGCTCGCAGCATGCGGCGGAAGCGGCGCGGGCTCCGCCGGAAGTCCGATCGTAGTTCCCGGCGGTGACACCGCGCGGGGAACGCTGCTCCAGGACCCGCCCGAACTTGCGTCGACGGCCACCGCTCCCGCGCTGCTGCTCGAACTGGACTCGCTGGCCAATGGGCAGCTTCTGTCTCTGCTCGGAACACCCTCCTGCGACGTTGCCGTCTATCACATCCGATACGCGACCGTCGGCGGCGCCAACGAGGCCACGACGGCCTCCGGCGCGTTGATGGTGCCGTTCGGCTCCGGCGACGAGTGCCACGGCCCGCTCCCGGTGCTTCTGTACGCGCACGGAACCACGCCGGATCGCGCATTCAACATCGCGGACCTGCGCGGCGACCCGAATGCCGAAGGCCTGGTCATCGCGGCGGTCTTCGCCTCGCAGGGCTACATCGTCGTCGCCCCGAACTACGCGGGCTACGACATCTCGACGCTGACCTACCACCCCTACCTGGTAGCCGACCAGCAGGCCAAGGACATGATCGACGCGCTGGCCGCAGCGCGCAGCGCGTTGCCGACGGCTCTCGCGCCGACGAGCACGGACGGTGGTCGGCTTTTCATCACCGGCTACTCGCAGGGCGGTTACGTCGCGATGGCGACGCATCGAGTCATGCAGGCCGCCGGCATGACCGTCACGGCATCGGCTCCGATGTCGGGCCCCTACGCTCTCGCGGCGTTTGTCGACTCCATCTTCTTCGGCCGGGTCGGCTCCGGTGAGACCCGCTCCGCGGCGCTGCTGTTCGGGAGCTACCAGAGGTCGTACGGAAACGTCTACGCGGCAGCCACCGACGTATTCGAGACAAATTACGCAGCCGGCATCGAATCACTGCTGCCGAGTACGACGCCCGTGAGCCAGCTGTATGCACAGGGAGCGCTGCCGCGGAATGCGTTGTTCAGCGCGACTCCCCCCGACGCGGAGTTTGCCGACGTCACCCCGGCGACGACCCCGGCCAGGCTTGCACCGATATTCGCGGCGGGGTTCGGCACCGACAACCTGATCACGAACAGCTACCGGCTGAGCTTCCTGCGGGATGCGCAGGCCAATCCCGACGGCGGATGGCCGACGACCACGACGGGCGTTGCTGCCGTGAACCCGGGCCTTCGCCTGCGCCAGGTGCTGAAGCAGAACGACCTGCGCAACTGGACCCCGACCGCGCCGATGCTGCTGTGTGGCGGCAACGAGGACCCGACGGTGTTCTGGTTCAACTCGCAGTTGATGGAGGGATACTGGGCGACCCACGCGCCAGCATCGCCTCCGGTCACCATGCTCGATCTCGACTCGAGTGCGTCGGGCGGCGACGCCTACGCGGATTTGAAGAGCCGGTTTGCGCTTGCGAAGCAGATCGCCGCCGCGGCCGCCGTGGCGCAGGGCGCTACGGACGGCGGTGACGCCGCCGTCGCTGACGCATATCACGCCGGCCTGCTGCCCCCGTTCTGCGTGGCGGCGGTCAGGACGTTCTTCGCGAGTCGCTAGATCGTTCGCACTTGATCCCGATCAGTGCGTTGGCGTACAGACCCCACCACGCAGCGCCCGTACCCTGCGGAAGCAATTTGCCACCGCGGCCGCCGATACCACGGCGGTCATGACCATCGAAGGAGAACGACATGGGTATCGGTACCATTCTTTTGATCATTCTCGTCCTCGCGCTTGTGGGTGTGCTGCCTTTATGGCCGCACGCGCGCAGCTGGGGCTACGGCCCGAGCGGAATCATCGGGGTACTGCTCGTCATCGTGCTCGTGTTGTTCCTGATGGGACGCCTGTAAAGGCCTCGCCGGTTGCCAGGAACTTCCTGGCAACCGGAACCGTCATGAGCAGTCATGACCAGGCACACCGCGACTCAGCAGTGAACGCGCCCCGAGGCGCGCTCCGCGATCGCAAGGCGCTCTCAGGCAAATGAACCCGGCCGCCGCTCCGACCGCCAGCGACGACGCTGACACCGTGCCAGCTGCGGAGCGTCCAGGCGTACAGGCTGCCAACCCGACGCCGCTCGACCTTCCCGCATCACGGCCGCCCCTTGCAGCAAGAAACCTGCCGCTCCTGGTCCTTGCGACGCTCGCATGCATCGCCTTCCTGTCATGGGCGCAGAGCTTCCTGGTCCCACTGATGCTCGGCATCGTCATTTCCTACGCACTGACGCCGCTCGTCGCCTGGCTCCAGGTGATGCGGATACCGCGCAGCATTGGCACGGTCATCGTGATGGTGAGCGTGATCGGTGGGATGTGCCTCGGCGCCTGGTCATTGCGCGGACAGGTTCAGACCATCATCGACCAGGTCCCCGAGGCGGCTACCCAGTTCGCCGCGGGGACGTCACACCTACGGCTGAGCCGGGCCGGCAACCTGAAGACGATCCAGGATGCCGCCACCAAGGTTGAAAAGGCGACGTCGCAGGCTGCCGGCGCCGATCCGCGTCAGGCGGGCACCCATGTCATCGTAGACGCGCCCAGGTTCAAGTTCAGCGACTTCCTGTGGAAGAGCTCGAAGGGTGCGGTAAGTGCGATGGGCCAGGCGGCCGCAGTCGCGTTCCTGGTTTTCTTTCTCTTGCTTGGCGGCGATACATTCAAGCGGAAGCTGGTCCGGATTGCGGGTCCGTCGCTGTCCCGAATGAAGATTGCCGTTCACATACTCGACGACATCAACGGCTCGATCCAGAAATTCATGTTCATGTTCCTGACGACCAACCTGCTGGTCGCACTGCTCAGCTGGATCGCGTTTCGCTGGATCGGGCTCGACAACGCCGGAGCCTGGGCGGTGGTTGCGGGCCTGCTGCACGTCGTCCCGTATCTCGGCCCGGCAGCGACCGCCGTAGCAACGGGGCTCGCCGCTTTCCTGCAATTCCAGTCAATCGCAAT
This sequence comes from Steroidobacteraceae bacterium, assembly GCA_022865595.1. GTDB lineage: Bacteria > Pseudomonadota > Gammaproteobacteria > Steroidobacterales > Steroidobacteraceae > RPQJ01. The sequence goes on along the minus strand of JALHTE010000182.1, from coordinate 15,504 downwards.
GGCGCTGCTGGTTGGTGGCGCGTCGCTGGCGATCGCGACGGCTGTCGGCACCCTGCTGACCACCTGGATGACCGGCCGCATCGCCAGCATGAACTCGGCAGCCGTGTTCATTTCGCTGCTGTTCTGGGGCTGGCTGTGGGGCGTCTGGGGAATGCTGCTCAGCGTCCCGCTCATCGTCATCGTCAAGGTAGTTTCGCACCACGTGAAGCAGTTGCACCCGCTGGCCGAACTGCTCGGAGATTGAATCGAGGTTCGGCCGGGCCCGGAACAGCCATGCGCCGCTCCAAATGCCAGGGGCCGGTGCACATGCACCGACCCCTTGTTTTGTTGATGCTCCCCGGCCCGGGAGCAATCTACTGCGGCTGGGCGGCGTCTTCCTCGGGCGGCGGCTCGTCATCGGTCTTCTTCTTGTCCTTCTTCTTGCCCTTATCGGGTGCCAGCTCGGGCGTTGCCGATTCCGGGGGAGTGGCCTGCGACGGTGATGCAGCCTCGACAGGTGGCGCCGCACCCCATGACGTGGGCGGCGTCGTGTCGACGGGCTGTCCGTGCTGCTGGTCGCCCTTGCCCGGTTGCGCGGACTTGCCTTGCTGCCCCGACTGTCCTTGCTGCGCGGACTGTCCCTGTTGGCTGGACTGTCCCTGTTGGCTGGACTTGCCATGTTGCGCGGACTGTCCCTGCTGCTCGGACTTGCCGTGCTGCTCCTCTGCAGGCACTGCCGGTGCTGTTGCTTGCCTCGGCGTCACAACCTGCGGCTCGGTCTTGCCGCGCTGCTCCTCTGCGGGCACTGCCGGGGCCGTTGCTTGCTTCGGCGTCACAACCTGCGGCTCGGTCGAGCGTTGCGGCCGCGAAGGAGCCTGAACTGGCGGCGCCGCAACCTTCGGTGCTGCCGGTGTTGGGTTGGCAGGTTGTCCGTGCTGCCCGCCCTTGTCCTGCTGCACTTCCTTGTCCTGTTGGCTGGACTTGCCGTGTTGCGCGGACTGCCCCTGCTGCTCGGACTTGCCGTGTTGCGCGGACTGCCCCTGCTGCTCGGACTTGCCGTGCTGCTCCTCTGCAGGCACTGCCGGTGCTGTTGCTTGCCTCGGCGTCACAACCTGCGGCTCGGCCGTGCGTTGCGGCGGTGATGCAGCCTCGACAGGTGGCGCCGCATCCCGTGCCGTGGGCGGCGTCGTATCGACGGGTTGTCCGTGCTGCTGGTCGCTCTTGCCTGGTTGCGCGGACTTGTCTTGCTGCCCCGACTGTCCTTGCTGCGCGGACTGTCCCTGTTGCCTGGACTTGCCCTGTTGCGCGGACTTGCCGCGCTGCTCCGGCGCCTGAGCTGGTGGCGGCGGAAGCGCGGACGGCTGTGCTTCCGGGGCCTGTGCAATCACATTGACTACCGGAGCCGGCGCGGCGGCGCCTCGCTTCAGTTGTTTGCGCGCATTGTCGTCGAGCGGTTTGCCCGGGTTCGCCTCGAGTTGCTGCTGCTGGGCTGCGAATCCGACATGCGCCGGCGGCGGTGCGGTACGGGCGACGACCGGCCGCTCGAACACGCGGGGCGGCGGCTTGTCGTGCCGGGAAGCCGCGCCATGCACACTGCGTTCCGTCGGAGCGACGGGCGGTGCGAATTCCACCGGCTCGCTGGCGAGCGACTGCCCGGAAACACGAACCATTGCGCTGGACACCGGCTGCGATTGTTCGAACGCCGTCCTCGGCACGGCAACCACGGCGCCCGGCACCTGCCGGTTGACATACACGTTGTTGGTTACGTTCGTATTGTTGTAGTAGTTGTTGATCACGGTGTTGTTGATCACCGTATTGCTGCTGTTGATGTCCTCGAAATAGCGCCGGCTCACCGGATAGGACGGACGATAGACGTCGCGCGGCCCCAGCGGGAACCATGCAACTCCACCGACGTTGCCGTGGGAACCTTGGAGCCTGAAGTTGCTGCCGCCCACGAACACAACCAGTGCCGGCGCATAGTACGTGCGGGCCCGCACCGGTCCGGGCACCCAGCCCCAGGTTCCGCCGAAATTTGTCCAGCGACCATAATGGGAAACGGCGAAGCCCCAGGGAGCGTCATCTATCCACGTCCAGCCCCAGGGGTCGATCCACGCCCAGTGCCCATCGCGGTACGGCGCCCAGCCGGAGGCCACGCGATTAGGGACCCAGACGTTGCCGAAAGTAGCGTTGACCCGCCAGGTGCCGTTCGTATCCAGGTCCTGGTAGCCGATCACGTCCTGCGAAACGTAGCGCGCGGAAATCGAGTTTTCGTACATGAGGTCACGGTCGCGCGACCAGCGATCGAAGCGGTCGAACTGCGGCGCGGCGAAGTAATCGTAGTCGCGCAGTCCAGTACCCATGAAGCGATAGGATTGCCGCGAATCGATCACGTACGCCGCACGATCGCCGTAGACCTCTCCCCGCCCGCTGCGCACTATGATTGTCGTCGCTCGGCCGTCGGGGTCCACTTCGATCCGGTATTCACCCGGTTGTCGCAGCGTGAAGGCGAGATTGGGCGTGTCGACTTCGAACACCTGCCTGGGCTCCAGGCGGAGCACACGGACATTCAACCTGCCCTGTGTCAGCTGCAGCTGGGCAATGTGATCGTCGATGTTCAGGATGGACGCGCCTGTGCCGGCGTCCATTCGAATCATGGCTCCACCCACCTGGAGTTCGGCCCGGGCGCCTTCATCCACCCAGAGGCGGTCGCCGCTGGTGAGCGGCCGGTTGATCCGGGCATCGAACCAGCCGTTGTCACCCGCCGGTGAGAAGCTGACCGGGCCGCTCGTGTAGCCGAGACGCGAGACGCGCGAAGGGGGATCCGCGAGTGCCGCAGCACTGACCGCCACGCTGGCCACCACGGCAAGGATCCGGGACAGGAAGACCGTGATACTCATGTTTTCACCTGCATAGTGCTGGCAGCCCGTGACGCCGGCCACGTGGCGTGCCGCATGGGACCTCCAGTCACTATGCATCGCCGCAGTGCGCCCCATCTGTACGGCAGGGCGCATAGAGCAGATACGACGCTGCATCCGCCCGCGTGTTTTCGGAGCGGCGTTCTCAACAGGGCCGTTCGGGGCCAATGTGCGATAGCGAACCGACGTGGACGACGACCAACGCGAAAATGCACCTCGTTCAAACAAAGGTTCGGAAAGATCATGAATAAAACACTCGCTATTTCCATTCTGCTTGCCGGCGTGCTGGCTGTTCCCGTCGCGGCAATGGCTGAGGATTCAGACGCTGACCGCTCCAATCCCAAAGCCTTCGTGAAGGATTCGGCGATCACGACGGCGGTCAAGGCCCAGCTGGCGGCAAAGCACATCAACAGTCTCGGGAACATCAGCGTCGACACAGACATGGACGGCATCGTCTGGCTGAGCGGCACTGCGCATACGCAGGACGCCATCGACCAGGCCATCTCGATCACGCGCGCGACCGAAGGAGTGAAGTCGGTCCACAGCACGCTCACCGTCAAGAAAGACGATTGACACCATGGCTTGAGGCCCACGCATCGTACCCCCGCATGCGTCGCCCAGGGGCGCACCACGTCAAAAAGCGTGGTGCGCCGCTTTTACAAGGAATCATGAACATGAAAACCACACTTTTGTTCGTTGCAATCACGGCCTGGACCCTGTCGTCAGTAACACCGGCTTATGCACAGGACAAGGCTGCTCCGGCTTCCGCGCAGGACAAGGCCGTTCCGGCCACGCCTGCCATGAGCACGGAGATGGACGCGCAGGTGTCCCGGATGCGCGAGAATATGTCCGCCGCGCAGCAGCAGATGGAAAAGTTCCGCACGACGACCGACTCGAAAGGACGCCAACAGCTCATGCAGGAACACATGCAGACCATGCAGGACAGCATGACGCTCATGCACGACATGAAGGGCCCAATGATGATGGGCGGCGCCCAGCAAGGCGGCATGCAGATGCAGCCCGGCAGGAATATGGCCGGTGGTGAAAAAATGCAGAACCGCGACATGATGCAGGGGCAGAGGCAGGGGCACATGCAGATGATGCAGATGATGCTGGAACTGATGGTGCAGCAGGACCAGATGATGATGGAGTCGATTCCCACCAGGTAGGCGCTCGAGACAAACCATGAGTATCAGTTGGGCCCTGAGTCGGGAAGCACGTACGGCAGCCGGCCTGTCACTCTTGCTTGCGGCAGGCTGCGTCGAGAATAACGCGCCGCCCGCGACGGCCCCGGTTTCGACACCGGGTGTCGAGTTGCCGGCGGTCAGTGTTCCAGAGCCTGAGCCCGCGGCCGCCGAGGCACTGGAACCACGCGCGGCGCCGAGTGCACCAACCCCGGCACAGCAGGTACGCGCGCCAGCGCCTGGCGCGGAGCAGCAGCCTGCGGCATCCAAGGTCGCCAGCAACACCGCGGCCAGTTCGCAGGCCTCTACTGCCACTACTAAGCCCGCATCCGCACCGTCGCCAGCGCTCGTGCCCGCGCCCACACCCGCGCCGACAACGGCCCCGAAGGCAGCGCCGGCGCCCGTTGCGGCCCGGCCTGCGACACCGCCGCTGGACCTCAAGTCGCTTGAAACACGACTCCGCGACACCAAGGCGGTCGGCGTGTTTACCAAGCTTTCGCTCAAGAACCAGGTCGATGACCTGCTGAATCAGTTCCGCGCGTATCACAAGAGCCAGACGCCGACGCTCGCCGCGCTGCGACAGTCGTACAACCTGCTGATGCTCAAGGTGCTCGCGCTGCTGCAGGACAGCGACCCGACGCTTGCCCGCGACATCGTCGCATCGCGCGAGGCGATATGGGGCGTCCTCTCGGATCCACAAAAGTTCACCGAATCCAACCTGATGGCGGGAGTATTGCCGTGAGAATGCTTAACAAGAGCCTGGTGGTGATCGCCATGTCGACGACGCTTTACTCTGGCCTGTCGCTCGCCGAAGATCCCGCGAGCAGCACGGTACCAGTGGCGAAGGACCTTACGGCCGTGATCGCCCTGCAAGGCCTGCCCTGCGGGAAGGTCGTAAGCGTCCAGCAGCAGGGCGAGAACGATTACCTCGCGTCTTGCGAGGACGGCAATCACTACCGGGTCTTCGTGAACGCAGACGGTCGCGTCATCGCGGAGAAGCAATAGCGACCGGCCCGCTGTTCATGAGTCTTTGCTTCCGCTGGCAATCGCCGCGGCCACCGCATCCCACGTAGCGTCGAAGGCTTTGCGGGTGAATCCGGCTCCCGAGGGCAACCAGTCACCGGATTTCCCGCCGGCCAGCGTGTAGTGTCCGACCACGTCGAGGTGGTCGGCCCGCGCGACGTGGAGCACCCTTCCGTGCAGCTGGCTCAGCGTCGGTACTACTCCGTCGCTGATCCGGGACGTCACCTTGAATCGAAGTCCTCGATGAAGCACTCGCTGTGTCGCCTTCGTCGGTTTCGGGTACGGGTAGTGCGGATGCGACTCGGCCGTCAGTCCGTGCAGCAGCCTGAACAGCGCGCGCAGTGCGACGTACTCCGGATCGAGGAGTTCACTCAACTTGAAGTCCTCGCGCGGTACGGGTACGCCCGTTACTACACAGCCATAGCGGATCCCGGCCCGATCGGCAACGGCCGCGTCGAACAACTCGATGCCCTCGGGCGTGAGCTGCAGCACTGCACCCTGGTCCTGCTGAATGTCGCGGAGGTATTTCCACAGGGGGTCACTACGGTCGACACTGATCCCGCGCAAAAGCCCGCCGGCAATTCGATCGAGCAGGCTTCCACTGCGACCCAACCGGTCATCGAGCCTTGCGACGACCCCGATGGCCGTGGCTGCGGCGGAAATCGCTCGGCGGCCCTGCCCCGACGTCGCGAGCGCGCTCAACACCAGCAACAGCATCTGGCCCTTGACCGAAATGAAATGGTTGGCGAGAGGCGTTCCGTGATGCGGCGTACTCACGGACGTGGCTGACCGAGTCCGCCGGGCAATGCGCTCCCCCGAGTCACCGCTCGCGATCTTCGCGCCCGGCGTCAGGAGCATGCGCACGTCGAGTCCACCCGTCGAATGGCCGACGAAGTGCAGGTCACGGGCCCTGAGGCCGCCGTTGCTCACCACATGGCGGCACAGCCCGCTAACGCGTCGCGGGATCGAGGCCGTCGGCTGCGTCGTGCAACGCACTATGCGGGCCTCGACACCGCGCTTGCGCAGCGCGAGTCCAAGCGACCGCTCGACGTCCTCGAAGTAACTGACCGTGCCGACGGTCGTGAATCCGAAGAAGCCCGGCACCAGGAACACGAGTTGCTTGCTCATGAGCGAATTATGCTCGCCGGCGCACGATCCGGACCCTGTGGCGAACCGCATAGGGTGCTGGCTCTGCGATCGAAACCGGAAAACAATCAATGACTTGCGTTTCGCTCGCTACAACAGTCCCCAAGCGTACAGACAGCCGCGAGTCGGATCGCTATGGTGCGCCGGTGGCTGAATCAAGACTCGTGGTCTACGGTGCGATCGCTGCGAACCTCGCCATCGCAGTGACGAAGTTCGTCGCCGCCACAGTCACCGGCAGCTCTGCGATGCTGTCGGAGGGGATTCATTCCATCGTCGATACTGGCAACGGCGTGCTGCTGCTTGTCGGAATGAAGCTGAGCCAGCGGCAAGCCACGCCCGAGCATCCCTTCGGGCATGGCAAGGAAATGTATTTCTGGAGCCTCATGGTCGCGGTGCTGATCTTCGGGCTCGGCGGCGGGATTTCAGCCTATGAAGGGGTGCTGCACATGCTCAACCCCCTTCCGCTGCAGGATCCCACCTGGAATTACGTCGTGCTCGGCGCAGCAGCGGTGTTCGAAAGCGGAAGCTTCATGATCGCACTGCGCCAGTTTCTCAGGACGAACCGGGGCATCCCGTTCTGGCGCTCGCTCAAGTCCAGCAAGGACCCCACGACGTATACAGTGCTAGCCGAAGACGCCGCCGCGCTCGCCGGCCTGGCCGTGGCGGCGGCCGGCGTCTACCTGAGTCATCGCCTCGATATGCCCATCGTCGATGGCGCAGCGTCGGTCGTGATCGGCGTCATGCTGGCAGGCGTGGCCGTGCTGTTGATTCGCGAATCAAGGGGTCTGCTCATTGGGGAGGGTGTCCGGGCGGAAACGGCAAGTGCGATACGGGACATCGCCTTGCAGAACCCGCACGTACGCGCAGCAGCCGCTCCGCTGTCCATGTACCTGGGACCCGATGAGGTATTGCTGACGCTCGACGTGGGTTTCGAGCGTGAGTCAACGGCCGACGACATCGTCGCCGCTGTTGCGAGCATCGAGCGGAACATCAAGTCGCGATACCCGAAGATCACCCGCATCTATATCGAGGCGCGATCGATCAGCGAAGCGACGCGCGGATCCTGAGTCGTCAGGCGAGATTCCTGGCGTCTTCCTTCAGGTCTTCATACAAGACCTTCTTCTTGGCAGCGTTCTTTTCGGCCGCGCCCTTCTTTTCCATGGCCTCGTTGCCGATGAGCTTGCCGGTCACTTCCTTGATCCGCCCCTCGACGGCCTTCACTCTGCTCTTGATCTGCTTCTTGTTCATGGCTTTCCCTCGCTTGCTGAGCTGCGGCAGTTCAGTGGCGGGCCCGCATGCCTTTACCGCGTGGTGCAGCCCGGCGCCTGCACAAGCTGACGCCGGGACAACTGCCTTTTTCCGTCACTCGTCACTCACGCGTCAGCCAGCTTCTTGATGTCTTCCTTAAGGTCGGCACGGGCCGCCTGGTGCTTGCCGGCGGTCTTCTCGGCCTTGCCCTTCGCTTCGAGACTTTCGTTGCCGACCAGCTTGCCCGCAACTTCCTTGACCTTGCCTTCCGCTTCCTTCATGTGGCCTTTGACATGCTTCGTGCTCATGATGTTTCCTCGATGGTGTCTTTAAAGCGTTCTGTGACGCACCGGACCACGTGTCCGGCCGTCCAGTTAACAATAGGCGAGCGAACGCACAGAGTCTGTCCGCCAGCGCACGGACATGCTGCTAAGTGCTTGATTCCCTGAAGCGACGTGCTTACGCAGACCCCGCGTCGCGCGTTCGGAGGGTCAGGCGTGTCGCGGCTCGAGCACCACGGCCATCGCCAAAGGCAGGCATGCTCCGATGCACGCGGCGGCCAATACGTCGGTTGGCCAGTGGACGCCCTGCACCAGGCGCGACAGCGCAATAAGGGAGATCCACAGGAACGCCACCGACAGCGCGACCTTGTGGCCTGCGGGCCACATCCGGCCGACACAGATCGATGCCGCGATGGCAAATGCAGTGACGACGAGAGTATGACCGCTGGGAAAGCTGGATCCCCAATACCAATCGCTGGACCAGAGCGCCGGTCTAGCCCGGCCAGAAATCATCTTGACGACATAGACCACGATCGCACTGCTTGTCACCGACGCAGTGATAAGCAGCGCCGCTCGGTCGATCGGACCGGATTCTCCGCCCAATGCATCCTCTGCAACCTCCATGGCCGCGACAAGAAGCACAAGCGCGATCAGGCTCGCAACTCCACGCTTCGACAGAGGGGTCGACCAGGCCGCACGGCCACCGCAATTGAGACGCGTTTCACCGAGCGCAAGATCAGCGCGAGGACCGGATAAAGAAGCGATCTCGCAGATGACGAAGATTCACATACTCCACAGTACGTAGATGCCAAGTTTACGGTACGTATGCAGGTTCGGTACCGTCGTTTCATCGGGCGAGAGGGATGTCCATGACGCATGCCGACCCTTCGGCGCAAGTTCGCCATAACAAATTGCTGGCCGCGCTCCCGGATTGCGAGCGCGAGCGGTTGCAGCCGAGCCTTCAGCCGGTATTCCTCAAGCAAGGCCAGGTCCTGTACGAGCCCGGCGTGAAGCTCAAGTACGCATACTTCCCGACTTCGGCCATCGTCTCGGACGAGTACCTGACGGCTGATGGTGCCTCTGCCGAGTTCGCGATCGTCGGCAACGGGGGGCTTGTCGGCATTGCGCTTTTCATGGGCGGTGATTCGCGACCGAACCGGGCAATCGTAGAGATGCAAGGCTGGGCCTGGCGCCTCACGAGCGACCTCTTGACGAAGGAATTTGCACGCGGCGGCGCGCTTCAGCACGTAATGCTGCTCTACACGCAGGCGCTCATTACACTGACGGGCCAGACCGTCGTCTGCAACCGACATCACTCGGTGGACCAGCAATTGTGCCGCTGGCTGCTGCTGGTCCTGGACCGCCTGCCGTCCAGTGAACTGACGATTACCCAGGACCTCATTGCCAACATGCTCGGCGTCCGCCGTGAAAGCGTGACCGGGGCGGTAAGAAAACTGCAGAAGCTTGGCGTTATCAGTCACAGCCGCGGACACATCACCGTTCTGGACCGGCCGGCGCTCGAAAGACTGTGTTGCGAGTGCTACGCCGTGGTCAGGAAGGAAACCGATCGCCTCCTGGAGTTTCCGCACCAGTAGCCCAACAGGCCCCGGAAACAGTTCAACCTCGTTCAGGTCCGAGCTCTTCGGCCTGCCTTCTCCGTTCGTTAGCGTACAGAGAATTCCAGCGGGCGCGCCTATACATGGTCCTGCGCGATCCGGTTGCCTCCGGTTGACCGTTCGTGCTTGAGGACAACCGTTATGCCGACCTTGCTCCGTTCGCTCTTCTTCGCCTCACTGATCGGTCTCGTTGCCCTGCCGGCCATGGCAGAGGGCTCCGGCGCAGCGGATCGGTCCCAAGGGAGCGACGCGCTCCAGCAGGCAATGACCTCGGCTGGCACCGGGCGGGAAGACGCATCTGGAACTGGTCTCGATAAATCCTACAGCTGGGACCAGGGCGGCGTTCAGCAGGCCGCGATGGTGTCGCTGCCGGACGAGCACACGGGCCCGTTGCAGACGATGACGCAGATCGCGCTCGCCTTGCTCATGATGGTAATGATCGCCCTCGGACTCACGATCACATTCACGTCCCTGGGCAAGGACATGAAGCAGCGACGACGAGCCATTTATCGCCCGCGAGGCCCGCCGAGAGCGGGAGCCTGAGCGACCGCTTATGCTTCCGATAGCGACCAGCCTCGTGCCACGGATGCAGCAATTCGTGATGTTGAAGACCATCTTCGGCCACTTGGTCACTGGATTTCTGCTCCTCAGTCTCGCCGGCTGTGGCGACCTGGCGACATTGCCCGAGAGCGCGGGCTTTGGGCCCGAACCGGTGTTGCCCCCGCCGCACCCGACACTGATACCGACGGTCAAGATCGCTCCAGCGGTGGGCTGGCCATCCGGGACGACGCCGGCTGCGGCCGCCGGACTGGCGGTGAATGCTTACGCGGCCGGCCTCGATCACCCCCGCTGGCTGTATGTGCTTCCCAACGGCGACGTGCTCGTCGCCGAAAGTAATGGCCCGCCCCGCCCGGATGACGCGAAAGGCCTCAAGGGCTGGGTAGCGAACCTGGTCATGAAACGGGCCGGCGCAACAGTTCCAAGTGCGAATCGGATCACGCTGCTGCGCGACAGCAACGGGGATGGCATCGCGGAGACTCGAACCGCGTTTCTGACCGGACTGAATTCACCTTTTGGCATGGCGCTGGTCGGTAATGAGTTCTACGTCGCCAACACCGATTCAGTCATGCGCTTTCCGTACAAGACGGGTGACATGCAGATTACGTCGCCCGGCCAGAAGGTCGTCGAACTACCTGCGGGCACGATCAACCACCACTGGACCAGGAACATTATTGCCAGCCAGGATGGATCGCGCCTATATGTAACGGTTGGCTCAAACAGCAATGTGGGCGAAAACGGCATGGAGCACGAGGTCGATCGTGCTGCCATCCTGGAGGTTGATCGCGCGACCGGCCACACGCGGCTGTTCGCGTCCGGTCTCCGCAACCCGAACGGACTGGACTGGGAGCCGCAAACCGGCGCGCTGTGGACCGCGGTCAATGAGCGCGATGAGATCGGCAGCGACCTCGTTCCCGACTTCATGACAGCGGTGCAGGACGGCGCGTTCTACGGCTGGCCTTACAGCTATTATGGCCAGCACGTCGATGCGCGCGTGCAACCACAGCGCCCCGACCTGGTCGCTCGTGCCGTAGCGCCCGACTATGCGCTTGGCGCACACACTGCTTCACTCGGACTGGTCTTCTATCGGGGTGAACTGTTGCCGAAGCGCTATGCCGGCGGGGCGTTCATTGGCCAGCACGGGTCATGGAATCGGCAGCCGCGGAGCGGCTACAAGGTCATATTCGTGCCCTTTTCCGATGGGCACCCTGTGGGAGACCCCGAAGATGTACTGACGGGTTTTGTAGACGCGCAGGGCAACGCCCAGGGCCGTCCCGTCGGCGTGGCGGTGGACGGTACAGGTGCCCTGCTCGTTGCGGACGATGTTGGCAATGTCATCTGGCGCGTGACGCCTGCAAATCCCCTTCAGTGAATGGTCCCGCGCCTCCGGAGTGAGCGGCACCGGACATCAGGCGCCGCCGAAATTGGAATGTGCACGATGTGCGATGGCGTACAGACGCTGAATGCGATTGCGCCCATACCACCAATCGTGCAATCGGTCATGGCCGCTGCAGGACATCGTCACTGCACCGACCGATCTACCTGCGCGTGAGCGTCGAACTCACCCTACGTAAGGAAACTCAACTCATGAACACCACAATTAAGCCACGCCTTACCACCGCGCTTCTCGTCTTCGCCACGGTATTGCTGCCTGTCGGTGACGCGATTGCCGACTGGGCACCGATGAATGGCGGAATGATGGGAAACGGAAACTGGTATGGCAACGGCGGCGTGTGGCTGCCCGTACTGGCCATTGTCGTCGTGGGCGCCGTGCTGTTCGCGGTCCTCCGCCGAAGACAGTAGCGGCTCGCCACCTGCGGTCGCCCGTATCGAAAATTGTCGACGTATCCTGGAGCCGATGAGCTGCTGGTGACGCTCGATGCGGGCTTCGAGCGAAATCCGCATACCGATGGGATCGTTCGCTGTCGAGGAGTAACCAAGTCGTTCGGCGCCGGGGAAGCATCGGTCGCAGCACTCCGTGGTGTCGACCTGGACGTCTACGCAGGAGAGCTGCTGTTGCTCGTCGGTCCGTCCGGCTGCGGCAAGACGACCTTGCTGTCTGTCATCGGGGCGATGCTCGAGCGCGACGGCGGCGAATGCGCGGTCATGGGTCGCGATCCCGGGGAAATGCAGCCTCGCGATCGCGCCCGTTTTCGCGGCGAGTCGATCGGATTCGTGTTCCAGGGATTCAACCTGCTGCCCACGCTCACCGCCGAGGACAACGTTTCCGTGCCGCTCCTGATCGGCGGGGCGTCGCGCCGACGGGCGCGTCAGCGGGCACGCGAAATCCTCGGCACCGTCGGGCTCGGCGAGCGCCTGGACGCGTTGCCGGCCGAGCTCAGTGGTGGACAGCAGCAGCGCGTTGCGATCGCACGCGCCCTTGCGCGCGATCCGCGCCTCATCCTGTGCGATGAACCGACCAGCAATCTCGACCACGAAACCGGCGCCGAGATGGTTGACCTGCTTCGACGCACCGGACGAAGTGCAGACCGGGCACTGGTCGTCGCTACACACGACTCGCGCATCTTCGGATTCGCAGACCGCGTCGCGCGCATGGAGGACGGCCGAGTGCAGGATGTCGTCGCCGCGAACGCGGCAGGGGCGCCGCCATGACACCGAGGCAATTGCTGCTACCAGTCCTGGCGATAATCGGGCTCGGAATCGCCGTAGTCGCGGTCATACAGGGTGAGCGCGGTGGGCTGCTTTCGGCACCGGGATCCGACGTAGGACAACAACCGTCGCTCTCCCAGGTGCAAACGCCGTTCCAGTCCCAGGTTGCCGGGACCGGGGCCGTCGAAGCTGGCACCGGCAACATCGCCGTGGGCACACCGGTTTCCGGCATCGTGGCGGCAGTCGCGGTACGGTGGGGCGATCGGATCGAAGCCGGCGCGACGCTGTTCCGGCTCGACGATCGCGATCTTCAGGCTCAGTTGCCGCTGGCCGCCGCGCACGTGCAGGAGGCCGCGGCGCAGCTTGCCAGGTCGAAGTACCAGTCGCAGCTCACGGACAAATTGCGTGAACAGCATGTACTCAGTGAAGAGCAGTTCCGTGACCGGCGTTTCCAGGTGCAGATCGACGAGGCAGCGCTGGCCGCCGCCAGGGCCGAGATGGAACGCATACGCGTGGAGATCGATCGCCGCACAGTCAGGGCGCCAGTGGCTGGGCGGGTGCTGCAGATCAATGTCAGGCCCGGTGAGTTCGCCGAGAGTGGGGTGCTGGCCACCCCATTGATGGTGGTGGGTGACGATGCCCGGCTGCGAGTACGAGTCGATGTGGACGAGAATGACGCCGGACGAGTGGACCCGTCCGCGCCGGCCATTGCCGTCGTGCGAGGACGACCGGAACTGCGTACTGCGCTACGCTTCGAGAGCATCGAGCCGTATGTCGCTCCGAAGAAGTCCCTGACCGGTGACACGACGGAACGCTCCGACAGCCGTGTCCTCCAGGTTATCTACAGCTTCGAGCGGGCCGAGCTTCCGGTCTATGTAGGGCAGCGCCTGGACGTGTTCATCCAGTCCCCTGCGACCGCGCCAGTTCGCTGAGAGGCGCCCCACTCCATGCTTTCAATGGCGTTGAAGATGCTGACAGGCGACCGGGGCAAGTATGCGGGCCTGCTGTTCGGCATCGCTTTTACGTCGTTCCTGATTACCTTCGCTGCATCGTTCTTCTGCGGCTTCATGACACGCGGCTTCTCGCTCATCTCCGACATACCTGCGGCGGACGTCTGGGTCATGGATCCCGCGGTGGAATCCGTCGAGCAGACGACCAACATGTCCTCATCGGCACTCGACCGCGTGCGAAGCGTCGCCGGCGTCCGGTCGGCCGTGCCGCTCGCACTGGCCACCGCCGAAGCACGGTTTCCCAATGGTCGATTCCAGTCGTTCCAGCTCATCGGCGTGGACGACGCGACGTTCGTGGGCGTGCCGCTCGGGAACGACCCAGGGCTGGCCGGCCGGCTGCGTGGCCCCGACGCCGTACTGATCGACTCGGGTGGATCCGTCGGGAAACTCGATACACCGCAATTGGCGCGCGATCAGTGGCCACACGGTGCTCCGCACCTGGCGGCTGCCACACGGCCGCTCGAGGACGGCGATGAACTGCTGGTCAACGATCATCGCGTCGTTGTCGTCGGGCATGCGAACGCCCTGCCGCGGTTTCCGCCCCGACCGCTCATGTATTCGACCCTGTCCAACGTGCTGCGGATCCTGCCACCGGTGCGGCAGCGACTGACATTTGTACTGGCAAGCGCCGCCGCGGGTGTCGAGCCCACCGAGCTGGCCCGACGCATTCACGCCCAGACAGGTCTCCGGGCGCGCACCGCAGGCGAATTCAAGGAAGACACCGTTCGCTGGGCCCTGGTCAACTCGGAGGATGTCGGCGACGTCGGCGCAATGCTGACGCTGGCCATGACGGTCGGCTTCGGGATCACCGCGGTCCTGCTCTACCTTTTCACGACAGAGCACCTGAAGGACTATGCGGTGCTCAAGTCCATGGGTGCGACCTCCGGCCTGCTGCTGCGGATGATCCTCGTGCAAGCCGGTGTCTGTGCGCTCGTAGGGACGGGACTGGGACTCGGCCTGTGCGGAATCGCGGGGCCGATCGTCAGTGCATGGGGGTTCCCATTCCGCATGATGTGGTTCACGCCGCTGCTGGGCAGCGTGATGGTCTTCATCGTGAGCCTGCTCGCCGCACTGATCAGCGCGCGGCCGGTACTGAAGCTCGAACCAGCAGCCGTGTTCTCCGGCCGCACGTGAACACCGGGCTTACCCCAGGAGCGGTCTCCTGGGGCGCCGGTCATTCAGCCTGCTCAGTTCGGATTCTCCTGCGGGGGGAAGGTCCGCGTGGTGTCGGCGGTCGTGGTGCCGCCGGTCTGGCCAGTTTCGCCCGTCTGGCCAGTTTCGCCCGTCTGGCCCATCTGCCCGGTATCGCCAGTCGGACCGGTTTCACCCATCTGGCCCATCTGCCCGGTATCGCCCATCTGCCCCATCTGGCCGGTTTCGCCCATCTGCCCGGAATAGCCGGTATTGCCCTGGGCACCAGTTTCGCCCTGCGGACCGGCGGGGCCAGGCTCGGCAGCCGGCGCGGGAACGGTAACTACGGCGGGCTGTCGCTCACAGGCACCAAGGCCCAGCGCGGCGACAAGCGCAAGAATCAGTATCGAACGGTTCATGGTTAATCCTCGAGTTCCAATTGGCGGGAGTCAGTCAAGCGGACGGCCTTCACCATCCGCCAGCGTGTCGCGACCCAGCGGGCCGCACGTCGCAGATGAGTAGCGTAGGCGCAAGTCGCGCTACGCGCGGTGCGCTAACGTACATTGCGCCGACGCCGACTATCTGGCCAGTGCCAGATCAGGCGCGCTGGTTGCGCTGCTCGACGCGCCGAGGGTGACGACGCGGGCGGCGCGTTCGCGTGGTTGCTTGATCCTGGTGAGCCAGACTTCGTACGGATTCCAGCCCTGGGGGGGCGCACCGCCAATTTCGCTGAGTTCACCGGTGTATCGCTGGCTCGATGTCACGCCGCTGTATGCCTTCATGGTTTCTGCCCAATTCATCGG
>JALHTE010000021.1 GCA_022865595.1 Steroidobacteraceae bacterium | reverse complement strand
TGGGCAACATGAACCAGATACCGGTGCCCACGGTCGGCGCCTCCGGAGGCGTGTTCGGGCTGCTGCTGGCATTCGGCCTGGCCTGGCCGCACCGGCGGCTGATGCTGCTGTTCCCGCCCATACCAATGCCGGCGTGGTTGTTCGTGACGCTCTACGGCGCGCTCGAACTGTACCTGGGAGTGACCGGCTCGGGCGCCGGCGTCGCCCATTTCGCGCACCTGGGCGGCATGGCCGCGGGATACGCGCTGCTCACCTACTGGCGGCGGCACCCCGGTCGCTGAGCGGGTTATCCGGCCGAACTGAAACCGACGCAAGAGGAAATGCACAATGGCCGCCAGGCAGAAGAATGTCACCAAGTCCCAGGCCGAAGATGCGGTTCGTACGCTGTTGCGCTGGTCCGGCGAGGACCCCTCGCGCGAGGGACTGATCGAAACACCGAAGCGAGTGGTGGAAGCCTACAAGGACTGGTTCTCGGGCTATGCAATCGATCCGCGTGAGTACCTGGGCCGCACCTTCGAGGAAACGGGGGGCTATGACGAGATGGTCGTGCTGCGCGACATCGAGTTCGAGTCGCACTGCGAACACCACATGGCACCGATTATCGGCCGCGCGCACGTCGGTTACCTGCCCGCCAACAAGGTCGTCGGCATCTCGAAGCTCGCCCGGGTCGTGGACGTCTTCGCCAGGCGCTTCCAGGTCCAGGAAAAAATGACCGCCGAGATAGCCCGTTGCATCAGCAGCGTACTGAAACCGCGCGGCGTCGGTGTCGTGATCGAGGCAGTCCACGAGTGCATGACGACCCGCGGAATCCACAAGCGTGGCGTGTCGATGATCACCAGCAAGATGCTCGGCGCCTTTCGCAGCGACGCGCGCACGCGCGCGGAGTTCCTGACCTTCATCGACATCCGCGACAGGAAGTAACCACGATGGCAAGGAAGCACGCCCTTCGTAACGCCGGCACGGCCGTAGTGCTGGAGCACCGCTCGTCGATCCTGGCCGACAATCCGCTTGGCGACCCGGCGCAACGCAAGCTCGCCGTGTGGCTGCCGCGCGAATATGACGAACGCGACGGAGGACCCGGCCGACGCTTCCCGGTGCTGTACGACCTGGTGGGATTCACTGGATCGGGGATGTCGCACCTGAACTGGCGACCATTCAATGAAAATGTCGCCGAACGCGCAGCGCGACTGGTGCGTGAAGGCAGCATGGGCCCGGCCATCATCGTGTTTCCCGACTGCTTCACGTCGCTCGGCGGCAACCAGTACGTCAATTCATCGGCGATCGGCAACTACGCCGACTACCTGCTCGAGGAGGTCATTCCGTTCGTGGACCGGGAGTTCCGTACGCTCGCCTCGCGCGAGCACCGCGGCTGCTTCGGCAAGTCCTCCGGCGGCTATGGCGCGATGATCCATGGCATGAAATACGCGAGCCACTGGGGCGCGGTGGCAAACCATTCGGGGGATGCGTATTTTGACTTCGTTTACCGCGCCGACTGGCCGAACACGCTGAACGAACTCGCCAAGTACCGCCGCCCGGCGCGCAAGGCCGGTCCGCTGGCACCGCCCCGCGACACTGCCGCCGAGCGCGGGCTCAGGAAAGGGATCGACGACGGGCGCGTGCAGCGATTTCTCAAGGGCGTGTGGAACAAGCCGAAGCTGAGCGGCACGGAAGTGCACGTCATCATGAACATCTGCATGGCAGCAACTTACGACCCGGATCCGACCGCGTCGCTCGGGTTTCGACTGCCATTCCACCTCGAAACCGGCGAGTTGATCGAGAGCCGCTGGCGGCGCTGGCTCGAGCACGATCCAGTCAACCTGGTGCGCAAGCACTCGCGAAACCTGCGGCGCCTGCGCGGGCTCTACATCGACTGTGGATGGCGCGACCAGTACCACATCCACTTCGGCACCCGACAGCTGTCGCGTCGCCTCGCCGCCGCGGGCATCGCGCATCGCTACGAGGAATTCGACGACGATCATTCGGACGTCGATTATCGGATGGACACCAGCCTGCCCTACCTGTACCGCGCGTTGCGGCCGTGACCGCGCCGCGGCTGGGTCTCGTACTCGGCTGCGGTTCGGCACGCGGCTGGGCGCACATCGGCGTAATCCGCGCCCTGGAAGAGCGTGGAGTCCGACCCCAGGTCGTAGTTGGCGCATCGGTCGGTTCGCTGGTCGCGGCGTCTTATGCGGGCGCCCGGCTCGACGCGCTTGAAAACTGGGCCCGCACCCTCACCCAACGCGAAGTGTGGCGGCTTGTGGATACCAAGTTCCGTGGTGGCGGAATCATGACCGGCAACCGACTCATGGACGCGATCGAGACCAGCATCGGCGATCCGCTGATCGAACAGCTCGACCTCGGTTTCGCCGCCGTGGCCGCCGACCTGCACACCGGCGAGGAAGTGTGGATCAGGGAGGGCCCGGTTATGGCGGCAGTCCGGGCTTCGAGCGGCCTGCCGGGGCTCTTCACGCCGACCTGGTACCTCGATCGCTGGCTCGTCGACGGCGGTGTCGTCAACCCGCTGCCCGTTTCTGTTTGTCGCGCGCTGGGCGCGGACGTCGTCATCGCAATCGACTTGAGCCGCCCCGTCATGCAAGGGGACGTGGGGAAACTGCGCCAGGACCATCCGAGCCTGCTCGAATCGATGTCGAATGCGGTCAACATCATGCAGGACAGCATCACGCGCAGTCGCCTCCTGGTAGAGGCGGCAGACCTGGTTCTGCGACCACCGCTGAATGACTTCCAGCTGATGGATTTCCACCGCGCGGCCGAAGCAATCGAATCCGGGTACCGGCACGTTGTGAAAAACGAAGCCCGGCTCGAGCCGATCCTCGCGCAATTACGCAGCCCTGGCTGACCAGTGCAGAAGTCCTTTGCGAAACTGCTCGGCCTCGCGACCGGCGCCTACGCGACGCGACGCTCGCTGCGTGGAGGGCCGGGCTACCGCGGACCGCCTTCCGACCACTTCAATGGCAGTACGTTCTTCAACCCAGACGCCTCGGCTGGGAAATCCTTCAGCGAATTCCTGCGCTGGCAGCGCACCAGCCAGGCGACGCCGTGGCCACAATGGGTCGAGAACCGTGCCGTTCCCTGCCTCCCGGAGGCCCTGCAACCCGGCGAGATCGCGCTCACGTTCATCAACCACATCACCTACCTTCTGCAGTTCCGCGGACTGAACCTGCTGACGGACCCGGTTTACTCCGAGCGCGTGAGCCCGGTGCAGTGGTCGGGCCCGAGGCGCGTGCGCGCACCCGGACTCGCCTTCGAATCGCTGCCGCGGATCGATGTGGTGCTGGTGAGCCACAACCACTATGACCACCTCGACCTCGATACCCTGAAGCGACTGGAGAACGACCACCGGCCGCTGTTCCTTACGGGACTCGGAAATCGGGCGTTTCTCCAGGAACACGGGCTCGGGCAGGTGCGTGAATTCGACTGGTGGGACGAGGCGTCGCACGGCGACGCGCGACTCACCTACACGCCGGCGCAGCACTGGTCGGGGCGCGGTGTCTCCGGCCGCAATCGCACGCTGTGGGGAGGCTTCGTGATCGAAGCCGACGGACGCAAGGTGTTCTTCGCCGGCGACACCGGTTACTGGAAGCATTTCGGCGACCTGCGCGGGAGGCTGGGAGTCATGGACCTCGCGCTGCTGCCGATAGGCGCCTACGAGCCGCGCTGGTTCATGGGCGAGCAGCACATGAATCCCGAGGAAGCCGTTCGCGCACACCTCGACCTCGAGGCGAAGCTGAGCATCGGCACGCACTATGGCTGCTTCCAGCTCACCGACGAGGGCATCGACGAACCGCTGCACGCACTCGATGCCGCGCGGCGACGCCACGGCGTTGCGGAAACCCGGTTCCGGGCACTCGAGACCGGCGAGACCCTGAGGATAAACGGTTGAAGTCCGCGTGACCGACCTCGATCCAGTCGTCGTCTATCGATCGCATTGGCGTCCGTATTGCCAGGAGCGGGCCTTCATGTTGCACGCGGTGGGGATCGAGTCGCAGCTCGTCTCCGATGGGCGCTACTGGATGCTGCTGGTGCAGGCCTCCGACGCGCAGACGGCAGCGGCGCAATTGCGTCGTTACGACTTCGAGAACCCTCCCCGACGCCGGCCCGCGGAACCGGACCCTCCGCACCGCGGAGCGTGGCTGGGCTCGGCAGGCTATGCCGTCGTCATGCTGCTGGTGGCTTACCTGGCGGGTATCGGCGCATTCAATGGCAACTGGCTCGATGCCGGCGCCCTGTTGTCCGGCGCGGTCCGCCACGGCGAATTCTATCGCGCCGTCACTGCCCTGACGCTGCACCTCGACGTCGGGCACCTGCTGGCGAACCTCGGCTTCGGAACCGTGTTCGGCCTGCTGGCGGGCCAGATACTCGGACCCGGCATCGCCTGGGCCTCGATCCTGGCGGCAGCCGCCGCGGCCAACCTGCTGAACTCGTTCATCCAGCCGGAGATGCACGCGTCGGTGGGCGCGTCCACGGCCGTGTTTGCGACGCTCGGTATGCTGGCCGGTTTCGAATGGCGGCAACGGTCGAACGCTCCCGAACGACGGGCGCAGCGCTGGGCACCACTGGTCGCGGGCGTATTCCTCCTTGCATTCACCGGCACCGGCGGCGAGCACACCGACGTTCTGGCCCACCTGACAGGGTTCGCGATGGGCATCGGGGCAGGCGTAGCACACACGACGTGGCGGGCGAATCGCGGCACTGTCGCGCAGCTCATCGCTGCGCTGGCAAGCCTGCTGGCGATCGGTGCAGCCTGGGCGATGGCGCTTGGCGGTTCGTAGGCGCCGCCCCTCAGGTGCAGTGTTAGTCGAGCTTCACGCGGACTTCGCCGTCCTTGACCGCAACCTTGTAGGTCTTGAGCGCTTTTTCGCCGCGCACGACGTTGAGCACCTGGATGCCCGGCGGGAAGTTGGCCCAGTCGACCACCTTACCGGTGCGGATATCGAAGCGCGCCCTGTGGAACGGGCACTGCACCATGCGCCCTTCGATGATCTTGCCTCGCGCGAGCGGCGCGAAGACATGCGTGCAGGTTGCCTGCGTCGCGAAGAATCCGTCCGCGAGGTTGTATACGACGATCTTCTGGCCTTCGACGGTGAAAGCCTTCATCTGACCCCGCTTTATGTCGCTCGTTCGGCAGACAGTGTGCAGCGTCATGGGACCTCCGGGAGTTCGTGACGTCGAGTTTACCGGGCGGGCGTACCGCACGCGAGCGTTGTGCCGGCGACGGCACGCCATTAGCCTGCGGCATGCTGCCGATTCTGTACCAGGACGACCGGATCGTCGTGGTCAACAAGCCCTCGGGGCTGCTGGTCCACCGCTCGCCGATCGACCGGCACGAGAGACGCTTCGCGTTGCAGATGCTGCGCGACCAGCTGGGCCGACGCGTGTACCCCGCGCACCGCCTGGACAAGGGAACTTCGGGAGCGCTCGCATTCGCGCTCGACCGGGAGATGGCGTCCGCGCTGGCGACGGCCTTCGCAGGCCGCGAGGTCACAAAGACCTACCTCGCGGTGGTGCGAGGCTGGCCCGCAGAGTCCGGCCTCATCGACCAGGAGCTGGCCGCAGTCCGGGACGAGTACGCGCTGCCCGCGGAAGACACGGCGAAGCCGGCGCGGACCGCGTTCCGGCGCATCGCGACGATCGAGCTGCCGGTGCGCGTGGACCGCTACCCGACCTCGCGCTACGCACTGCTGGAGCTTCGCCCGGAGACCGGGCGACGGCACCAGCTGCGGCGCCACCTCGCCCACGTCTCGCACCCGATCATTGGCGACTCGACCTATGGCAAGGGCCGCCACAACCGCCTGTTCGCCGATCTCTACGGCGTCCGGCGCCTGATGCTCGCCTGCACGGGCCTTCGGTTCCAGCACCCCGCGAGCGGCGAGCTGCTGGTCATTCGCGCCGCACCCGGCGAGGAGTTCGAATCGCTGGCGGCGACATTCGGCTGGCCGTCACCGCCGACGGTCAGCGGCGTCAGCCAAGCTTCCGTTTTACCTTCGCCTTGAGGGCCGCAATCTCCGCATGACGGCCCTTGTCGGCCACCTCGCGACCGGGACGCGCCGGCGCACGCTCGGCCTTTTCGAGGTATGGCAGTGCCGCCGCGTATTCGCCATTCTCAAACAGGAAGTCCGCGTAGAAATAATTCGGGTCGATGCCGTCAGGATTGATCTTCAGTGCCTGCTGCAGCAGCTCCCGTGCCTTGTCGTCGTCGCCGAAGCCGATCGGGAATCCCGGTACTCTGTAGTAGAGCGTGCCGAGGCTCGTGTACGCCGAGCCGTTCAGCGCGCCGGGATCGAGCTTCAGCGCGGCCTCGAGGTTGCCGCGCGCTTCCTTGGCGAGTCCCAATGCACCGAGGCCGCCCTTGGCCCCCGCGTAGCTGCTCTCGACGATCCCTTCCCAGATCAGCGCCTCGGCACGACCGGGATGCTGCGTGGTGAATGTCTCGGTGCGCTTCTCTAGCGCATTGAATGCCGCCTTGCGCGCGTCACCGGCCGGCGTCTCGTAATTGACGCTGGCCCAGGCCTGCTGGATCGACAGCAGCTCAGAATCAAATGCAGGGTCGGGAACATTGGCTGCATGGCAGGCGATGGACGCAAGCAGCGCAACGGCGCCGGTGACTGTACGAGTGATATTCATCTCGGATTTCCTCTCAGGTCCTGGGGGCGGCGGCAGGCTCGGTGGCATAGCGACGGATCACGGGCAACTGCTTGCGCAGTGCTCCGTCCACCAGGCGTGGCAGCACGCCGTTCACGCGGGCGAAAAACTTCTCCGGCCAGCCGAGCACGGCCTCTTCACGGCCCCCGACCAGCATGTCGCACACCGCCTTTGCGACCAGTTCGGGCGGGTCCATCGCTACACCGAGCTCGGCGTTCATGCGCTCGACCGCCGAGGTGTTGATGCCGGTGCGCGTGGCGCGTGGCGCGACGTAACGCACCCGCACGGTGGTATCGGCCAGTTCGCGGCGCAGCGCCTCGGTGAAGCCGCGCACGGCGAACTTGGTCGCCGAGTAGACCGCGTACCCCGGGTAGCCGATCGCGCCGAACACCGAGCCCGTGTTCAGGATGCAGGCCTCGGGCTGGCGCCGCAGCTGCGGAAGCATCCCGTGGCACAGGTGGATCGGCGCCTGCACGTTGATCGCGAGCGCGAGATCAAGCTGCTCGGCAGGCTGGTCCTCGAACATCCTGAAGTGATTGATGCCGGCGTTGTTCACTAGCACGTTCACGCCGCCGCGCCAGCTGGCCGCGTCGCTGCATATGCGCTGCCGGTCGGCAGCGCTCGTGAGGTCGGCAGCCAGCGCGCCGACGCGGTCTCCGTACCGTGCGAAACGCAGCGCGCTGCGGCCGAGCGCCGCCTGGTCGCGGTCGACAAGCAGCACGGAGGCTCCGCGCTCGAGCAGCTCGGATGCGATGGCGCCGCCAATGCCGCCGGCGCCGCCGGTGACGAGCGCGCGGATGGATGCCGGCTTCATGCAATTCTCCTGTGGGATTCGGCCATCAGGGCGGCAGCCGCACCTGTCTCCAGCGAGCGGAAGACATGTCCATACAACCAGTAGATTCCCCGTGCGCAGCGGATCACGGCCTCCCGGTCCTCATTGCGGTCGAGGCGATCAAGGATCTGCGCCAGGTCGTTGACGTGCTCCTTGTCGAGTTCGCCATGGCTGCGCAGGTAGGTGAACGCTCGCGTGGGCAGGGCCAGTGTCGACTGGATGCGATCCGCCGCGGTGAGCGCCAGCGACACACTGGTGCCTTCGAGCACGTGCACCATGCCGAAAAAGCCGATGGGGTTACCGCGCATGACGGTGTCGTATGCGTAGGCGATCATCGCCTCGGTCGCGACCCCAGGTCGCGACGCGGCGGCCGCCGCCCGGTCGCCGCCCGCGGCCTCGATGTCGTTCAGCACCCACTCGTCGTGGCCAGCCTCCTCCTCCAGGTAGTGGAGCACGGGGTCGAGCAGCCACGCGTGCCGGGCCGGCAGTCGAGAGCCGACCGCCATCAGCAACGGCACTGTATGCCGAACGTGGTGCCATGCCTGCGTCAGGAACGAAACGTATAGTTCGCGCGTTACCTCGCCGGCCAGGCAGCGCTGGATGACCGGCGCCGACAGCAGGAAGTTGCGGTCAGCGGCGGTTTCGCGGGCGAGTTGCTCGTGCAATGTCATCAGTCACCTATGGTCATGAGGCAATTTCTTCGCGGTACAGCACATCGAGCAGCACGCCGTGGCGCTCCAGGACCTGGCGCCTGCGCAACCGGCCGTTGGAGGTCAACAGCCCGTTGTCGAGTGAAAACGGTTCGGGCGCGCGGATCCAGCGGCTTACCTGTGCATATTCGGGCAGTCGCTCATTTGCGGCGCGGATCGCACGGTCGATCGTCGCGGCATCGGCACTGTCGCGGGATGCGCTCACGATCGCGACGGCGTATGGCCGCGCCTCGCCGTGCACCAGCACGTGGCCTATCGCAGGCTCGACGAGAATCTCGCGCTCTACCCACTCCGGCGCGACGTTGCGCCCGAAGCTGGTGATGTACATGTTGCCGCGCCGGCCGTGCACGTAGACGTAGCCGTCCGCGTCGATCTCGCCGAGGTCGCCGGTCGCCCACTCTTCGCCAGGCCGTCGCGGCGGATCGCCAAGGTAGCCGCGCATCGTCGTGCCGGACACGACCAGCTCTCCATCGTCTCCGACGCGGACCTGCGCGTGCGGCAGCGACCGGCCGACACTGCCGGGTCGTCGCGCCCCTGGCGTGTTCAGGCATACGACGGACGCGCACTCGCTCAAGCCGTATCCCTCGTACACCGGCAGCCCGACGGCCTCCGCACGCTCGAGGAGTTCGACCGAGACGGATGCGCCGCCGACAGCCACGAACCTGAGCGAAGACGACGGAGGCCAGCCGCGCTCCGCGGAAGCGACCAGCAGCTTCAGGAGTTCGGGAACGAGGATCAGGCTCCCTGGCCGCGCACCGGTGATACAACCGAGCACCCGCGCAACGTCCGGGCGCGCATAACTGATGCCTGTGACCGCCGCGGACGGCAGGATCGTGCGCGCACCCGCGAGCAGCGGCGCGTACACGCCGCCCACGTTTTCGAGCAGTGTCGCGAGCGGCAGCAGGCAGAGGTGTCGTTCCACGCCGAGCTGTGCGGTCGCGCCTGCGAGAGATCGTGCAACCGCTTCGAGGTCCCCCGCGCCGAGGCATACGCCTCTTGGTGCTGCCGTGCTGCCGGACGTGTACGTCACCTTCACGGTGCCCGCCGGCAGGGGTCGGCGCGCCGACGCATCGAGTTGACGGCAGAACATCGTAAGCGCCGTACGATCGGATATACCGCTGCAGCGCCAGCCTCCGAGCATCCCGCGCACGCGCTCCGGCTCGTCCGTCAGCAGGCAGTCGATTCCAGCATCGTCGATGACATGTTGTACCTGCTGCGCAGTGAAGTAGCCGGGCAGCGGCACCGTGACCAGGTCCCGAAGGTGCAGCGCGAGGTCCGTGACGGCCCAGCCGATGCCATTGTCGGCGAGCAGGGCGAATCGCTCGCCGCATGCAGCGAGCCACGCGCCTTCCTCCTCGATGAGCGCATTGAGCTCACCGAACGTCACCTGTCTCGTGGCGTCTTCGAGGGCGACACTGTCCCGCGCCGTTCCATGCACGGCGTCCCGCAACGCGCTAGTGGCCATGCTCGACCGTCTTGAAGCCACGAACCTTGCGGCTGTCCGGAAGGAACCCTGCGAATACGCGCGGATCAGTCTCGTAGTACCTGCCCCATCGGTCCGAACCGCGCGCCACACGGGCGCTCTCGGCATGGGCAAGCTCGACCAGCGGAGCGCCGAATCCGAGCAGGATTTCACGTACCACGCTCGTGGCCGTGAAGACGATCCACCGGAAGTCACGCGCGAGCAGGTGCGCCGGAAGGAGCGTGACCATCTTCACGGCGGCGCGGCAGTTCGCGCTGGCCAGGTTACCAACCTCGACTACGTTTCGTCGGTGGACCCGGTGACCCGTCGCGGATTCAATCGCCGACTCGATCGGCCGGTCGAGGTAGTTTTCCAGGTAGAGAGCTTCGTCGCCCGCGCTGCGCAGCCCGACCGCGCCGCGCAGCGTGCCGGCGTGATCGCGGAAAGAAAGCAGCGTCGGCATGAAACTGGTTACCGTCGCGTCGTGCTTGCGTGCGAACGCGTCGCCCACGAACGCCTCGAGTTCAGCGCGTTCGTGGCTGCAGTTGTCCGCCGCCGCAAGCCGCAGCGCAGCACCCCGAGGGCGACAGGCGGGGCGCTCGGGCGGCAACACCGCGCTGACGCCGGCCGCGGTCTCCATGACTGGTTGGTCGAGCAAGGCGGGACTCCTCGTCTGCACGCGTCCCGCGGCGATGTGCGGGCTCCAGCGTTAGACGATGGCTTTTGCCGGAATCAATCGCCCGACCGTCGAGTCGATATGTTTTCCATATATTTCATAAGCTTGTGAACACACATTTGCCCCGAACGGCGCGCGTCGGCGGTATTACGATTGATTTGCTTCCGGTCCGCCGTCTAACTGCGCAGTACAGGAGCGTGCAGACGAGTGACCGATGACCGCGAACTGGTGAGGCTGATGCTGGCGGGCGACGAGCGCGCCTTCAGCGAATTCTTTGCCACCTATTTCCCGCGCATCTATCGGTTCGCGCTGCCGCGGCTCAACCGCAACGAGGACACGGCCAAGGATGTCGTCCAGACCACCCTGATCAAGGCGATCAGGAACCTGGCCAGTTTCCGGGGCGAGTCAGCGATGTTCACCTGGTTGTGCCAGATCTGCCGGCGCGAGATCGCGGACCAGGTGCGGTCACAGCGACGTCATTCGGGAAAGGTTGTCCTCATCGAGGACAGCGAAGAGGTTCGCCTTGCGCTCGAATCCATCGAGGCGCCAGCAGCCGACGATCCGCTGCGGCGCTGTGACGGCGCGGAGCTGAAGCGCCTCGTGCACGCGGTGCTGGACCGCCTGCCAGGTCGATACGGGGAGGCGCTTGAATTGAAGTACGTGGAAGGCAGGTCGGTCGAGGAAATCGGCGACCTGCTGGGAATAGGCCACACCGCCGCGCAGTCACTGCTGGCGCGCGCGCGAGTGGCGTTTCGGGACGGTCTCGAAGCCGTGTTCGGCGCCTCAGCCGCCGACGTGCTGGCGAGCCTCGAGACATGACAGGGGACAGGAACATGCATGACGAATCGACCCTGGCCGGTCAGGACGACGGCGACCTCGCCCGCCTGCTTGCGGCCACTGGAACTCGGGACCAGCCCTCTGAGCGCGTTGCCCGGGAGGTCCGCGCCGCAGTCGAGGCCGAATGGAAAAAGTCGGTCGCCACGCGACGACGACGCCGACAGTACGCCAGCTGGGCGGCCGCCGCCGGCGTGGCCGTAGCCGCGGTTGCCCTCTGGGTGGCGCGTCCCATGTACCTGGCGGCGAGCGGGCCGGTAGCGTCGCTTGCCCGTGTGGTCGGCGAAGTGCAGGTCGACGCCGGCGACGGCCACTGGATTCCGGTGGCGACAGGAAGCGTCATCAATGCCGCTGCGGTGATCCGCACAGGAAGTGGCGGCCGCGCCGCGATCGGAATGAAAGATGGCGTCGAGCTGAGACTTGATTCCGACACGCAGCTCGCATTCAACGACGCACGCGAGGCAAGCCTGTCCAAGGGCGCCGTGTACGTCGACTCCGGATCAGGCGCAGGTGCCCCGGCCGCGGACTTCGTGCTTGCGACACCGATCGGCAGCGTGCATCACCTCGGCACGCAGTACGAGGCGCGCCTCACCGATGGTGATCTGCACGTGGGTGTTCGCGAGGGACGCGTCGAGGTCGGTACGGCGCGAGGTCCGGTGCTGGCAGGCGCCGGGGAACTACTCACGATCAGCGACACCAGCGCGAGCCGATCGCGGCTGGCTCCATCGGCGTCGCGGTGGAAGTGGGTGAACGAGGTCACGCCGCCGTTCAGCATCGAGGGACGCTCGGTGGACGAATTCCTCGCCTGGGCCGGCCGCGAGACCGGCCGCAGCATCGTGTACTCCTCGCCGGCCGCCGAGCGGCAGGCCAGGAGCGTCACCTTGCGCGGAACGGTCGAGGGCCTGGCGCCTGACCTTGCCGTGAGCGCGGTCCTGGCCACCACTTCGCTGCAACCCGTCGTGGGCGACGAGCAGATCACGATCGACGCGGGCGGGCGCTGAATCGGGGGCAACCGAAGTAGGCTGACGGGGCGCGCTCGGCTACTATCCCGGTGGCTCGCGCTCGACGCGGGTTTCCGCACCAGCCGACGCCAGTGCCACTCGAGCCCAAATCAACCACCCGCAGGATTCACTCAGGCCTGGGCGCCACTCTGGTGGCCGCGGCAGCGCTGTGGTCGACGATCGCCTCGGCCGGCCCACCCTACGCCGGCCGCCCGCTGGATGACGCGCTTCGCGACATCGGGCAGCAGGGGCTGCACCTGGTCTACAGCACAGAGACTGTCCCGCCGTCGCTCAAGGTGACGCGCGAGCCGGAGGCAGGCACGCCGCTCGATGTGCTCAAGGAATTGCTCAAGCAACATGGCCTCGAGGCAAAGCAGGTGGGCGCAGACACCTACGCGGTCGTGCGCAAGGGCACCCCGCCGGCACAGGGACTCGCGAGGGTCGCGCAGGCCAACCCGGCCCCACTGGAGGAAGTCGTGGTGGCCGCAAGCCGCTACTCGCTTTCGGCCGAGTATCCCGACGCACACACGTTCCTGACCCATGCCGAGATCGAAGGAATGCCCAGGCTCGCCGACGATTCGCTTAAGGCCGTGCACCGGCTGCCCGGGGCCGCGACCAACGGCGTCTCGGGGCTCGCATAC
>JALHTE010000181.1 GCA_022865595.1 Steroidobacteraceae bacterium | reverse complement strand
GCCGATGATGATGTTTTCCTTGAGACCCAGCAAGTCATCACGGGAACCGCGGATCGCGGCGTCGGTGAGCACGCGCGTGGTTTCCTGGAATGACGCCGCCGATACAAACGACTGCGTGGTAAGCGACGCCTTGGTGATGCCGAGCAGCACCGGGTCGGCGATCGCCGGCAGCTTGCCTTCCGGCGCCAGCACGTCATTGGCTTCGAGCACCCGAGCCCGATCCATCTGCTCGCCGCGCAGGAAGGCCGCATCGCCCGGCTCCACGACCTCGACCTTGCGCAGCATCTGGCGAATGATCACCTCGATGTGCTTGTCGTTGATCTTCACGCCCTGCAGGCGGTAGACGTCCTGGATCTCTCGCACCAGGTAGCTCGCCAGCGGCTCGACGCCCTGCAGGCGCAGGATGTCGTGCGGGTTCGGCTCGCCGTCCGCGATGGTCTCGCCGCGCTCGACGTGCTCACCCTCGAACACTGTGAGGTGACGCCACTTCGGGATCAGTTCCTCGTGCTTCTCGCCCTGTTCATCGGTGACGATCAGCCGGCGCTTGCCCTTGGTCTCCTTGCCGAAGCTCACGGTGCCGGAGTACTCGGCCAGGATCGCCGAGTCCTTGGGCTTGCGGGCCTCGAACAGGTCGGCCACTCGCGGCAGGCCGCCCGTGATGTCGCGGGTCTTCGAACTCTCCTGCGGGATACGCGCGATCACGTCGCCGACGGACACCTGCGCTCCGTCTTCGAGGCTCACGAGGGCACCAGGAGGCAGTGCGTAGACCGCTGGAATGTCCGTATTGGCAAAGCAGACTTCCTTGCCCTTGGCATTCAGCAGCTTGATCACCGGGCGCAGGTCCTTGCCGCCGGCGCCACGCTGCTTCGGGTCCATGACCACGGTGCTGGACAGTCCGGTGATCTCGTCGACCTGGCTCGACACGGTGATGCCGTCGATGAAGTCCTGGAAGCGGATGGAACCCGCCACTTCCGTGACCACGGGGTGGGTGTGCGGATCCCAGTTCGCGAGTACCTGGCCCGGCTCGACCTTGCCGCCCTCGCTGGCCGTGATCACGGCACCGTAGGGGATCCGGTAACGCTCGCGCTCGCGGCCGAAGTCGTCGATCACGCCGAGCTCGCCGGAGCGCGAAACCGCGACCCAGTGGCCCTTCTCGTGGTGCACGGCCTTCAGGTTGTGCCAGCGCACCAGGCCCTTGCCCTTGATCTCGACCGAGTTGACCGCCGCCGCACGGGACGCCGCGCCGCCGATGTGGAACGTACGCATCGTCAGCTGCGTGCCCG
Source organism: Steroidobacteraceae bacterium (assembly GCA_022865595.1). Taxonomy (GTDB): domain Bacteria; phylum Pseudomonadota; class Gammaproteobacteria; order Steroidobacterales; family Steroidobacteraceae; genus RPQJ01. The sequence continues at coordinate 1,622 of JALHTE010000181.1, read as the reverse complement.
GCTCACCGATCGACTGTGCCGCGATCACGCCGACCGCCTCGCCGATGTTGATGCGGTGACCACGCGCGAGGTCGCGCCCGTAGCACTGCGCGCAGACGCCGAAGCGGGTTGCGCAGGTGATCGGCGAGCGGACCATGATCTGGTCCACGCCCGCCTGCTCGATACGGCGCACCAGCTTCTCGTCGAGAAGCTCGCCGGCCTCGACCAGCATCTCGTCGGTGCCCGGGCGGAAGATCGCCGCCGCCGTGACGCGGCCAAGCACGCGCTCGCCGAGGCCCTCGACGACGTCGCCGCCCTCTACGATCGGCATCATCGACAGGCCGTGCTCGGTGCCGCAGTCGGGCTCCGTGACGACCAGGTCCTGCGCCACGTCCACCAGGCGACGGGTCAGGTAGCCCGAGTTCGCCGTCTTGAGCGCCGTGTCCGCCAGGCCCTTGCGCGCGCCGTGGGTCGAGATGAAGTACTGGAGGACGTTCAGGCCCTCGCGGAAGTTCGCGGTGATCGGCGTCTCGATGATCGAGCCGTCGGGCTTGGCCATCAGGCCGCGCATGCCGGCCAGCTGGCGGATCTGCGCCGGCGAACCACGCGCGCCGGAGTCCGACATCATGTAGATCGAGTTGAACGACTTCTGGCGCACCTTGACGCCCGTGGAGTCCTTCACGTCCTCGCCACCGAGCTTGTCCATCATCGCCTTGGCGACCTGGTCGTTGGTTCGCGACCAGATATCCACGACCTTGTTGTAGCGCTCGCCGTTGGTCACGAGGCCCGAGGCGTACTGCTCCTGGATTTCCTTCACCTCGCGCTCGGCGGCAGTGAGGATCTTCTCCTTCTGCTCCGGCACGACCATGTCATCGACGCCGATCGAGACGCCCGAGCGGGTCGCGTAGCGGAAGCCCATGTACATGAGCTGGTCGGCGAAGACCACGGTCTCCTTGAGGCCGAGCACGCGGTAGCACTCGTTGATCACGCGCGAGATCGCCTTCTTCGTCATGTCCTGGTTGACCAGGTCGAACGACAGGCCCTTCGGCAGGATCTCGAACAGCAGCGCGCGGCCGACGGTCGTCTCGACCAGGCGGCGCTGCGGCACGAGGTTGCCCTCGGCGTCACGCACGTGCTCGACGATACGGGCGCGGACCCTGGCCTGCAGGTCGGCTGCGCGGGTCTCGTAGGCGCGGTGAACCTCGGCCGCATCGGCGAAGATCGTGCCCTCGCCCGGGGCATTCACGCGCTCGCGCGTCATGAAGTACAGGCCGAGCACCACGTCCTGGGACGGCACGATGATCGGATCGCCGTTGGCAGGCGAAAGGATGTTGTTCGACGACAGCATCAGCGCGCGCGCCTCGAGCTGCGCCTCGAGCGACAGCGGCACGTGCACCGCCATCTGGTCGCCGTCGAAGTCGGCGTTGAACGCGGTGCAGACCAGCGGGTGAAGCTGGATCGCCTTGCCCTCGATCAGCACGGGCTCGAAAGCCTGGATGCCGAGGCGGTGCAGCGTCGGCGCGCGGTTCAGCAGCTCGCGGAAGCCGGCCGCGGCGGAGATCTGCGCGAGCGAGACGTTGGTGGCCGCGCCCGCCAGATCGATGCTGAATTTTTCGCCCCCGCCCCGCCCCTGGAAACTGCCG
>JALHTE010000180.1 GCA_022865595.1 Steroidobacteraceae bacterium | reverse complement strand
TGCTTGTCTTTGCGTCCAGCGGTCTCCACTCGGCCAGGCCCGTGTTCGCGGTGATGGTGCTGTTCGGCATCGCGCGTGCATTCGCGATGCCCACCGGCCAGGCGCTGCTGCCGAACCTCGTGCCACGCGAACAGTTCGGTTCCGCGGTCGCGCTGATGTCCTCGTCCTGGCAGGTCGCCACCATCGCAGGACCCGCGCTCGGAGGCATCGTGTACCTGTCGGGTGCGCCGGTCGTGTACACCACGGTCGCGGCGCTGCTTGCGATCGCGACCCTGCTCACGCTGCTGGTGCGCGGCGGTGGCAAGCAACGCGCGTCCCCGGAGGCCCCCAGCCTGCGCACTCTGCTGCTCGGGCTCAGGTTCGTCTGGTCGCGCCGACCGGTGCTCGGGGCTATTTCGCTCGACCTGTTCGCGGTGTTGTTCGGCGGCGCAACCGCGCTGTTGCCGGTGTATGCCGCCGACGTGCTGCACGTGGGCCCCAGCGGACTCGGGCTGCTGCGCACCGCGCCGGGAGTCGGTGCCGCGTTGTGCGGGCTCGTGATTGGGCTGTCGCCGATCTCGCGGAACGTCGGCCGGTGGATGTTCGGCGGGGTCATCGCGTTCGGCATCGCGACAGTCATGTTCGGCCTCTCCAGCAGTTTCTGGCTGTCGGCGGCAGCGCTCACGTTCATGGGTGCCGGCGACATGGTGAGCGTCTACATCAGGCACCTGCTGGTGCAGCTCGAGACACCGGACGAGATCCGCGGCAGGGTGAGCGCGGTCAATGCCGTGTTCATCGGCGCATCCAATGAGTTGGGCGAATTCGAGTCGGGCCTGACGGCGGCGTGGTGGGGTGCGGTGCCGGCAGTGATCGTGGGCGGTTGCGCGACCCTGCTGGTCGCGGGCCTGTGGACCAGGTTGTTTCCCGAACTGGCCACGATGGACCGGTTCCCGGATCCAGATCGAGATCCGGGCCCAGGTCCCGGACCAGGCCGGGAATCGGGCGCTGGGTCGTGACGACTGTACGGATATACAGTATCGTTCCCCGATGCGACAGGGGGAACGAGCTCGTATCGAGAAGGGCCGTGGATCGGTCACGAACCCGGTCGGTCGCTTTGAACCGACGCGCCTTGAAGTAGAGGACGATGGCTGGGGAAGCCTGGACGAGCTGCCGCGCCGTGCGGAGACAATCCTCGTGGCCGACCGGCCAAGGCGGGCAATCACTCGCAATGATTCGCCGGACGTCCCCTTCGACCAGTCGGTGACCCCGTACCAGGGCTGTGAGCACGGCTGCATCTACTGTTTCGCCCGGCCCTCGCATTCCTATTGGAACCTGGGTCCCGGGCTCGATTTCGAGACGCGTATTTTCCACAAGCCGGGGCTCGCGCAGCTGCTCGATCGGGAGCTTTCGTCGCCGGGGTACGTGTGCAAGCCCATCAATCTCGGGGCAAACACCGATCCCTACCAGCCTGCGGAACGCCAGCACCGCACTACGCGCGGACTGCTCGAAGTGCTGCTCGCGCATCGGCACCCGGTCACGATCGTGACCAAGGGTGCGCTGGTCCTGCGCGACATGGACCTGCTTTCGCGCCTGGCCGGCCAGCGGCTGGTGAAAGTCCACGTGAGCCTGACGACACTCGATGACGGCCTGAAGCGCACGCTCGAGCCGCGCGCGGCATCGCCTGCGGCGCGCCTGCGCGTGATCCGCGCGTTGGCCGATGCAGGAGTACCCGTGGGCGTGCTGCTGGCACCGATGATTCCTGCATTGAATGACCACGAACTGGAGCAACTGCTCGAGGCGGCCGCGCAGAATGGCGCCTCGAGCGCAGGATTCATGATGCTCAGGCTGCCGCACGAGCTTGGCCGGCTGTTCGAGGACTGGCTGCGTGAGCATTACCCGGCGCGTGCAGACCGCGTGCTGAACCTGCTGCGCGACGCTCGCGGCGGGCGTCTGAACGACCCGAGGTTCGGTCACCGCATGCGCGGCCATGGGCCGTATGCCGACCTGCTCGCGGCCCGGTTCCGGGCGTCCTGCCGGCGTCACGGAATCCCGGACGGCAGGGGTTCGGACCTCGACACCAGCCTTTTCCTGCGCGATCCCGGGGCGCCAGAGCAGGGCGTCCTGTTCCGTTGAGTCTGCGAGCCGCGTCCCGGGGGGGCGCAGCATCCGTGTCGTATACTCGATCCGCCACGCCGGTCGCGATTCCGGTCAGGTTCAATTGGTCGAGGATTGCAGCCTTGAACGCAGAATCACAGGCCCAGCTGCCAATGCGAGCGCGCGCTTCCGGCCTGCGCCTGGTCGCCTGCCTCGCGATCCTCGCTACAGCCGGCGCCGGCTGCATGACCTCGAAGGTGGACGAGACCCGGCAGGTGGCCTCGGCGATCCAGGCACATGAATCGATCGTATTGCTGACCAAGCCGCAGCTCGAGGGCGTGGGCACCGAGGATGAATTCATGAGCTGCGTGCAGGAAAAGCTCGGCGGCGAACTCGTGCACCCGCAGGACGGCCAGTCCTCGAAGCGGGCGAAGGGCGACGCCGTGCCGTTCAAGATCTACGGCGAGCAGCAGTTCATCGACGCCCTGTTTCCATGGTTCGAGCCGAGCACGGCGCCCGCCAATGCCGCGGGGCTGAAGGGCCTGCTCGAGCGCCCGGGCGTAAACGAGCGGCTGGCGCAGATCGGCGTGCGCTATGTTGTCTGGCTGGACGGGAATACGCGCAAGACGAACGGCGGCGGCGGCGTGTCCTGCGCGGTCGGAGGGCCGACTGTAGTGGGCTGCTTTGGCGTGGGCTGGTGGGACAAGG
>JALHTE010000179.1 GCA_022865595.1 Steroidobacteraceae bacterium | reverse complement strand
GGCGGTCGGTGGCTTCGCCGGCGCGGCCATGATGGCCGGGATCCGCTATGGCGTGGCGCGCGGCATTTTTTCGAACGAAGCCGGGCTCGGGACGGCCGGCATCGCGCAGGCGGCGGGCATGAGCAATGATCCGGTGCGCAGCGGCCTCATCGGCATGATGGGCACCTTTCTCGACACCATCGTGGTCTGCACGATGACGGGCCTCGCGATCGTGGTGTCCGGGGCCTGGCAGACTGGCGAGACCGGTCCCGCGCTCACGCAGGCCGCGTTCCAGTCGGCAATGCCCGGCATCGGTGGCGAATTCGTCGCGGTCGCGCTGGGCGTCTTCGCGCTGACGACGATCTTCGGCTGGGCGTACTACGGCGAGCGCTGCTGGCAGTACCTGGTCGGCGAATGGACGATCATGCCGTACCGTATCGTGTGGACGCTCATGGTGTTCGTCGGGGCGGTCACGCACCTCGACCTCGTGTGGACCATCGCCGACACGCTCAATGCGCTGATGGCGATCCCGAACCTGGTGGCGCTGCTGGCACTGTCACCGGTCGTCGTGCAGTTGACGCGGGCAGGCCTCGCCAGGGCCTTGCCGGACTGAACCGGTATCGGTGCGATCTGTCCGCTGGGCGTCGCGCAGCCGATCGCTGGGTCCGATCGCCTACTGCGCCGCTGCCGGGCTCCGATCCAGTCCCTTCGCCATCTCCATCTCTTTGCGCGCCTCGTCCGTGCGTCCGAGGCGCTCGAGCACCTGGGCCAGTGCCTGGTGCGCAGCCGCATTCTTCGGGTCCGCCGCGATCGCGGCCTGCAGGCTGGTAATGGCTTCGTCCGAGCGGCCCTGCTGCGACAGCACGATCCCCAGCGCTGTGTATGCCTGGGTGCTCGGACTCTTCTCGATGGCGGCACGGAGGTGGCTCTCGGCCTTGGCGAACTCGCCGCCCCGCGCCAGGGATGCTCCCAGGTTGTAGTTTGCCGAAGCCGACCGGGGGTCAAGGTCCAGCGCCTTGCGATATGCTTCGACCGCCTCCTCGGACATTCCCTCGCGTTCGAGCACGAATCCGAGATCGTTGTAGATCTCGGGCTGCGGCTTGATCGCGAGCGACTCCCTGTAGTGCGCTTCGGCGACCTCGAGCTCGCCGAGGTCAATCGAGGCGAGTGCCAGGTTGTTGTGCGCCTTCCAGTGCTTCGGATCGATTGCGAGCGCCTTATCCAGCGCGACGACCGCCTCCTCGCTCTTGCCCTGCTGGAACAACGCAAATCCCACGGCGTTCAAGAGCTCCACGTTGTCGGGCGCGACTGCGAGTCCCCGCTCGTAGGCCCGGACCGCGCCGGGGTAGTTTCCGGTTCGCTCGTTCGCCATGCCCGCGCGAAGGAACGAGTAGGCGTCGAGGAACTGCTCCGTGATCTTTACCATCGACTCGGCCGGCAGCGGGACGAACTCCGGGATGTTCGCGGCGCGGTCGCTGCCGGTGAAGCGCTCGAGCACCACGGGCGGCGTGGATTCGCCCTGCTCGTCGATATGGGTCAGGAAGAGCTGCGTGTAGGCGGTGTTGGCTTTCGAGGAAAAGACCAGCCAGCGACCGTTCGACGACCAGCTGTGCCAGGAATTCATGCGCGGCGTGTTCGCGCGCAGCCGCCGGGCTTCGCCGCCTTCAGCCGGGATGATGTACAGCTCGCTGTCCGGCATCAGCAGCATGTAGTTCTCGGCCTTGCAGAAGATGATCCACTTCCCGTCGGGCGAGAACTTCGCGAAGTAATTGCTCTTGCCGTTGTGTGAGGCGCCCTCGAGCGGCTCGGCCTTCCCCCCACGGCCGTCGTTGAACGGAACGCGGTACAGGTCAAACTTGAACGGCTGCTTTTTTTCGATGAACTCGGGGACGTCCTTCTCGCTCAGCAGCACGCTCGTGGCGCCCTCGATCGAGCTCTTGCGATAGGCCTTCGACCGCGCGAACACGATCCACTTTCCGTCGCGGCTCCAGGTCGGGTTGCTCTGGACATACTCGGGATCGTCGGCGCCCGGCAACGCCGTGTAGGTACCTTTCTCGGTGTCGTAGACGACGAGAATTCCCTTGATAGGGAAAAACAGCTGCGAAAACCAGATGTCGGGGGTCGCGACGAACACTGCGCGATCCTTGACCGTGCTGACGACGTAGCGGCTGTCGGGCGAAACCTGGGAGAGCAGTCCGAAGGTGGCCTCACCATCACCTCTCTTGTAATCGCTCCAGGTGATGATCTTCTCGTCATTCAGCACCATCTCCCTGGAGACCGGGAGGATCGCGTAGGCCCCCTTGTCGTTGCCGTAATCCACGTCGAGGCCCAGGACGCTGCCGTCGCCCGAGAACGAGTGGCAGTTGCCGCAGACGGGCAGGTCCTCGAGGACGACGGGAGGCCTGTCCTGGGAGTCGATCGACCCGAAGCGCCAGCGGATGCGCGAAGGATCCTGGACGGCCGTGATGAACGGGAGCGGAACCTCGCGATAGAAGATCGAGTCACCCACCGGGTCTGTGGACGTCCGGATACGGACGCTCGCAGAGGAGACGGCCTCCTCGTCCGGGCCGACGCCGACGATCGCCACCTCTGCATCACGCTCCACGCTGCGCCGCTTGATCTCCGCCCAGTCCGTCTCCGATGGGCGCCAGCTGGGCTCGGACGTCGCGAACCGCAACACATCATCATCGCCGTCGAATCGCAGCAGGACCCGCCACTGCGCTACACCGCCGGTTTCGTCGCTCCAGGCGAAGGTCGGCGCAACGATCTCGGGCGGAAAGAGGGTCTCGTCGAGCGGATACTTGATCTCAAGGGCACCGGCGGACTCGCTCGGGAACGCGAGCGGTGATGGTCCCGACCCCTTTCCGCAGGCGCTGAGGGCCAGCGCCGCGGCGAGCAGGAGACAGATCCCGGCGCGCGAGGACTTCCCCCGGGTGCTTGTGAGTTCTCGACCTGAGAATCGTGGGTCCATGACTTGGAAAGTTCGTTGCTCGGGAAGAGGATGGGTTGCGGGCGGGCGGTCCCTCGTGGCCCCCGCGCCTTTGTTCTCGGGCGATTGTGGTGACCTCTCGATGCCCCGTCAAACGAGGCGCACAACACCGACAGCCTCCGCAACGACGCACCGCGCACCACGCACCACGGCGATTTACCATAAGCCCGGAAATTGACAGGCGAAGCTGGCGCGGGCAAGAATCGGGGTGTGGGGAGATCTCGGCTTCGCTATGCAGTGTGGCGAACCTGAGCCAATAAATATGGGCCAACCACGGGCCCGGAGAAAATGAAAAATGAATCTGCGCCACTTCTGCGCGTTGCTTGGAGTCGCCGTGTTCGCGACGTCCACCGCGGCCAATGCGACCGTCCACCGCGTCCATCCTGGCCAGTCCATCCAGGCGGCTATCAATGCGGCCTCGCCAGGCGACACGATCCTCGTGG
>JALHTE010000178.1 GCA_022865595.1 Steroidobacteraceae bacterium | reverse complement strand
CGTCACGCTGTCCATGGTCGCGTCACCGTTGCTGATCGCCGGAGCCGACACGCTGGCGCGGCGCCTCCGGCCGGCTGCGACGCGCCCGGCGTTCGACACCATCGAGTCCGAGGAGCCGCGTGTTTTGATCGCGGGCTTTGGCCGGTTCGGCCAGATCGTTGCCCGCGTTCTCCGCGCACGGCGCATCCGTTTTACCGCGCTCGAGATCAGCCAGTCACAGGTGGACTTCGTGCGTCGCTTCGGCAACAAGCTGTATTACGGCGACGCCTCGCGGCTGGAAATGCTGCGCGCGGCCGGCGCCGAACAGGCTTCCGTGCTGGTGATCGCGATCGACGAGCTCGAGGCTTCGGTACGCACCGCCGAGGTCGCGCTGCGCCACTTCCCGAACCTGCGTGTGCTGGCCCGTGCGCGCAATCGACAGCACGTGTTCCGGCTGATGGATGCCGGCGTCACGGCGATCTGGCGCGAGACGTTCTCCTCGAGCCTTGAGGTGGCCGAGGCGGCCCTGGTGGCGCTCGGGACCGCGCGCAGTGAAGCTCAGTCGCAGGTTCGGCGATTCCGGGAACACGACGAAGCCACGCTGCAGGCGCAGGCCGCGGTGCACGAGGACGAGACGAAATTCATCGCGACCACGAAGGAGTCCGCCACGCAGCTCGAGGGCCTGTTCGAGACGGACGCCAGGTGACGCGGGACCCTCGCGCGGCGTCTCAGCCCATCTGCGACTGGCAGTAGTTCTCCAGTCCGACGCGGCCGATCAGCTCGAGCTGTGTCTCGAGGAAGTCGATGTGCTCCTCCTCGGATCCGAGGATGCCCTCTAGCAGGTCACGACTCACGAAGTCACCGACCGACTCGCAATGGGCGATGGCTTCCTTCAGGTCGGGGTGCGCAACGTGCTCGAGCTTGAGGTCACACTCGAGCACTTCCTTCACGCCCTCGCCGATCATCAGCTTGCCGAGCTGCTGAAGGTTTGGCAGTCCCTCGAGGAAGAGGATGCGCTCGATCAGCGCGTCGGCGTGCTTCATCTCGTCGATCGATTCCTTGCGCGTGTGTTCGCCGAGGCGCAGGAAGCCCCAGTTCTTGAGCATCCGCGCGTGCAGGAAGTACTGGTTGATCGCGGTGAGTTCGTTCTTGAGGATCTTGTTCAGGTGCGAGATGACTTTGACGTCGCCCTTCATGGCGATGCACTCCCGGTGACAGTTGGTGGAGGGGCCGTCGGCCCCCGCTAGTCAGGAAGCCTGCAGCGCCGACGGACTCGATGCAAGTGTCCGCTGCTCGAGCATCTCCCGCGCACAGGGCTCGCAGGCGCCACAGCAGGTGGCGACCCCGGTGCACGACTGGAGTTGCTCGAACGAACGCGCTCCCTCGCGGATCGCCTGTTCGAGCCGATTCTCCGAGATACCGTGGCAGAGGCAGATATACATGGCGTGAAACCTCGGCAGCAACTCTAGCGAGGTCCACGAACAGATGCAAATGATTCGTATTTACGTAATAACCGAGAGTACCCCGGCCCCGATGG
>JALHTE010000177.1 GCA_022865595.1 Steroidobacteraceae bacterium | reverse complement strand
GGAGCAGGGGCCCGTACAGGCAGTGCGCGGCGTGTCCCTCGACGTGCACGGCGGTGAGTGCCTGGCCGTGGTCGGAGAGTCGGGATCGGGGAAGAGCCAGTTGTTCCTTGCCTGTCTCGGCCTGCTCGCGGCCAACGGCCGTGCGCTGGGCTCGGCCCGGATGCAGGGCCGGGAACTCATTGGTGCGGGCGAGTGCGACCTCGCAGGCGTGCGCGGAGCGCTGGCTGGCATGGTGTCGCAGGATCCGATGAATGCACTCACGCCGCACATGCGAGTCGGCGAACAACTGACCGAGTTCATGCTGGACCGCGGCAGCATGCGCCAAACCGAGGCGCGCGCCCGCGCGCTGGAACTCATGCGCTCGGTTGGCATCGCCGACCCGGAGCGGCGCTACGACCAGTACCCACTCGAATTGTCGGGCGGGCAGCGCCAGCGGGTCGCGATCGCGATGGCGCTGATGCCCGGCCCCGCACTGCTGATCGCCGATGAACCGACCACGGCACTCGACGTGACGGTCCAGGCGCAGGTACTGGGCGTGTTGGCGCGATTGCGCGGGCAGGGCTTGAGCATCGTGCTGATCACCCACGATCTCGGCGTGGTGGCGGGACTGGCCGATCGCATCGCGGTGATGTACGCGGGCGCGATCGTCGAGCTTGCATCCACCACTGATCTGTTTTCGTCGCCCCGCCACCCGTACACCGCTGCGCTGATCGAGTCCGTTCCGCGACTCGGCACGCGACCGGGCGATAACCTGCCCTATATCGAGGGACAGCCACCGCGGCCCCATGACCTGCTGCATGGCTGCCGGTTTGCACCGCGCTGTGCATTCGTTCGCGATCGCTGCCGCGAGTCCGAGCCCCGGCTCGAGTGGAGCAACGGCCGGGCCGTGGCCTGCCACGCGGCGCTGCCCGACGGGTGGACGACATGAGCGAGCCGCTGCTCGAGGTCCGGGGGCTTTCAGTCGAATACGGGGGCAGCGGCCTGCTGCAATCGCGGCGCGAGTCGGTGCATGCACTTTGCGGCGTCGACATCGAACTCGCGGAAGGCTGCTCGCTCGGGGTCGTCGGCGAGTCAGGCTGCGGGAAGTCCACGCTCGCCCGGGTCGTGCTGGGCCTGGTCGCACCGAGTGCCGGCGCCGTGCGGTGGCGCGGGTGGACTGTCGACACCTCGGCCCGGGAGCGGATGCGACAGATGCGTCGTGAGCTGCAGGTCGTGTTCCAGGATCCATTCGGCAGCCTCGATCCGCGCATGACGGCGGGCGCCAGCGTGGCGGAGGCACTCGACGCCCTCGAGGGCGTGTCCGATGGCCCGACGGTGCAGGCGCGGGTCGTGGTCGCCTTCGAATCTGTCGGTCTCGACCACGGGCTCGCGTCGCGCTACCCGCACGAGCTCTCCGGTGGCCAGTGCCAGCGGGTGGCAATTGCCAGGGCCACGGTCGCGCATCCGAAGCTCCTGATCTGCGACGAGGCGGTGAGTGCGCTCGACGTGTCGGTCCAGGCGCAGATCGTCAACCTGCTTGCGGGCCTGCGGCAGCGGCAAGGCATCGGGCTGCTGTTCATCAGCCACAACCTCGCCGTCGTGAGGCACCTTTGCGACGAAGTCGTGGTGCTCTACCTCGGGCGAGTGGTCGAGCGCGCGCCGCGTGACGCACTGTTCGCGACGCCACGCCACCCGTACACGCGTGCGCTTCTGGCCGCGGTCCCGGAGCCGGATCCCCGGCTGGCCAGGCGCTCGCCGCCGGACGAACCCACCGGGGAGGTCGCGCCGTCCGCCGTCCCGTCGGCGGGTTGCGCATTCGCACCGCGCTGCCCGCACGCGGTCGATGCGTGCTGGCACCGGCAACCGTCGCTCGAGCCCGCCGGCGACGGAGCCGCGGTTTCCTGCCACCGTTGGCGTGAGCTGTCCGCGGATACCTGAATGAGACTAGGTCTTTATCCGCCTTGTTGGGCCGTAGGCCGTGTGATTAGCTCCCCGGACCTGTACTGACTCGGGTTGCGGGCAAGTATGAACATCGATATCGGACTGCTGTTCCTGACGGCCGCGTCCATCGGCTTCATCCACACGCTGCTCGGGCCCGACCACTACCTGCCGTTTGTCGCCATGTCGGCCGCGCGCGGCTGGACGCAGCGCAGGACGCTATGGATCACCGCTCTCTGCGGAATGGGACACGTGCTGGGTTCGGTCGTCATCGGGCTCGTCGGCATTGGCGTGGGCGTGTCCCTCTCCCACCTGCAGTGGCTCGAAGGCATCCGTGGCGACGTGGCGGCCTGGCTGCTCGCTGGATTCGGGCTGGCGTACATGGTGTGGGGCCTGAAGAAAGCATGGCGTTCACGACCGCACACGCACGAGCACGTGCACGAAGACGGCACGCTGCATCGCCATGAGCATGGGCACGAGGGCAGGCACCTGCACCCGCACGTGGACCCGGCGAAGGTGAAAAGCATCACGCCCTGGGCACTGTTCGTGATCTTCGTGCTCGGCCCCTGCGAACCGTTGATTCCGCTGGTCATGTACCCGGCCTCGCAGCACAGCGCCTGGGGGCTCGCGGTCGTGGTGCTGGCATTCGGTGCTGTGACGGTCGCGACGATGCTCACGGTCGTCTGGCTCGCCCTGAAGGGCATCCAGCACCTGCCGCTGGAATCGGCGGAGCGCTATTCGCATGCGCTCGCGGGCGCCGCGCTCTGCGCATGCGGCCTGGGCATCGTGTTCCTGGGCCTCTGAATGGCAGGGCCGCTGGCCGGAATCCTCGTACTTGACCTGAGTCGCATCCTGGCAGGGCCCTGGGCCACGCAGCTGCTCGCCGACTTCGGTGCAGAGGTCATCAAGGTCGAGCACCCGCGAGGCGGGGACGATACCCGGTCGTGGGGACCGCCGTACCTGCGCGACGCCGAGGACCAGGCCACGGCTGAATCCGCGTACTACCTGTCCACGAATAGAGGCAAGAGGTCCGTGGCCATCGACCTCGCCCGGCCTGAAGGCCAGGAGCTGATTCTCGGGTTGGCTGCGCAGGCCGACGTGCTGGTCGAGAATTTCAAGGTGGGCGGCCTGGCCCGGTATGGGCTCGCCTACGCGGACCTGCGGCCGTCGAACCCGGGTCTCATATACCTGTCCATATCCGCGTTCGGGCAGGACGGCCCCGATGCGGCGGAGCCAGGCTATGACGCGATGATCCAGGGCATGGGCGGGCTGATGAGCGTCACCGGCGTGCCCGATGGCCAGCCGGGTGCAGGCCCGCAGAAAGTCGGTGTCGCGGTGGCCGACCTGATGTGCGGGATGTACGCGGCAAGCGGCATCCTCGCAGCGCTGCACGAGCGGCATTCGTCCGGCAAGGGGCAGTACATCGACCTGTCGCTGCTCGACACGCAGGTGGCATGGCTCGCGAACCAGAACCTGAACTACCTGGTCAGCGGCACGCCGCCGGTGCGCCGCGGCACCGCGCATCCGAACATCGTGCCTTACCAGGCGTTTGCCACGGCCGATGGGCACGTCATGCTGGCCGTTGGCAACGACGCCCAGTTCGGCCGTCTATGTGAGGCAATAGGCCGGCCGGCGCTGGCCACGGAGCCGGCGTACGCGACCAACGGCGCCCGCGTGGCGAACCGTGCAGCCCTTGTCCCGGTACTCGAGCGGCTGATGCGCGAGCGCACCAGCGCCGACTGGTTCGCAGTGCTGAAGGCGGCGCAGGTGCCCTGCGGGCCGATCAACGACCTCGCGCAGGTGTTCGCCGAGCCCCAGGTGAAACACCGCGGCCTGCGGATCGACCTGCCGCATCCGACCGCTGGTTCCACACCCGGCGTGCGCAATCCGGTGGCGTTCGGGCGCACACCGGTCGAGTACGACCGCGCGCCGCCGCCGCTGGGGGCCGATACGGAAGCCGTGCTGGGCCAAAGACTGGGCCTGGATTCGGCGCGGCTGGCCAGCCTGAGGAAGCTGGGGATCATCGCGTGAAGCCGGTCCTGTGCAGCCTGCGGCTGCCGGGCCATAATTGACGCACCGCAACCAGCAAGGTTTGGCCATGCCGATCCGCACCATCCGCCCGAGCCCGGGGCTCGCCAACGTGCGCTACGAGATTCGTGGCCGACTGGCGCGGCGCGCCTATGAAATGGAGCGTCTCGGCCACGATATCGTATCGCTCAATATCGGCAATCCCGGTGCCTTCGGGTTCAGGACGCCCGAAACGATGCGGCTGGCGATGATCGAGAACCTGCGCTCGGCGGAGGGCTACTGCCACCAGAAGGGCATCTTCCCGGCGCGCGAAGCCGTGGTGATGCAGCAGCAGGAACGGGGCGTGCGTGGCGTCACCGCCGACGACGTGTTCATCGGCAACGGTGTCAGCGAGTTGATCGACCTGACCCTGCGCGCGCTGCTCGCGGCGGACGAGGAAGTCCTGGTCCCGAGTCCGGACTACCCGCTGTGGACGGCGGCCGTGAACCTGAACCGTGGTCGCGCGGTTCACTACCCGTGCCGGCCGGAGCAGGGCTTCGTGCCTGATCCCGCGGAGATCGAATCGCTGATCACGAAGCGCACGCGCGCCATCGTCGTGATCAATCCCAACAACCCGACCGGCGCCGTATATCCGCGCGCAGTGCTCGAGGCCATCGCGCGAATCGCGGAGAAGCATCACCTGGTTGTGCTGGCCGATGAGATCTACGACCAGATGACCTACGACGATGCCGAGTTCGTCCCGATGGCGACCCTGGTGCAGCACACACTGTGCGGGACGCTGTGCGGCCTCTCCAAGGTGTATCGCGCATGCGGTTACAGGGTCGGATGGGCGGTATTTTCGGGCGACCTGGAACATTCGCGCGAGTACCTCTCCGCGCTGGAACTGCTGTCCTCGCTGCGACTGTGCAGCAACGTCCCGGGCCAGTGGGCGGTGCAGACGGCGCTCGGCGGGTACCAGAGCATCCGCGAACTCGTGACACCGGGTGGCCGCCTGTACGAATCGCGCAAGGCAATCGTCGACGCGGTCGCACGAAGCCGGTTCCTGTACCTGGCACCGCCGAACGGCGCGATGTACGCGTTTGTCGGAGTTCGAACCGAGGGCCTGCCTGGATTCGACGACCAGCAGTTCGCACTGGACCTCCTCGAACACAAGCACGTGCTGGTGGCCCCGGGATCGAGCTTCAACGTCCCGTACACCAACCACTTCCGGGTCACGAACCTGCCGGAGCCGCGGATGATCGCGGACGTCTTCGGGCGCATGGAAGAACTGCTCCAGAACTATGCGGTTGGAGAGTCCCCTGCGACTCGCCCCAATCCTGCGCTGAGGGTGGTGGATGCGACCGGTAATTGTTGAAAGCAGATCAATAAAATCTCATAAGTTATTGTTATATAGATACTAGTGGATACAGAAAGCCTGCGACCTGGAGTGACTACCGTCACGCCGACGCGGCGTCTTGCCCACTGGCTCCGACTGCGTTTCGATGAGGACTGCCAGCGGCAGGGCCTCAAGGTATGGCGAACGCCGGATGTCCTCGCGTGGCCCGACCTTGTACAGCGGATGTTCGAGGACGAGCGGCGGGCCGGGCGGATGTCCGGCCGGTGGCTGCCCGATGGCGCGGCCCGCATGGTCTGGGAGCGCACGGTGCTGCGCGATCCCGCGAGCTCGAGCCTCGTCTCGCCGGGCCGGCTCGGTTGGGTGGCCCACCAGTCCTGGCGTCGGATGCACGCATGGGAGATCCCGCAGCGTGCACTCGGCACCGAGGACCGCCCGGAGTCGCTAGCGTTCGCGCGCTGGGCGCGGGAATTCGCCGACTGGCTGCGCGAGAACGACTGGGTGGACGAGTCACTGGCGACAGCCACACTGGGTGCGGTCGCACCGGCAACGCAGCTCGAGCTCGCGGGCTTCGATGAACTGACGCCAGCGCAGCGCTCGCTGCTCGATCGCCTCAGGCAGTCAGGTTGTGAAGTCACGCAGCGGCCGCCGGATTCGCGGCGTGGATCGTTGTCCTGGGTCGAGTGCCAGGATCGCGAGGGGGAACTCGACGTCGCAGCACGCTGGGCGGCTGCCCGCCTGGACCGCGATCCGCAGGCGAGGATTGCGATCGTCGTGCCGGACCTTGCGGCCCGTCGAGACGAGGCGAGGAGGCGCGTAGAGCGCGTCCTCGTCCCCGCCGCAACGCTGGCACTCGGGCCGGCGCCCGAGTCTCGTGGCTTCGAACTCGCTGCGGCGCGGGCGCTCTCGGCGCAACCGGTGGTCGCGGCAGCACTCGACTACATCGACGCTTGCTGCGGAGTCGTGGATCTCGCGGTCGCGAGTCGACTGCTGCTGAATCCATTTCTTGCTGGCAGCAGCGAAGCCGACGCACGGGCGAGGCTCGATGCCCACATGCGGCGCTACGAAGGACCGCAGCCGGGCCTCGTTGCGCTCGCGCGGCTGGCGGGCGACAAGGACTGCCCAGGGCTCGAGCGCGCGCTGCGCTCGGGCCTTGACCTTGCCGGGCAATGGCCAAGTCGTGCCTTGCCCAGCCGCTGGTCCCAACTGTGGTTCCAGTTGCTGGCGGCGGTTGACTGGCCGGGCGAAGGGCTCGACGGCGACGAATACCAGGCACGCCAGCGCTGCGACCGCCTGCTCGCTGATTTTGGCGCAAATGACGACTGCATCGGGACGATGCGAGCGGCCGAAGCCGCTGCACTTCTGCGCGATCTTGCCGACGGCGTGCTGTTCGAGCCCCAGGAGCTTCGGGCGGGCCTGACCGTGATCGATGCGGCGACCTGCGCCGGGATGAGCTTCGACGCGCTGTGGGTCTGCGGCCTCGACACGACGCGCTGGCCCGCGCCGGCTTTTCCCGACCCGTTCCTGCCCCGCGACTGGCAGAAGTCGCAGCAGATGCCTGGTGCCACGGCGGATATCGCCGCGCTGGAGTCGAAGCGGTTGTTCGAGCGCCTCGGCCGCAGCGCCGACGACGTCATCATGAGCGTGCCCAGGTTCGATGCCGAGGCGCCGTTGCTGCCGAGCGCGTTGCTGGCAGGTGTGCCTCGCGGCGATCCACCGGACTGCTGGAAGGCAGACTCCGCGGCGGCTGCAATCCACGCGGCACGCCCGGCACTCGATGAGCAGGCCGACGGTTCGATGCCGGCCGTCGAGCCGGGGGAGTCCCAGCGTGGCGGTGCGAAGCTGCTGGAGGTCCAGTCGGCGTGCCCGTTCCGCGCGCAGGCCGAATTCAGGCTCGGCGCGCGTCCGCTCGAGGATCCGGAACTCGGCGTGGCCGCCTCGGAGCGCGGTGAACTGGTCCACACGGTGCTTGCGCGGCTGTGGCTCGAATTGCGCACACAGGCGGCACTGCGTGAGTTGTCGCGTGACGAGCTGCGGGTGACGATAGCGAGGGCGGTCGAGGCTGAAGTCGCTGTCGCGCTGCGCTCGGCGCAGGGTTTCATGCGGCAGCTGCTGGAAATCGAGATCGAGTGGCTGCTGGCCCGGACCGCCGAGCTGCTCGAGATCGACGCGGCGCGACCGCCGTTCGAGATCGAGTCGGTCGAGAAGGAACACGCGGTCAACATCGGGGGGCTCACCCTGGCATTGCGGATCGACCGGATCGACCGGCTCGAGGACGGCAGCCTCGCGGTCATCGACTACAAGACAGGCGCGGACGCGGAGGCGGGAGCCTGGTTCGGTGAGCGCCCGCGGCTTCCCCAGTTGCCGCTCTATGTAGAGGCGGTCGGTGCCGGGCGCGTGTCGGCAGTGGCGTTCGGACGCGTCCGCACCGGGGATACCGCGTACAGCGGTGTGGCGCGCGACTCCGCGGCATTTCCCGGCCTGATCGCACAAGGGTCCCGGGGCTGGCCGGACGAGCATTCGTCCTGGGAAGAACTCATCGACGCCTGGCACAGGCGCCTGACCTCTATCGCGCGCGAACACACCTCGGGCGACGCGCGCCTTGCGCCGGACCCGGAGCGGGCGTGCCGCTACTGCGAACTGGGCATGCTGTGTCGCATCGGTGAAACGCGTCTCGGTGTCGCGACGCGGGAGTCGGGCGATGACTGACCTGAGACGCTCGGACGAACAGGCTCGTGAGCGCGCGCTCGACGTCACGCGCAGCTTCATCGTCCAGGCGCCGGCTGGATCGGGCAAGACCGAACTGCTGATTCGTCGTTTTCTCGCGCTGCTCGCGACGGTCACGGCACCGGAGTCGGTGCTGGCGATCACCTTCACGCGCAAGGCTGCGGCCGAAAAGCGCGATCGCATCCTTCGGGCACTGCGCGCCGCGAAGGATCCAGCCTCGGCCGGCGGCAGGCTGCCGCACGCGCGCACGCTGGAACTGGCACGGACGGCACTCGCAGTCGACACGCGGCTGGGCTGGGACCTGCTCGGCAACCCTGCGCGCCTGCGCATCCAGACAATCGACGCGCTCAATTTCGGACTCGCCCGCAGGCTGCCCGTATTGTCCGGACTCGGTGCGGACCTGGCGGTGGAGGACGACGCGAGCGATCTCTACCACAAGGCCGCGGAGCGCCTGCTCGAACACCTGCCTGGAGGCGAGGACCTGCACTCGCGCGCGGTCGCGACCCTGCTCGCGCACGTCGACAACCGCGTGCCGAAGTTCGTCGACCTGGTGATCGAGATGCTGGCGCGCCGCGATGCCTGGGGACCGGTCCTTCCGGAAGTGACCAGTGACGAGATCGCCAATGCGGATCTTCGGGCCAGCCTGGAACGCGCGCGTGCCGAGCTGGTCGAGGCGCATCTCGCAGCACTCGCGCGCGAGTTCCCCGCGGACCTGCTTGCCGACGCCGCGGCGGTGGCGTGCGAAGCGGCCGCGACGCTGATGGCGGCCGGCAGCGAGTCGCCCATCGCAGAGTGGGCGGGCCAGCGCAACGCGCCGCAGGGCGTGCTTGCGGACAAAGTACAGTGGCTCGGCCTCGCGGCCCTGCTACTCACCACCAGCGGCACGCCACGCATGAGCTTCGACTACAGGGTGGGCTTCCCGCCTGGAAAGCCCGGCGCGCCACTCAAGCAGCGCGCGATGGCCGTGGCGTCGGCGCTGGCACCGCTCGAGGAGCTGACGGCACGACTCGACGCCGTGCGCCGGCTGCCGGGGCCTCGCTACTCGACCGACGAGTGGCGCGTGCTGCAGGCACAGCTGGTGGTGCTGCGACTGGCGGCCGCGGAACTCGAGGTCGTGTTTTCCGAGAGGCGGCTGGCCGACTATCCGCGCATCGCAGCGGCTGCGCAGCAGTCGCTGGGCAGCGACGATGCGCCCACGGATACCGCGCTTGCGCTCGACGCAACGCTGCAGCACCTGCTGGTCGACGAATTCCAGGATACGTCGGAGGCCCAGGTCAGCCTGCTCGGAAAACTCACCAGCGGCTGGCAGCGGGACGACGGCCGGACCTTGTTCCTGGTCGGCGACCCGATGCAGTCCATTTACCGGTTCCGGAATGCAGAGGTCGGCCTGTTCCTCGACGTGCGCGAACGTGGCCTCGGCGACCTCGTGCTCGAACCGCTTTCGCTGGCGGTCAATTATCGTTCGGCAGGTCCGCTGGTCGACTGGGTGAATGGCTGTTTTGCGCAGGTGCTGCCGGCACTGGACGACGAGGTGACCGGCGCGGTGACGCACTCGGCCAGTGTCGCGGCGATGGCAGCTGGCGCGGACGGCAGTGTGCAGGTGCATCCGCTGTTCCGTCGCAGCAGACTGTTCGAGGCATGCTCGGTCGCCGACGTGGTCGAGCAGCGGCTCGCGGAGGATGACGATGCCGACATCGCGATCCTGGTGCAGGGTCGAAGCCACCTGCTGCACATAGTGGGTGAACTGGTGCGCAGGGGTGTTGCGTTCCAGGCCACCGACATCGACCCGTTGGGCGAGCGGCCCATCGTGCTCGACCTGCTCGCGCTGACGCGTGCCATCGCGCACCCTGCGGATCGCCCGGCGTGGCTTGCGGTGCTGCGCGCGCCCTGGTGTGGGCTGACTCTCGCCGAACTTCACGCGCTGTGCGGAGACCGGCCGGGCGCGACGCTGCCACAACTGCTGCGGGATGACGAACGGCGAGGGCGGCTCGGACCAGACGCGCGCGCAAGGCTCGGCAGGCTCTGGACCATCCTGGAGGCTGCACCGGTCGAGCTGCGACGATTCGGGCTCCGCGATACCGTGGAGCGCGCCTGGCTTGCACTGGGCGGCCCTGCCACGGCCGGGCCCGCGCGCGAGCTCGACGAAGCGCAGACGTACTTCGACGAGCTCGCGAAACTCGAACGGCGTGCCCGCGGATTCGTGGACCTCGGCAGGCTCGCCGAGGCGCTCGAAAAGCTCTACGCGCCGTCGCGCCCCGACGCTTCGATCCGGGTGCACTTGCTGACCGTGCACAAGGCGAAGGGACTCGAGTTCGACACGGTCATCGTTCCCGGCCTCGAGCGGCGATCGCGCTCGGACGACAAGCGCCTGCTGCAGTGGGCGCGATTGCCTGGAGCCGGTGGCCGCGGCCTGGTCGTCGCACCGCTTGCAGGTACCGGGGACGACCCGAACCCGCTCTACCGCTGGCTCGAAGGCCTGGAAAGCGGGAAGCTGCTGCAGGAGAAGCGGCGGCTGCTTTACGTCGCGGCCACGCGTGCGAAGCACCGGCTGCACCTGTTCGGCAGTTGCGCACTCAAGGGCGGAGACGGCGGCGGGCCGACGATCGTGACGCCCCCGTCGACGGTGGCGCTCGGGATGCTGTGGCCGGCGGTCGAGTCGGCGTTTCAGGCACGGCTTGCAGGCGCAGCGACGATCGAAGGCGAGACGCCTCCGGTCATTGCCCGCGACCCGTTGCTACGACGCCTGCCGCTCGGGTGGTCGATGCCGGCGCTGAAGATGCCCCGTATCGAGTCGTCGAGCCGGCCGCGTGCGACGACCGAGCCACCGGTCCAGTTCGACTGGGCGTCGGAGACGGCACGTCATGTCGGAACTGTCGTACACCGGGAGCTTCTGCGCATCGTCGGCGGCAGTGCTGGCCCGTCGGCTCACGCACAGGGATCCTCGGCCACGCGTCGCTACCGCGACGAACTCGCGGAACTCGGCGTACCCGCTGACCGCCGCGCAGATGCCGTCCAGCGCGTGGCGACCGCCGTGAAGCGCACGCTCGAAGACGAACGTGGACGCTGGCTGCTCGGTCAACACCATTCCTCGTCGTACGGTGAACTGGCCCTGTCGGGGCGGGTGAACGGCGACGTGGTGTCCGTGGTGATCGACCGGACTTTCGTTGACGGGCAGGGGACGCGCTGGATCGTGGACTACAAGACGAGCACGCACGAAGGCGCCGGACTCGAGGAGTTCCTCGACCGCGAGCAGCAGCGATACTCACCGCAACTCGAGCGCTACGCCGCATTGGTGCGGCACCTAGGCCCCGAGCCGATCCGGCTGGGACTGTACTTCCCGCTGCTGTCGGCGTGGCGGGACTGGACCTAGAACGTACCGCTCACCCCGAACTGGCGCCGGCCCGTCGCATCGGCAGGGCCGAGGTATTCGAGTGATTGCACCAGCCCCGGCGGTGCCCCGTCGCGAGCTGCCACGGTGCCCTCGAGCAGGAAGCTGCGTCCGTCAGAGAGCGTCAATGCTGCATCGACCGAAACGGTACCGCTCGTGTCGGTCACGCGCGCCCTCAAGTCGGACGATCCCTGTGACGCTGCTCGTGGGTCGGGGATGACGACTTCAAAGCTTCCGATG
>JALHTE010000176.1 GCA_022865595.1 Steroidobacteraceae bacterium | reverse complement strand
CACCGTGTACCTGGTGTTCCAGCCGGCCGAGGAGGGCGGCGCGGGCGCGCTCGAGATGATCAAGGACGGCCTGTTCGAGCGCTTCCCGATGGAAGCGATCTTCGGCGCACACAACTGGCCGGGCCTCGGTGTCGGGCAGTTCGCGCTATGCCCGGGACCCACCTTCGCATCGAGCAACGAGTTCCGGATCACGATCCGTGGCAAGGGCGCACACGCGGCGATGCCGCACAACGGCATCGACCCGGTGCCCGTGGCCTGCCAGATGGTGCAGGCCTTCCAGACCATCCTCACGCGCAACAAGCACCCGCTCGACACCGGCGTGATCTCGGTGACCAAGATCCACGCCGGCGAGGCCGTCAACGTCGTGCCGGACGACTGCGTGCTCGAGGGCACGGTCCGCACCTTCTCGGAGGAGGTGCTGGAGATGATCGAGCGGCGCATGAAGACCGCCGCCGAGGCGACCTGCGCGGCGTTCGACGCGCAATGCGAATTCTCGTTCCGCCGCCAGTACCCCGCGACCGTCAACCACCTGGCCGAGACTGACTTCGCGCGCCGCGTGCTCGGCGAGCTGGTCGGCCCGCAGAACGTGCTCGACTTCCGGCCGACGATGGGTGCCGAGGACTTCAGCTTCTTCCTGCAGGTGAAGCCGGGGTGTTATTTCCTGGTCGGCAACGGCGACGGCGAGCACCGCGACGGGGGTCACGGCCTCGGACCGTGCATGCTTCACAACCCGAGCTACGACTTCAACGACGAACTGATCCCGATCGGCGGCAGCGCCTGGGTGCGCATCGCCGAGGCCTGGCTGGCGAGCCCGCCGCCCGGCGGCAGGCCTTGACGCTACCGGACCCCATGCCCGACGCGTCGCTGCCGCGCCGCGTCTCGTCCGCGCAGCGTGTGCTCGACGCGATCGAGCGGGCGGGTAACCGCCTTCCGGACCCGGTGCTGATCTTTGTCTGGCTGATTGCCGCGGTGATGGCACTCAGCGTCGTGGGCGCGGCCGCGGGGTGGGAAGCGGTGAACCCGGTCACCGGGCAGCACATTCGCGCGACCAGCCTGCTCTCCAGCGGCAATCTGGAACGCCTGTTGGTCGAAATGCCGCGCACGCTGACGGGATTCGCACCGCTGGGCTACGTGCTGCTCGTCATGCTCGGTGCTGGCCTGGCCGAGCGCACTGGACTCGCAGGCGCAGCGATGCGCGCCGCCGTCAGGGGCGTGCCCATGACCTGGCTCACGCCGATCGTCGTCTTCGTGTCGGTCATGGCTAACCAGGCCGCGGACGCGGCATTCGTGGTGATGATCCCGCTGGCCGGCGCCTTGTATGCGGCCGCCGGTCGGCATCCGATCGTCGGCATCGCAGCATCGTTCGCGGGCGTCGCCGGTGGTTTCTCCGCGAACCTGCTGCCGGGCCAGCTCGATGCGCTGCTGCTCGGCCTCAGCGAGCCGGCGGCCCAACTGCTCGTGCCGGGCTGGAAGATGAACATCGCGGGCAACTGGTACTTCATCGCAAGCATGACGTTCGTCATTGTGCCGCTAGGCTGGTTCATCACCGAGCGAGTCGTGGCGCCGCGATTCGGCGCGTGGACGCCGACGGACGAGGCACCCGTCGCCGCCGTGGGCATGGACCTGACCGGCGCCGAGAAGCGTGGACTGCGTGCTGCGGGTCTCGGCGCCGTCGCGATCGTCCTGCTGTTCGCGCTGCTCGCCTGGCCGGCTGTCTGGTCTGGAGCCGAAGGTGGCGCGCCGTTGTTCGACGAGGTCGCGGCTGCGAGCGGCGGAGCCGCCAAGGGGCTGCAGCCGCTACTGCAGAGCCTGGTCGCTGCGTTCTTCCTGCTGTTCCTGGTCACGGGCGTGGCCTATGGCCGTGCGGCCGGCGTGAATCGCAACCATCGCGACGAGATCCGCATGATCAGCGAGGGCATGGCAAGCATGTCGTACTACATTGTCATGGCCTTCGCCGCCGCGCACTTCATCGCGCTGTTCAACTGGTCGAATGTCGGCATCATCCTTGCCATAAACGGGGCTGCCGGGCTGGGAAAACTGGCCCTGCCTGCGCCGTTCCTGGTCGCCGCGATCGTCGTGCTGGCCGCGAGCATGAATCTCGTTGTCGGTTCGGCCAGCGCGAAGTGGGGGATGCTCGCACCGGTGCTGGTGCCGATGCTTATGCTGCTCGGG
The DNA here is from genome assembly GCA_022865595.1 of Steroidobacteraceae bacterium. Classification (GTDB taxonomy): domain Bacteria; phylum Pseudomonadota; class Gammaproteobacteria; order Steroidobacterales; family Steroidobacteraceae; genus RPQJ01. The sequence goes on along the minus strand of JALHTE010000176.1, from coordinate 92 downwards.
ATTTCGCCGGAAATGACAACCGCGGCATATCGCATGGGCGACAGCGTTACCAACCCGATCACGCCGCTGATGGTCGATTTCCCGCTGGTGCT
>JALHTE010000175.1 GCA_022865595.1 Steroidobacteraceae bacterium | reverse complement strand
GATAGTGCCAATTGGCACTCAACACCATGAACACCGCAGGCACCACCGCCCGCCACGCCTTGGCCTCGTTCGACCGCAAGCGCGTCGATGACGTCGCGCTCAAGGCGTTCTTCAACCTCGCGGCGGAATGGGGACTCACCGCCGACGAGCAGGGCGTACTCCTCGGTCACCCCAGCCGCCGCACCTTCTACCGCTGGCGCAAAGGTCAGGTCGCCGCACTTCCCGCCGACACGCTCGAGCGCATCAGCGTCCTGCTCGGCATCTACAAGGCACTCGCCATCCTGCTGCCGATCAAGGAGCGCGCCGCGAGCTGGGTGAAGCGCGACAACATCGCCTTCGGCGGCCGCTCGGCGCTGGACGTCATGCGACAGGGTCGCGTCGACGACCTTTACCAGGTGCGCCGTCACCTGGACGCCTGGCGTGGCGGTTAAGAACCGCATCCGTCGCCGGGACCTGAGCGGACGACGGCAATACCGGATCATCCCGTCGCGCTTCCCGCCGATCGAGATCTTTGAAACGCTCGCAGACGCCGACGAACTGGAAATTCTCTACGCTGTCGAGGGCCTGACCAACGATCGGCTTCGCGCTGCGGCTGGCGACCTCTACCGCGTGCCGAAGGAAGACTGGGTCACCGGCCCCGGGGCCACGGTCGTGATGGCGGCCTACACCCACCTCGGTCGCCCGACGCGATTCAGCGACGGCACCCACGGCGCCTACTACGCCGCGCTCGACGAGGACACGGCCGTCGCTGAGACGGTCTTCCACACCGCACGCTTCCTGCGCGAGACCGCGGAACCCCCGATCGAGGTCGAGCGCCGCTGCTACGTCGGCAAAGTGCTGCAGCCGCTGGATGACATCCGCGGTCGCGCCTGGAGCACGATGCGGGACCCCGACATCAGCACCTATCCTGCCTGCCAGGCATTCGCTGCGGAGCGTCGCGCCGCTGGATCGTGGGGATTGAACTACCTGAGTGCCCGACGCGATGGCGGCGAGTGCATCGCCGCCTTCCGCACCCGCACCGTCTCACTGCCGGTCCAGGGCAAACACTTCCGCTACCGCTGGGACGGCACCCGCATCGACCGGGTCATCACGGTCAGTGAGGTTCGCGAGTTCAGCTGACACCCGTCCGCAGCAGCGGCGACTTAGTGATGGACCGGTAGCCGACCCGGGCTCGTGGAAATCCCTTCTTTTCCTGCGACGCCAACGTCGTATCGTTCACGGCATGACCACCAACCTGGAAGACCGCGCCAAGCGCGCCGCAGCGGCTCAAGCAGCTACACTGAAACCATCGGCTGTTTTCCGCAGCGACCGCCCGCTGTACGTTCGAGAACTAGCGGACAACCTGATCCCGGGCGTCACCCTGGCCGATTTCAAAGATGATCTGGACGCCGCTGACGGCAACGAATTACGCGACGGTAAGACGCGCCCCGCCAAATTCTGCGCGACCTACTCCTCGTCCGCCTTGGCAGTAAACAATTTCGCGCCCTTCAAGGCGCACCCTGACGCACTGACCATCGCGGGATTCGGCAACTTCACGGCGCCCCCGAAGTTCGAGGGCAAATGCCCGAACGGCCTTATCGAGGCGAACGGACAACCCTCGCGCTCGCCCAATCTCGATCTGCTGGCTTTCTCAGCCGGTACGGTGGTTGCCGTCGAGTCGAAGTTCCTCGAACCGCTCTCGACAAAGAAACAGGAGTTGTCGCCAAAATACGTTGCGCCTTTCCTGGGTGGCCATGGAAAAAGTCCAATCGCCGAGCCTGAATGGACCGAAATGTATAAGCGCGCTTCCCGCTTGGCGGCGTATCCAAAGGAAAAGCTACCTTACACGCGCCTCGACGCCGCGCAGTTCGTGAAGCACTACCTCGGACTGAAAGTCTCTTACCCGCAGACGAAGCGTGTCCTCGTATATCTCTACTGGGAACCGACGAACGCCGGCAGTATCGACGCCTACAAACAGCACCGCCGCGAAGTGGAAGACTTCGCCAATCGTGTCACAGGCTGCGACACGAAGTTCATTTCGATTTCCTACCGGGATCTCTGGAGTGAGTGGCAGGCCACGTCAACCTGGCCCGGCATGCCCGAGCACCTCGCCCGCCTGCGCGCCCGCTACAGCTTCGCGATCTGAGCCTGTCCCCCGCCCGACGACCGTCAAACCGCGGAGCGGAGGCAGACCGGAGGAATGTCCCTGACGTAAATGAGTCGAAGTCGACGGTCGACGGATGCGACAAGGTCACGACACTCAGTGCGCGGTGACACTCGCAGCTAACTCAATTTACTCCCAACCACCGCTGGTATTCCGCCGCATCCTCCCGACGCGCCGCCTCCTGCTCAGCAGCCGGAGCGGACGCCCCAAGCCGCATCTGCCGTGGATACTCGGCCCACGCCAGGATGTCACGATAGTCAATGCGCGCAGCGTCGACGCAGCGCCGGAGCTCCCCGAGATCCGATCCCGCGAGCTTGAACGCCGCGAGCGCCACGCGCTTGCCCTCAACCCCGGAGATCAGCTCTGCCAGGCTTTCGCGGGCTTGCTCACGATCCGCATCGGACGGGAACAACCACTGTAGTTTGCGCTCGAGCATTCCACCTGGATCGGACTGCAAAACCATCTCCTCCAACGTAATGCCTTTGCTGCATGCGTCGACCGTCGACTGCGAATCGTGCACATCATTAACATTCCTCAGGTCTGCACAAAGTTCCGCGCTGCCCCGTAGCGCGAGATGCTGCAACCAGTAGGAGCGCCTCTGGGTGGTTCTAAATTAGAAGTCGATACGCCGGTTGGAAGCGACACGAAGCAGAAGCCGCTCCCGCAGACATTCCCTTTCCGTCATCGCTCTCCCGCATTCGGGGTGACCTGCCCGATCGGCACCTTCACCGCCTCGTGTCCCTGCACGTCGAAGCAACCGCAGGTCGCGTCGCCCGAATCTCGCGGCGAAGTCGCGCTCGCAGTGAATCCCTTCTCCCGACAATATTCGGAACACAACACATCGACGGACTTCGGCCCCAGGTTCCCGACGCGCCACTGCTGAAACACCACCGCCAACGCGAGGATCGCCGTGGCGCCCACTGCCGTCACCACGGGCCGGAGACTGGCTGTGGCACGTTCCTCCTGCTTCTTGCCAAACGCATACGCCACGGCCAGAAGACCCGCCCACGTGGCCACACCCGCCACCAGGAATAGTACCGTGAGTGCTGTGCCGGCCGACGCCGGCCACGGATTGTCACCGAACACGAACAGCCACATCCCGCCCGCCGCGGCCGCACCAACCACGACGGCAACGATGGCCGCAGCCAGCAAGGCAGGCACCGCGAACAGAAGGACGTATGCGTATCGTCGCCTCATGACGCGGTCATGCTCGGGGCGAATCCTGTCAAAATGCCTGCAACTATCACCACTAACGGCCCTCTCTTGCGGAACCAGCGTCATGAAACTGTCGCGCGTGTCACCGCGCTGTCCTCGGTCGCCTCACG
>JALHTE010000174.1 GCA_022865595.1 Steroidobacteraceae bacterium | reverse complement strand
TCTCGCGTCCCAGGATCAGCAGCATGCCGACGAGCAGCAGGTGCTCGGGCAGCATCGCGGTCAGGACGTCTTGCCAGTTCACTGCATCCCCTCGTCGTCGGCGTGGCTGGCCAGCACCAGTGAGCGGAATTCACGCGCCGCGGGCTCGGTCTTGGCAAGCGGTCCCTGCGGGAACAGGCCGAGCCAGAAAATCGCGATCACGAACGCCACGAGGATGATCTTCTCCCTCGCGACCAGGTCGGTGAACGGCTGGTGCGGAGCGCGTTCCTTGCCGAACAGGAAACGCTGCGCGAGCCGCAGCATGTAGAGCGCCCCCAGCACCACGCCGGTGACGGCGAGCACCGCGAGCACCAGCGGCAGCGACTGCCCCGCCGCGTAAAGCGGCCACGCGGCGTTGAAGGCCCCCATCAGCGCCATGAACTCGCCGGTGAATCCGCTCGTGGTCGGCAGGCCAATGGAGGCGAGCGTCAGGATCGCGAAGAACACCGAGTACACCGGCAGCAGCTTCGCGAGACCGCCGTATGCCGCGAGATCGCGGCTGTGGCAGCGCTCGTAGATCATGCCGACCATCGTGAAGAGCCCGCCCGCGACCAGGCCGTGGCTCACCATCTGGATGATCGCGCCCTGGATGCCGATCAGGTCGAGGCTCGCGAGGCCCAGCATCACGTAGCCGAGGTGGCTGATCGAGGAGTAGGCGATGATCTTCTTGATGTCGTTCTGCACCAGCGCGAGGCAGGCGCCGTACACGATGCTCACCACCGCCAGCGTCATGATGACCGGCGTGAAGGCGCGTGCGGCGTCGGGGAACATCGGGAAGCCGAGCTTCATGAAGCCGTACGTTCCCATCTTCAGCAGCACACCCGCCAGGATCACCGAGCCCGCGGTCGGCGCCTCGACGTGCGCGTCCGGCAACCAGGTGTGCAGCGGGACCACAGGCACCTTGATCGCGAACGAGAGCGCGAAGGCGGCGAACAGCCACGCCTGCGTTCCCGGCGGCAGGCGGTTTCCGTAGAGGTCGGCAAACGCGAACGACGCGACCCCGCCGGACTCCTTCAGCGAGTAGACGAGGTAGATCAGCGCGGCCAGCATCAGGATGCTGCCGAACGCCGTGTAGAGCACGAACTTGAAGGTCGCGTAGATGCGCCGCTCGCCGCCCCAGATGCCGATGATCAGGAACATCGGGATCAGCATCGCTTCCCAGAACACGTAGAACAGGAACAGGTCCTGGGCGACGAAGGCCCCGAGCATCGCGAACTGTATGAAGAACACCATCGCGTAGAAGAGCTTCACGTCCTTCTGGATGGCGGAGAAGGCGCCGGCGACCACCAGCGGCCCGAGGAAGCAGGTGAGCGTGACCAGCAGCACGTTGTAGCCGTCGAGCCCGATGCGGTACCCGATGCCCCACTGGCTGATCCAGGGCTGGTCGGTCGCGAACTGCAGGCCCGGCTGCGAGGGGTCGAAGCGGACATATAGCCACGCGGCCAGCACGAACTGCAGCAGCATCAGCCCGAGCGAGAGGCCGCGCACGGTGCGGTCGGCGCCCTGCGGCAGGCGGGCAATCGCGATCATGCCGATCACCGGCAGCCAGAGCACCAGGTTGAGGATGGTCGCGTCAGCCATTGTTGAGCATCCAGCCAAGGCAGGCGACGATTCCCAGCACAGCCAGCACGACGTAGAACTGCAGGTTGCCGGTCTCTACGCGGGACAGTCGCCCGGCGGTGCGCTGTGCGATTGCCGCCAGCCCGTTCAGCGTGCCGTCGATCAGCAGCCCGTCGCCGAGGCGCAGGAATACACGGTCGGAGATCCAGTTGAGCGGCCGGTTCAGCACCGCGTCGTACAGTTCGTCCACGAAGTACTTGCCCGAAAGCAGGCGATGCAGCCGCGGGAAGCGGGCGGCAAGTGCATCGGCCCTCGCGAGGCCGTTGCGATAGATGAAGATCGCGGCCGCCAGGCCGATCGCCGCCAGCACCACCGACAGAACGATCAAAGTCGTCTCGTAGTGCTCCAGCGACTCGTGGGCCCGCGCCAGCGGCAGCAGCGGTTCGAGGAAATGCGGGATCGAGATGAAGCCGCCGACCGCGGAAAGCACCGCGAGCACCACCAGCACGCCGGTCATCGACAACGGCGACTCGTGCACGTGGTGCTCCGCTTCGTGGGTCATGCGCGAGGGGGTAAGGAACGTCACCCACAGCAGCCGGAACATGTAGAAGGAGGTCATCAGCGCCGTGAATGACATCGTGAGCCACAGCAGCGTCGAACCACCGGTCTCGCTGGCGAACGAGAACCAGAGGATCTCGTCCTTGGAGAAGAAACCCGCAAGCGGCGGGATGCCGGCGATGGCCGCCGTTGCGACTGCGAACGTGACGAACGTGACCGGGATCTTCCTCGCCAGGCCGCCCATCCTGCGGATGTCCTGCTCGCCGGACATCGCGTGGATGACGCTGCCGGCCCCGAGGAACAGGCAGGCCTTGAAGAAGGCGTGCGTGTAGAGGTGGAAGACCGCGACGCCGTAGGCGCCGACGCCGAGTGCCACGAACATGAAGCCGAGCTGTGACAGCGTCGAGTAGGCCAGTACCTTCTTGATGTCGGTCTGCACGATCGCGACCGTAGCGGCGAAGAACGCGGTCGCGGCACCAATCACGACGATAAGCTGCGAGGCTTCCGGCGCGTGCGCGTAAACGCCGTTGAGTCTTGCGACCAGGTACACGCCCGCGGTCACCATCGTGGCCGCATGGATCAGTGCAGACACCGGCGTCGGGCCGGCCATCGCGTCCGGCAGCCAGACGTGCAGCGGGATCTGCGCGCTCTTGCCCATCGCGCCGATGAACAGCAGCACGCCCACCAGGCTTGCCGACACCGCAGGCATCACCGGCGCGTTGAAGGCATCGTTGACGCGGTCCATGTCCAGCGTGCCCAGCGTGTGGTACAGCAGGAACATGCCGAGCAGGAAGCCGGCGTCGCCGATGCGGTTGGTGATGAACGCCTTCTTGCCCGCGGCGGCCTTGACCGGATCTTCGAACCAGAATCCGATCAGCAGGTAGGAGGCGAGCCCGACGCCTTCCCAGCCGACGAAGGTCACCAGCAGCGACCGGCCGAGCACCAGCAGCAGCATGAAGAACAGGAACAGGTTGAGATACGCGAAGTAGCGCGCGTAGCTGGCGTCGTCCTTCATGTAGCCCGTCGAATACACGTGGATCAGCGACCCTACGCCGGTGACGATCAGCGTCATCACGGCGCTCAGGCGGTCGAAGTAGAACGCGATGTCGAAGTTCGAGCCGCCGACCGAGGCCCAGGTGTAGGTCGTCCCGAGCAGCGCCGCGCCTTCGCCGGCGCCCTGCAGTTCCAGGAAGCAGCGCACGGTGGCCAGGAACGCCAGCACCGGCAGCCCGCAGCCCACGAAGCTGACGAATGTCTTTCCGGCGCGCGGACCGACGAGGCCGTTCAGCAGGAAGCCGGCCAGCGGCAGCAGCACGATGAGAGTGAGAAGGTTCATGGTCAGCCTTTCAGCTCCCGGTAGGCCTCGACGTCGAGCGTGCGCCGCTGTTTCGACAGCAGCAGCACGATCGGGATCGCGATGCCGATCTCAGACGCGGCGACCACGAAGATCAGCAGCGCCAGCACGGCGCCGGCGATGGTGGCCGTCTGCTGCGCAAAGGTGACCAGCGTCAGGATCACGCCATTCAGCATCAACTCCATGCACATCAGCATCACCAGCGCGTTGCGACGCACCATCACGCCAGCCAGGCCGAGCGCGAACAGCGCGACGCCGGTCAGCAGCAGCAGCTGCGCCCTATCCATCGTTCCTCCGTCCCCCCTTGATGACCGCGACTGCCGCGACCACGGCCGCGAGCAGCAGCACGGATGTCAGCTCGAAGTGCAGCCAGTATTCGCGCAGGAACCCGGCCGAGAACGGCTGGACCAGGAACTGCGCTCCGCCCGTGGCATCCGCGTCGAGGGCCACCGCCGCGCCCCCTCCGGACACGACGGCCGCAAGCGCCGCAGCCAGCAGCGCGGCCGCGATGATCCCGGTCACCAGCGTGCTGCCATAGCGGCGCAGGAATGACGGATCGCGCACGTCGAGCAGCATGATCACGTAGACCATGAAGACCATGACGGCGCCCACGTAGATCAGCACCTGGAAGACCGCGATCACGTGCACGCCGAGGATCGCGTAGATGCCTGCAAGCGACAGCATCGAGCCGATCAGCGCCAGCGCCACGCGCATCGGGTGCCGCGCGACCAGCATCAGCACGCCGCCCGCGAGCGCGCCGGCGCAGAAGAACAGCGTGAGCAGCATGCTGCCGTTCATGGGCGGCCTCCCGACGCGCCGCCGCCCACGACAGGGTAGGGCTTGGCCACGTCTTCCTGGGGCTGCCAGTTCAGCAGTTCTTCCTTGCCCAGCCACATGCCGTGGCGATCGAAGCCCGGCAGGCCCGGGGTTTCCTTTGCCATGCGGATGGCGTCCTCGGGGCAGGCCTCGACGCAGAGGCCGCAGAACACGCAGCGCGAATAGTCGATCTCGAAGCGCGACGGGTACTTCGGGTGCGACGGATCGTCGGGGTCGAAGGCGGCATCGATCTCGATCACCTGTGCAGGACACACCGTCGCGCACATGTTGCAGGCCACGCACTGCGGCCGCCCGTCCGGGCGTCGCGTGAGCACGTGCTTGCCGCGGTTTGCGGCTGCGTAATCGGCGCGGGTTTCCTCAGGGTAGTAGGAGGTCAGCGCACCCTTGCGGCCGGTGATCCACTTGGCCATGTTGCGCAGGAACACGCCGCCGGTGATGGCGAGCCCGCGCGCCACCTCGAACACATAGGCGCGCTCCCACCAGCCCATCTCGGGCTCGTTCCAGTAGCGGCGGCGGATATGGGGCTTGCGGTTCATGTGTGCCGACTCACCCGATTGCCCAGACCGCGCCGACGGTCACGACGAGGTTGATGATTGCCAGCGGCAGCAGGAACTTCCACGCGAAGCGCAGCAGCTGGTCCCAGCGGAAACGCGGCAGTGTCCAGCGCACCAGGATCTGGAAGCTGCACAGCAGAAGCACTTTCACCAGGAACGTGACGAGCTGCACCAGCACGACCCAGCCGTGGCTCATGGCCAGGACCGCACCGCCGGGAAGCGTGAAGCCTGCGTCGCTCATCCACGGCAGGTTGTAGCCGCCGAAGAACAGCGTGACGAACAGCGCCGCGATGATCGCGATCTCCACGAACTCCGAGAGCATGAACAAGCCCTGCTTCATGCCGCTGTATTCGGTGAAGTAACCCGAGATGAGTTCCGACTCGGCCTCGGGAAGGTCGAACGGGATACGCTTGTTCTCGGCGATGCCCGCAACCAGGAACAGCAGCGCGCCGAGCGGCTGCCAGACGATGCCCCAGGCCGGCAGGAAACCGAGCGCGGTCCCGGACTGCTGACGGACGATGGAGTCGAGGTCCACCGTGCCGTAGATCAGGATCAGCCCGAGTACGGTGAGCCCCATCACCAGCTCGTAGGAAATCATCTGCGCGCCGGCGCGCAGCGCGCCGAGCATCGAGAACTTGTTGTCCGACGACCAGCCCGCGAGCATCGCGCCGATGATGCTGATGCCGCTGAACGCGAACACCACCAGCAGTCCCGCGTCGATCGGCGCGATCTGCATCGGGTAGGTGCGTCCGCCGAACGTATCGGCGAGACCGGGGAACAGCAGGCCCGGGTCGAGAGTGCCGCCGAACGGAATCACCGCGAATACCAGCATGACCGGCGTGAACGCGAGCCACGGCCCGAGCGTGTAGGCGAGCTGGTCGTAGGCGCGCGGCTTGAAATCCTCCTTCAGCAGCAGCTTCAGGCCGTCCGCCATGCCGTGGAACAGGCCCCACCAGATCAGCTTCACCTGCGTGAACGGGATGCGCAGGTAGGCCCGGTTGGCGCCGATGCGGTCCGACATGATCGCGGCCTGCTTGCGCTCAACCCAGGTGAGCACGGCGCCGAGCGTGAGCAGCAGGCCCAGCGCGTAGGCGATGTACACGACCAGGATGGTGAAGTCCGGCGTCATGCGTGTTCCCGTGCGGGTGTGGCCAGCGCCTTGAACAGGTCCTCGGCGTGCGACACGCCCGGCTTCTTCTCGAAGCAGGGCTCGAACACGCTCACCACGCCCTGGAAGTTGGTGTAGTGGCCGCGTCGCTCGGTCTGGATGCTGGCCGGCAGGAACACGTCGGCGTGGCCGTTCTCGGGCTGCAGGTACGAATTGATGAATATCACCTTCGCCTGTCGTGGCACGCGGGCGAAGTCGAAACCCTCGCCCCAGACCAGCACCAGGTCGGTGCCTTCGTCGATCACCGGGTCGCCGACCTCGTGGAAAAGCTCTCGTGCCTTGGCCGAGTTCGGGTTCTTGTCGGCGCGGATCAGCAGGTCGTCCTGGACGCGCTCGCCATCCTCGGGCAGCCAGTCGCGCTTGACGTGGCAGTGGAACACTTCGCCCAGGCAGCGCTTGAACGTCTCGAGTTCCTCGTTGGAACCCCAGTTCGACACCAGCGCAACGGGATGCCGCGCCGCCCCTATCAGCCGGCGGGCCTCATCCAGCGCCGCGGCGATGCCCACCGGTCGGCCCTTCAGCATCGGCTCCTCGGCGCGGGTGCGCTCGAAGATCCGTGCCAGGTCGCGCCCCTTGTTGCATATCCACGGGCCGTTCACGGCCGGGTTCTCGAGCGGCGTGATGCGCGCGATGCTGGTGTTCTGTCGCTGGTCGAGCGACTTCAGGAACCACTCCGGCTTGCGATGCCAGACCTGGATCGTGCAGCCGCGTTCGCAGCCCGGGCACACCGACGGCGTGGCCTTGAGGTACCAGACGCGGGCCTTGTGCAGGAACTGCCGCGACTGGAGCGCGCCGACCGGGCAGATGTCCACGATGTTGTCGGAGTATGGGTCCTCGGAGAGAGGACGATCCTCGACGGGGCGGATGTTCGACACGTCGCCGCGGCGTTCGACGCCGAGCGCCATGGACTTCGATATCTCGTGGGTGAATCGCGTGCAGCGCAGGCAGAGGATGCAGCGTTCGTTGTCGAGCAGGATGCGGTTCGACAGGTTGTAGTACTTGGTCGAGGTCACCTTTTCGTCGCGCGACAGCGAGGCCTCGCCGTTGTACGTGTAGTGGTAATCCTGCAGCGTGCACTCGCCGGCCTTGTCGCAGATGCCGCAGTCCACCGGGTGATTGAGCGTTATGAACTGCAGTATGGCCTTGCGGTGCGCCTTCACCTCGTCGGAGTCGGTGAACACCTTCATGCCGGCGCTGACCGGCATGTTGCAGGCGATATCGAGTCCGCGGCCCTCGACCTCGACCAGGCACATCCGGCAGTTGCCGGCCGTCGACAGCTGCGGGTGCCAGCAGAAAGTGGGCACGTGGATGCCATTGGCGAGCGCGACCTCGAGCACGGTCTGCTCCGCGCCGGCCTCGACTGCCTGCCCGTTCAGGAAGATCTCAGGCATTCCAGGTTCCCATCGAAACGCGAGCGCTTGTGCTCGATGCAGTACTCGAACTCGTCGCGGAACTTGTCGAGGATGCCGGTGCAGGCGTAGCCCGCCGCGTCGCCGAGGCCGCAGATCGTGGTTCCATCATTGAATTTGGAAATGTAGTAGAGGCGCTCGATGTCTTCCGGGCGACCCTGGCCGGCGGCAATGCGGTCGATGATCCGGTGCATCCAGCCCGTGCCTTGGCTGCAGGGCGTGCATTGTCCGCAGGACTCGTGGTGATAGAAGCGCAGCATCACCTGCAGCAGGCTCACCATGCAGGTGCCTTCGGCGATAACGATCATGCCGCCGGAACCGAGCGTCGAGCCGACGTCCCAAAGCGCCTCGTGCGACAGGTTGAGCTCCGCGATGTCGCTGCCGGTGAGTACCTTTGACGACACTCCGCCAGGAACCACGCACTTGATCGCGCGCCCTTGCAGGATGCCGCCGCAGTCTTCTTCCAGGAACTTCATCCACGGGTAGCCGAGTTCGACCTCGTATACGCCGGGGCGATTGACGTGTCCGGATACGGAAATCAGCCGCGTGCCGGGACTCTTCGGCGTGCCGACCGCCTTGAAGGCTTCGGCACCGTTGGCGATGATCCAGGCGATGTTTGACAGCGACTCGACGTTGTTGACCACGGTTGGCTGCTGGTAGAGCCCCTTCACCGTCAGCCTCGGCGGGCGGTTGCGCGGGTAGCTTTTCTTGCCCTCGAGCGACGCGAGCAGGCCGGACGCCTCGCCCGCGACGTATGCGCCGGCACCGCGGTACACGACGATGTCGCAGGAAAAGTCGCTGCCGAGGATCTTCTCGCCGAAATAACCCGCCTCATAGGCTTCCTCGACCGCGCCCGCGAGGCGGCGGTAGGGCAGGTCGAACTCGCCGCGGATATAGACGAAGCAGTTGCGCGCGCCGAGCGCGTAGCTGGCGATCGCCATCGACTCGACCAGCATGTGCGGGTTGTTCTCGAGGATCCAGCGGTCCTTGAACGTGCCCGGCTCGCCCTCGTCGGCGTTCGCAATCAGGTAGTGCGGCTGGCCGTCGTCGGGCACGATCACCTGCCACTTGCGGCCCATGGGGAACGACGCGCCGCCACGGCCCTGCAGGCCGGATGCCGTGACTTCCTTGGTCACGTCCGACGGCTTCATTTCCCGCAGGGTCTTCGCGAGCGCCTGGTATCCGCCGCGGGCGCGATACTCCGCCAGCGTGTGCGAGGTCGCCGTGACCGGGAACGTCATGATGATCTGGCGGCCGGGCATGGCTATTTAAGGCCCTCCAGCAGCGTGTCGAGTTTCTCGGCCGTGAGGTTCTCATGGTACGTGTCGTTGACCATCATCATCGGCGCGGTGCCGCAGGAGCCCAGGCACTCGGCCGTAGAGAGCGTGTAGCGGCCGTCGGCCGTGGTCTCGCCAGGGCGAACGCCGAGCTTGCGTTCGACGTACGAGAGAAGCGTCTCTGCGCCGCGCATCGAGCAGCTGACGTTGTGGCACATCTGCAGGTGCCAGCGGCCGATCGGCTTGCGTCGGAACTGCGTATAGAAGGACAGTACCTCCTCGATCTGGATGCGTGGCACCCCGAGGTAGGCGGTCAGTTGCTCTACGTCGTCGTCCGCGACATAGCCGCGGTCTTCCTGGATGCGACGCAGGCAGGGCAGCACCAGCGACGACTCGAAGCCCGCCGGGAAGCGCCTGCGCAGGTTCTCGAATTCAGGGATCAGGTGCTTCACCTGTCGCACTCCCCGCCGATCATGTTCACCGAGCCGAAGGTCGGCACGATGTCGGCGAGCTGGTAGCCGTCGAGCATCCGGTGCACGCCGCCCATGTGGACGAAACTCGGGCTGCGGCAGTGCACTTTCCACGGGACGCCGCCGCCGACGCTCACGAGGTAGAAGCCAAGCTCGCCGTTGGCCCCTTCCTGCGCCGAGTAGACCTCGCCCGGGGGCACCTGCGGCCCTTCCATCACCAGCTTGAAGTGGTTGATCAGTGACTCGATCTCGTTGTAAACCAATGTTTTCTCAGGGAAAACGCAACGACGATCGTCCACGTTGATCGCTCCAGGCTCGAGCATGTCCACGAGCTGCCGGATCATGTGCGCGGACTCGTCGATCTCGCGCATGCGTACGTAGTAGCGGTCGTAGTTGTCGCCCTTGATGCCGACCGGGACCTCGAAATCGAGCGCCGCGTAGGACAGGTAGGGCGTGTCCTTGCGCAGGTCCCGGGCGGCGCCGGTTGAGCGCAGGATCGGGCCGGTGAAGCCCCAGTTGATTGCCTCGTCAGTGGTCAGCACGCCGACGTCGCGCGTGCGATCGATGAAGATGCGGTTGCGATCGACCAGCCCGTGCACGCGGCCGGTGAACGTGTCCATTTCGTCGAGGATCTCGCCGAGGCGCTTGAGCCAGCCTTCCGGCACGTCGTTCGCGAGGCCGCCGATGCGGCCGTAGCTGTAGGTGACGCGGGCGCCCGTGAGCGCGGCCAGGTGCTCGTAGATGTAGTCGCGGATCGTGACCAGGTACAGGAATGCCGTCATCGCGCCCAGTTCCATCAGCGCGGCGGCGATGCAGGTCAGGTGGTCGGCGATGCGCGAATACTCCGAGAGCAGCGTGCGCAGGTGGCGGCAGCGCGGCGTCAACTCGATGTCCATCAGCTTCTCGACGGCCTCGCAGTAGGCGAAGTCGTTGATCAGCGCGGAGCAGTAATTCAGCCGGTCCACGTACGGGATCAGGTTGTGCCAGGTGTGCGATTCGCACTCTTTCTCGAAGCCCCGGTGCAGGTAGCCGCAATGCACGTCGGTGCGCACCACCCGCTCGCCGTCGAGTTCCGCGACGATCTGGATGGTGCCGTGCGTCGCCGGGTGCGACGGGCCGATGTTGACGATGACGGCGCTGTCGGTGCCGCCCTTGTCGAAGGCCGGACGGATCGGGTTGGGCAGCTTGACGCTCACTTCGGCGCCTCGCTCACCCGGTAGGGCACCAGCGGCTGCTCTTTCTGCTTCGGGTAGTCCTTGCGCAGGGGGTGGCCCACGAAACCCTCGTAAAGCAGGATCGGACGCAGGTCGTCATTGCCGCGGAACACGATGCCGTACATGTCGTGGCACTCGCG
>JALHTE010000173.1 GCA_022865595.1 Steroidobacteraceae bacterium | reverse complement strand
GTGTAGGCCTGGACCTGTGCAATGAGGGCGAGGTTTTCCATCTGTCGTCTCCTGGCGGAAGTGCGGTTGCTTGAACGTGAATACGGGTCAGTGATGTTCGGTGGCCATCGCGCAGTACACGACGGTCAGCACCATGAAGATAAACGCTTGCAGCGTGATGATCAGGATGTGGAAGATCGCCCAGCCAGCACCCATCAGGAAGTGGCCGAGCATCGACGTGCTGCTCGCGATCGTGAAACCGGCCCAGCTTGCACCGAGCAGCGCGATCAGCATGAACACGAGCTCGCCCGCGTACATGTTTCCGAACAGTCGCATCGCGAGCGATACGGGCTTCGACAGCAGCTCGACGATGTTGAGAAGCAGGTTCGGGATCCACAGCAGCGGATGTGCGCCGAACGGCGCGGTAAACAGCTCGTGGACATAGCCACCGGCGCCCTTGGCCTTGATGCTGTAGAAGATGACCAGGAAGAACACTGTCAGCGACATGGCAAAGGTAGTGTTCAGGTCGGCAGTCGGCACTGCTCGCCAGTGATGGAGACCGAACCAGCCTGCGATCGTGCCCGGTACGTCGACCGGCAGCAGGTCCATGGCGTTCATCAGGAACACCCAGACGAAAATCGTGAGCGCCAGCGGCGCGAGGAAGCTGCGGTCGAGATGGAATACTTCCTTGACGGTCGTGTCGATGAACTCGACGATCATCTCTACGAAAGCCTGCCAGCGGCCCGGGACCCCCGGCGTCGCCTTCCGCGCGACCGAGTAGAACATCGCGATCGTCACGACGCCCAGCATGATGGACATGAACAAGGAATCCACGTTCCAGGTCCAGAAGCCTTGGCCGACCGTCTCGTGGGTCAGGTGATGGCTGATGTATTCGGTGCTGCTCAGGTTAGCTTCGCTGGCCATTGTCAGTCCGCCATTCCAACCGTTCGTTTCGTTGTTCGGCCACCCACCCGGGCGGCTGCAATCCAGTACCCGACGAAGGTCGCCGCATATGCCGCTATCAGTGGCACCGCATCGACCTTCGGTGACCGCAGCGCCACCACCAGTGCCGCGATCGTGAATCCCACCTTTACGAGCCAGCCCGAGAAAAAGCTCAGGGTCACTCGTCCGAGGCCTGCCCCTTCGCCGTGGCGAAGCATTGCAAAGGCCATCAGTGCCGTGGCGACCGTGCCGATCGCGGCACCTGCGAGCGCTGAACCGCCCGCCCGCGGGCCCCACCCGAGGAGACAGGCGATCGAAATCACCGCCCCCAGCACGACCTGACCGAGCACCACGGCAAACGCCTGGCGCCGGCCTATCTGGATGTCGACGTTGCTCACGCCTTCACCAATTCTCCGGGCAACAAAAAAGCCACGTCATGTGCCGGGCGCTCCGGCCACGGGTGGCAATTCATACCGTTACCCGGGCCGGCCACACCCCGTGGTGCGGCGTCCGGAAGGCCGATGATTATATCTGGTCTTTTTGCAGTGCTTCAATCGAGTGCAGGGCTGCGGATAACCGAGGCTTGCCGAGTCGCGAGGATTCGTTTCTGTCCTGCAGGACTATCAACCTGCATGCACCACCGGGGGTGCACCCGCTCGTCGCAGGCGGTGTCCCGCGAGGTGCTCGACCGCCAACCCGACCGGACCCGCCGGGTCGTGGGTGACCGGGTTGCTGAAGGGGCATTTGTATTTTATTAAATATTGAAAATTAGAAGTTATAGTTGTTTAAATACAGCAACTTGAATATTCTTTAATTACTTGGTAAAAATTATCAAGCGCCAGATTGCCACCCTACTGTTTTCGGGAAGCCGGCGACTCAGCGGCGACAGGTCGGCTACTGTATGTGCTCGATGATCCCGTCGAGTTCATCCAGGCTGTTATAGCTGATGACGAGCTTGCCGCGGCCCTTGCCCGTGTGTTGCAGCTGCACCTTCGCGCCAAGCTTGCCCGCGAGGTCACGCTCGAGCTTGTCCACGTTCGGGTCCCTGCGCTCGGTTTCGCGCTCCGAGTCCCCACCCTTGGGAGCAAGCATCCGACGCACCAGCGCCTCGGTTTCGCGCACCGAAAGTCCCTTGCGTGCCACCAGCGCCGCGACCTCGACCTGCTGGCGAGCGGCGGCGAGGCCAAGCAACGCGCGGGCGTGGCCCATCTCGATCTGCCGCTGCTCGACCAGTGCCTTCACCTCGTCCGCCAGCTCGAGCAGGCGCAGCAGGTTGCTCACGGCGGCCCGCGATCGGCCGACCGCGTCCGCCGCGCTCTGGTGGGTCATCTCGAACTCGCGGATCAGGCGGTCGAGTGCACGAGCCTCCTCGAGCGGATTCAGGTTCTCGCGCTGGATGTTCTCGATCAGCGACATCGCCACCGCAGCCTCGTCCGGCACGTTGCGGATTACCGCAGCGATGTGATGCAGGCCGGCCATCTGAGCGGCGCGCCAGCGGCGCTCGCCGGCAATGATCTCGTAGCGCTGTTCCTCGCCTGCTCGCTGCGCGGCCACGGGTCGCACGACTATTGGCTGCACGACGCCCTGCGCGCGGATCGAATCGGCGAGTTCCTGCAGGCTCTCGGGCCGCATGTCGAGCCGCGGCTGGTAGCGGCCACGCTGCAGCAGGTCCACGGGAATGTGGGCCAGTTCCTCCTCTGCGCGCGGCTTGGGCGCGGCCGACTCCTGGCCCGGGGTCGTGCTGGGTTTGCCGAGCAGGGCCTCGAGGCCCCTGCCAAGCGAGGGTCGCTTGCTTGCCATAGTCCCGGCAGTTTAGCGGATCGACCCGCTCGGCTCGCTGGGAATTAGGCGCTGCGAGGGCGCGTTGAGGACCGTCGGCCCGCGGTCCCCTGGCGGCCGCTCAGCCGGCGTGGTCTGGCGACGGCAGGTCGTCACCGCTCATCGACGCTTCATCGTCGCCGGCCGGGCGCCCTTCCTGGCCGTCGGCCGACGGCCCTTCCTCATCGCGTCGGATCAGCTCGCCGGCCAGCGCAAGGTAGGCGAGCGCGCCACGCGAGTCCTTGTCGTGGAACATGGCGGCCTTGCCGAAACTCGGCGCCTCGGCCAGGCGCACGTTGCGCGGAATGACCGTCCGGAAAACCTTGTCGCCGAAGTGCATGATCAACTGCGCGGAGACCTCGTTCGAGAGGTTGTTCCGTGGGTCGAACATCGTGCGCAGGATGCCCTCGAGCTTCAGGTCAGGGTTCACGCTCCCTCGGATCTGCTCGATGGTCCCCATCAGCGCCGAGAGTCCCTCGAGCGCGTAGTACTCGCACTGCATCGGTACCAGCACGGTGTCGGCCGCGACCAGTGCGTTCAGCGTCAGCAGGTTCAGTGCCGGCGGACAGTCGATGATGATCACGTCGTACAGGCCGCGCATCGGCCGCAGCGCGTTCCTGAGCCGGACTTCGCGCCCGATCTTGCTCATCAGCTGCACTTCGGCCGCGACCAGGTCCTGGTTGCCGGGCACGACGGCAAAGCCGCCCGGCTCGACCGGCAGTAGCGCCGCCGCAATCTCGCAGTCGCCGAGCAGCACCTCGGTCATCGAGTAGCGAAGGTTGCCCTTGTCCACGCCGCAGCCCATGGTCGCGTTGCCTTGCGGATCGCTGTCGACCAGCAGCACCTTGCGCTTCGTCGCAGCCAGCGAGGCGGCAAGGTTGACGGCGGTGGTGGTCTTGCCGACCCCGCCTTTCTGGTTGGCTACTGCGATGACGCGTTTCATGTGGCGAGAATAGCCGCGATCAGGCGGCTTTGTCGTGCGACCGGCAGAGTTCCACGACGTGGCGCTCTTCTGCGAGCCCGGGTACCGCGAGTTTGTGGACGGCCGTGACTTTCCAGCCGCTCGTCTTCCTCGCCAGTTCCTCTTCGGGGAACCGGCCCTTCATTGCCAGCAGGCGCCCGTTTCCAGCCACCAGCGCACCGGCATTCCGGATCAAGTCTGCCAGCGGACCCACGGCCCGCGCGAGGACTGTGTCGTAACGGGCCGCCGGCTTCCACGCCTCGGCACGCGCCTGGACGACTTCGACATTGGTGATCTCGAGCGTGTCGCGCACATGCTCGAGGAACCGGCATTTCTTGCCCGTGGACTCGATCAGCGCGAACTGCGCCTCCGGCATCACGATCGCGAGCGGAATTCCCGGAAACCCGGCCCCGCTACCGACGTCGGCAATACGTCGGCCGCGCAGATAAGGAATAACGCTCAGGCTGTCGAGCACGTGCTTTGTCAGCTGCTGCTCGCGATCGCGAATGGCCGTGAGGTTCATGCGCTGCCCCCACTCGTCCATCAGGTCGAGGTGTGCGATGAGTTTCGCAACCTGCTCCGGCGTGAGTTCGACGCCAAGCTCGCGGGCGCCTTCGGTAATGGGGGACATTCTCTATTTTCACGGATCCGGCGCAGGAAAGCGCCACAAATCAGGCGGGAACGCGAACCCAGCCTTCCATCAGCACCCGGGCGCTGCGGCTCATGATTGCCTTGGTCACGGTCCACTGGCCGTCAACCTGCCTCGCTTCCGCGCCGACCCGCAAAGTGCCCGAAGGGTGGCCGAAGCGCACCACATTGCGTGCGCTGCCGCCGGCCGCGAGATTGACCAGCGTGCCGGGGATCGCGGCGGCGGTGCCGATGGCCACGGCCGCCGTGCCCATCATTGCGTGGTGCAGCTTGCCCATGGAGAGTGCGCGCACCAGCACGTCGATGTCGTTGGCCTCGACGCGCTTGCCGCTCGATGAAACGTAACCGGCTGGTTTCGCCACGAACGCGACTTTGGGTGTGTGCTGGCGCGTCGTCGCGTCCTCGACCCGCTTGATCAGGCCCATACGCAGCGCACCATGCGCGCGAATATCCTCGAACATCGCGAGCGCCTTCGCGTCATTGTTGATCACGTCCTGCAGCTCGGTGCCGGTGTAGCCGACCGAATCCGCGTTCACGAATATGGTCGGGATGCCGGCGTTGATCATCGTGACCTTGATCGTGCCGAGCCCCGGCACATCGAGCTCGTCCACCAGGTTGCCTGTGGGGAACATCGAGCCACCGCTGCCGTCCTCGCCTTCATCGGACGGATTCATGAATTCGACCTGGATTTCCGCAGCGGAAAAGGTCACGCCATCGAGATCAAAATCGCCGGTCTCCTGCACGGCGCCGTTTGTCACGGGCACATGCGCGACGATGGTCTTGCCGATGTTCGACTGCCAGATGCGAACGACCGCGATGCCGTCCTTCGGCACCCGGGCAGCGTCAACGAGGCCATTCGCGATTGCGAATGGTCCGACGGCCGCGGAAAGATTGCCGCAGTTGCCGCTCCAGTCGACGAATGGCTTGTCTATCGACACCTGGCCGAACAGGTAGTCGACGTCGTGATCCGGCCGGCTGCTCTTCGACAGGATGACGGTCTTGCTGGTGCTGGAGGTCGCGCCGCCCATGCCGTCGATCTGCTTGCCGTAGGGGTCGGGGCTGCCGATCACGCGCAGCAACAGTGCGTCGCGCGCCGCACCCGGTACCTGCGCCGCCTCGGGCAGGTCCTGCAGACGGAAAAACACACCCTTGCTTGTGCCGCCACGCATATAGGTGGCCGGGATCCTGGTCTGTGGGGCGTGGGGCATTCGATGTCGTCCTGCTCTGGAGGGGACATTCTCCTTTTCCGCTGCGGAAAAGGAGAATGTCCCCTAATTTGCCTCAGCGGACTCGAGGAAGTCCTTCGCGAAACGCTGCAGCACGCCACCCGCCTCGTAGATCGAGACTTCCTCTGCGGTGTCGAGCCGACAGGTCACCGGCACGTCCACGCGCTCGCCGTCCTTGCGAGTGATCGCGAGCGAAAGTGTTGCACCCGGCTTGCGCTCGCCCGTCACGTCGAAGGTCTCAGTGCCGTCGATGCCAAGCGTCTTGCGGTTCACGCCCGACTTGAACTCCAGCGGCAGCACGCCCATCCCGATCAGGTTCGTGCGGTGGATGCGCTCGAACCCCTCGGCCACGATGGCCTCGACGCCGGCGAGCCGCACACCCTTGGCGGCCCAGTCGCGCGACGAGCCCTGGCCGTAGTCGGCCCCTGCGACGATGATCAGCGGCTGCCTGCGCTCCATGTAGGTTTCGATCGCTTCCCACATTCGCATTACTTTGCCGTCTGGCTCGACGCGCGTCAGTGAACCTTTCTTCACCTGGCCATCGACCACCGCCATCTCGTTGGTGAGTGTCGGATTGGCAAAGGTCGCGCGCTGCGCGGTCAGGTGATCGCCGCGGTGCGTCGCGTAGGAATTGAAGTCCTCTTCGGGCAGGCCCATTTTTGCCAGGTACGCACCCGCAGCGCTGTCCAGCATGATCGCGTTCGAGGGAGAAAGGTGGTCGGTGGTGATGTTGTCGCCGACCACCGCCAGCGGTCGCATTCCCTTGAGCGTGCGCTCCCCGGCCAGCGCGCCTTCCCAGTAAGGAGGACGGCGGATGTAGGTGCTCATCGGGCGCCAGTCGTACAACGGACTGATCTTCTCCCCGCTGGCCACCCGGACCTTGAACATCGGATCGTAGACTTTCCGGAACTGCTCCGGCTTGACGCTGGAGGCCACCACGGCGTCGATCTCGAAATCGCTAGGCCAGATGTCCTTGAGCGTGACCGGCTTGCCGTCGTGATCGGTGCCCAGCACGTCCTTCTCGATGTCGAAGCGGATCGTGCCCGCGATGGCATAAGCCACGACCAGCGGCGGCGAGGCCAGGAACGCCTGCTTGGCATAGGGATGGATGCGGCCGTCGAAATTGCGGTTGCCCGAGAGCACCGCCGTCGCATACAGGTCGCGGTCGATGATCTCCTGCTGGATCTTCGGATCCAGTGCGCCGCTCATGCCGTTGCAGGTGGTGCAGGCGAAGCCCACGATGCCGAAACCGAGCTTCTCGAGTTCCGGCAGCAGCTTCGCCTCCTCGAGATACAGCTGCACGGCCTTGGAACCGGGAGCAAGTGACGACTTCACCCAGGGCTTGCGGGTCAGTCC
>JALHTE010000172.1 GCA_022865595.1 Steroidobacteraceae bacterium | reverse complement strand
GGCGCGCGCAAGAAGGGCTCCGCTGCCCTCACCGAGCGAGTCGATCAGCTGCTCGCTGGCCTGGAGGTGTTGCCGCTGGAGCCGGGCGTCGATCACGCGTATGCCGAAGTGCGCAACGCGCTTGAGGCGTCCGGTTGCACCATCGGCGCGAACGATCTGCTGATCGCGGCTCACGCGCTCGAGCGCGGCGCAGTGCTGGTCACCGGCAACACGGCAGAATTCGGCAGGGTGCCCGGACTCGAGGTGCAGGACTGGATCCGGGGGTAGGGGACATTCTCCTTTCTCGATCAGCCGAAAAAGGAGAATGTCCCCTTGGAAAATTTGTGAAAATGTAGCTACAATGTAGCCCATGAAGAACGCTGTCATTCGTGCCCGCATCGACTCCGAACTCAAGGCCAGCGCCTCCCGGGTGCTGGCTGCGTGCGGTCTGGAACCGAGCGACGCGATCCGTCTGTTCCTGCAGCAGGTGGTGGCGCATCAGGGGATACCATTCGATATCCGCAGTGCCCAGCGCGAGCCGTCGATGGCGGAATTGCAGGAGCTCAAGCGTCAGTCGCAGGAGCGCGATCACCGTATCGCCGAGTCGGTCGACGTGTCGGCAGGGCAGATGCTGCTCCTCCGCCCCGATAGGCTGCGCGGTGCCAAGGTTCGCTGGCCGAAGGCCAGTCTCGTGTGACCGATTCGGCCAGTGCGATGCGGGAGGCCGAACTCACTCCCGAGGAGGTTGAGCGCATCCTGCGGGTGTGCGGCACGCGCGCGCTGCTCGTCGGCGGGCAGGCTCTCGCCGCCTGGGCCGTCCACTATGGCATCGAACTCGTGGGCGAGATCTCGCGCGCGGTGACCACGGACGCGGACTTCATCGGCACGAGCCACGTCGCGCAGGCTTTGCAGAACGCGTTAGGCCCACCCTGGAAGCTGCGCACGGCAACGCTCGACGATGCCGGCAGCCAAGTGGCAAAGGTCTATGCCACGCTGCCGACGGAAGGCATCAAGCAAGTCGACTTCCTCTCGGGAATTGTTGGGCTCGACACTAAGACCGTGCGCAGTCGCGCCTCGATCCTGGTCACGGCTGACGGCGTGGAAGTCCGGATACTCCACCCGCTCGACGTACTCGAGAGTCGGCTGCGCAACCTCGATGCCCTGTCTGCGAAGCGCAATGCTGTCGGGGTGGCGCAGGCCTGCCTTGCTGTAAGTGTTGCGCGGGCCTTCATCGAGCAGTTCATGGATGAGAGCGGGGACCCTCGCGTCGCTCGCCAGGCGGTGAAACGCGTGGAGAAGATCGCGCTCGACACCAGGCTTTGCAGAGTCGCGTTTGCCTACGACATCGACGTTCTCGCCGCCGTTCCGGTGGACCGAATTGGCTATCCGCGCTTTCATGAGCAGCAGTGGCCGAGGGTGCGGGAGCGGCTCGCGCAGAAGCGGGCGAAGTTTGAGGCGCTGCAGGCGAAGCGTGACAAGCTGCTGGCAAAGCGCAAGTTGCCTTCCCCTCCGCGGCGTCGCTCCCCGATCTGATGCCGCTGCCGCAACGAGGCACGTATCAGATCGATCGGGCCATGCGGGACGTCGCCCACGTCGCGATGCAGGTCAACCTGGCTAAGGAAGCCACTCAGCTGGAAAGCCAGATCCGGCGCGAGGTCCGCAAGCTGGTCGCGTAGGACCGAGTAATTCGGTGCCTGGCACCTATTTATTTGAACTCCTCCGGCTCCACGCCG
>JALHTE010000171.1 GCA_022865595.1 Steroidobacteraceae bacterium | reverse complement strand
TGAGTTGCGCTACTCGGACGCATTCGCGCGGCTCGATTACGAATTCACGCCCGACACGCGCGCCAGCCTGCACATACTGGCGTCGAGCGACAAGGCAGACGTCACGAACGCGCTGAAAACGGAATCCGCGGAGGCCACCTACCGCAACAGCTATGTCTGGGGAACAGTGGAGCACGACTTCTCCAGCGCCTTTACCGGCAGTGCCATCGCTTCGTACACCTACGTGAAGTCGACTCGCTTTGGAGAGGTAGACGAGGAAGATGTGCGCACCGGTCTCGCGGACGACAGGCGTCACTACGACGTGCTCGGGCTCAAGCTGGACGGGACCTGGCGTACCGACCGCTGGCTGACCCGCTTCGGGGCCGAGTTACGTTGGCTTGATGCAAGCTACGACTATTCGAGCATCGTCCACTTCGAGCCCGGCTACCCGTTCCCCGACAGTGGCGGGATCACCCGGATCAACGACCTCTCCCCGAAACCGTCGGGACAACACTACGCGCTCTATGCGACGACGCGCGTGCGCATCACCGACCCACTGACTGCCGAATTCGGCCTGCGCTGGGACGACGAGACCTATACGCCGGAAGGAAGCGACCAGCTCGGCCCGCGCGTGAACCTGCTGTACCAGCTCGCGCCCAGGACACTGCTGCGAGCCAGCTGGGGGATCTACCAGCAATCGCAGGGAATCAACGAACTGCAGGTCGAGGACGGCATCGACCGCTTCTTCAGGCCCCAGCGCGCGACCCACGAGATCCTCGGGCTGGAGCAGGGACTTCCGCAGGGATTCAACCTGCGACTCGAGGGCTACATCAAGGACTACGGCCAGCCCGCGCTTCGCTTCGAGAGTCTCTACGACCCGACCTCGCTGGTGCCGGAACTGCGCTGGGACCGTGTGGCCATCTGGCCGGGCTCTTCCCGCTCGAAGGGCTTGGAGGTGCTCCTTACACGCAAGAGCGATTCGCCGTGGAATGGCTGGATCAACTACGCGTGGTCGCGCGTCTACGACCGCAGCAACGGGAAAGACACGCTGCGCAGCTGGGACCAGACCAACAACCTCGGCGGTGGCATTACCTGGTCAGAGGGTGGTTGGCAGGCAACACTCGCGGCCACCTATCACACCGGTTGGCCGACCACCCCTGTCAGGCTGGTCGGCACCGTCCCGGGCGAGCAGACGGTATCGGTCGGACCACGCAATGCCTCGCGGCTGCGCTCCTACGCCTCCGTGGACGCACGCGTGAGCCGCGAATTCGAGCTGCGACGTGGCACACTGAACGTGTTCGCGGAGGTAACGAACCTCATGGACCGCCAGAACCACTGCTGCACCGATTTCGACTACGAGACCGAGGAAGACGGTGCCGCGGTACTCGAGCACGAATACCGCAACTGGCTGCCTCTCATTCCCAACGTGGGCCTGCTCTGGAAGTTCTGACGGGTTGCCTAGCCCACGCCGTGATTGCGGAACCACTCGAGGCAGCGGCGCCAGCCGTCCCTTGCAGCCTCGGCGCTGTAGCTCGGGCGGTAATCGGCGTTGAAGCCATGGCCGGCGTCCGGGTACACGACGATCTCCGACGGGTTCTTCGCCGCCGCGAGTGCCGCGCGCATTTTCTCGACGTCGGTGAGCGGGATGCCCTGGTCCTGGCCGCCGTACAGGCCGAGCACCGGCGCCTTGAGATCCGCGACGATGTCGAGCGGGTACGTCGGCTGCAGCGGATTGGCCTGTCCTGCCAAGCGACCGTACCAGGCGACACCGGCCTTCAGCGTCGAACTGTGCGCGGAATACAGCCAGACGATGCGTCCACCCCAGCAGAATCCCGTGATGCCCGTTCGCGTCACGTCACCCGTGCCCGACTTGGCGGCCCAGGCGACCGTCGCGTCCAGGTCCGACATCACCTGCGCATCCGGCACCTTCAATACGATCTCGCTGTAGAGCTGCTTCCAGTCGGCGAATTTCGAGGGATCGCCCTGCCGCGAATACAGCTCGGGCGCGATGGCGAGATAGCCCTGTTTCGCAAAGCGGCGACAGACGTCCTTCAGGTGCTCGTGCACGCCGAAGATTTCCTGCACTACGAGCACGACCGGAAACTTCCCGTCCTCGGCCGGCATGGCCCGGTAGGCCGGGATCTCGCCGTCCGCTACCGGGATCTTCACCTCTCCCGCGGTGAGGCCCTCAGTGCCGGTCGTGATCACGGTGTCGGCGCTGACGGGGCTCGCCGCAGCGGCGAATCCGACGGCCAGCGAGGTCACGATCATTTCTCGCCGCGTGAGCGCGGTCCTGCCGATCAGGGAATCGAGTTCCGAGCCTGTCCATTTGTCATGCATGGTTATCTCCCACTTCGCGTCTACATAATACTGGCAGATCAGCCCGGCTCGACGCCCGGCTGGAAAGGTTCGGTCTCCGCGGCGAGCGCCGCGGCAACCTCGGGCGCCACGGTGTATCGGGTGAATTGCTCCGGCATGCGCTTTGCCCGGCCCGTCACGAGGTCGATGCACACGTAGTGGATCAGCGCCCTCACGAGCGTCTGACCGTCGGATTCGCGGCGCATCTGGAACCGTCGCTCGATGCGCAGCTTGCCGTCGTTCTTCACCGGCCAGGTTGCGACCTGGATCCTGTCTCCCTCGTAGGCGGCGCCGAGGTAATGCACCTGCGTGCGCCACACGGCCATGCCGCGATTGAGCGACCGGCAGAGCTCCGGCGGGATGCCCCGTTCGGTCGAGTGCGCCCAGGCGCAGTCGTCCATCCAGGCGATGTAGACGACGTTGTTAACGTGGCCGTAGCCGTCGATCTCGGCGTGTTGCGCGACCCGCTCGTGGATGAAGGGCGATGGCAGGTCCCAGGACACCTGGCTCTCCTCAGGACAGCAGCCGGTCGAGCAACTGGTCCTTCTCGGCCCAGATGCCAGCCAGCCATTCCTTGAAGCGGTTGCGGAACGCCAGGTCGCCGGCAAAGTCACCAGAAGACATCCAGTCGTCGATTGGCCGCTTGCGGATGTCGACGATCACCGTGCCCACCCTGCCGCAGCAGAGGTCCCACAGGCTGGGCGCGGCGCCCCGATAGGCTATCGTCACGTCGAGCATCGCGTGCAGCATGCCGCCCATCGCGGACAGCACGAACGCGGTGCCGCCCCGGCGCGGCGGCAGCAGGTGCCGGTACGGCGACTTGAACGCCGCGTGCTTGTGCTCGGTATAGCGCGTTCCTTCGACGAAATTCATCACCGAGGTCGGGATCAACCGGAATTTCTCGCAGGCCCGTCGCGTGACGTCGAGGTCCTCACCGCGTTTCCCCGGGTGCTTCGCCAGATAGGCGGGCGAATGGCGGCGCATGAACGGGAAATCGAGCGCCCACCAGGCCAGCCCCAGGAACGGCACCCAGATCAGTTCCTGCTTCAGGAAGAATTTCAGGACTGGAATCCGGCGGTTGAACACGGCCTGGAGCACCAGGATGTCGACCCAGGTCTGGTGGTTGGAGACCACGAGGTACCAGTCGCGCGTCGACAGGCCCTCGAGCCCGCGCACATCGAGCGGCAGCGACCCCATGACCCGGAAGATGGCGTTGTTGGTGCCGATCCAGCCCTCGGCCAGGGCCGTCATCGCACGGCTCGCCGGGCGCCGCCATGCCTGCAGGGGTACGATCAGCTTCAGCAGCGCCACGGTGAGCAGCACCGTGCACCACGCGATGACGTTGAGCGTCATCAGCGAGATCGTGATCACACCCCTTAGGGTCGAACCGCTGCGGTGCTGCACCGGGTAACATCCACTGGCCGGGGGTGTCGATTATGCCCTGCCCGGCCAGCGGAACCCCAGCCCACGGAGCGCATGATGACCATTGAACTGAATGCCCACGAAGCGCGGGTCATCGGCTGCCTGATCGAGAAGCAGGTAGCCACGCCCGACCAGTACCCGCTGTCGCTGAACGCG
Source organism: Steroidobacteraceae bacterium (assembly GCA_022865595.1). Taxonomy (GTDB): domain Bacteria; phylum Pseudomonadota; class Gammaproteobacteria; order Steroidobacterales; family Steroidobacteraceae; genus RPQJ01. The sequence continues at coordinate 184 of JALHTE010000171.1, read as the reverse complement.
CTCACCAACGCCTGCAACCAGAAGAGCAACCGCGACCCCGTGCTGCGCCTCGACGAGCGGGAGGTCCAGGCGACCGTTGACTGGCTGATGCGCCGCCAGCTGTTGATGGAAAAATCAGGCTTCGGCAGCCGCGTGCCGAAGTTCCAGCATCTTTTCTGCAATACGCAGTTCGGCTCGCTGCGCT
>JALHTE010000170.1 GCA_022865595.1 Steroidobacteraceae bacterium | reverse complement strand
TGCCCGTTACCTCCAGGGCGAGCGCGGCATTGAGCACCAGCGCATCGCGATGTGCTCCGCGGTCGCGCCCCTCGAAGACTGCGCGCAGCGCTGCCGCATTTCCGGCTGGATTGCCGCCGGCAAGATCCGCAGTCGAGCAGCGGGGCACGCCTGAGTCCAGCGGGTCGCGCTGCTCCCTGGCCACGCGGCCGGGCCGCACGTCGAAGAGCTCGAATGGCCCGACAGGCGTCGCCTCGTCCCATCCGGCCGTGCCGTGGACCACGAACACGCGCTCGACCGGCATGCCTGCAAGCGACTCAGCCATCAGCTCCGCTGCCTCCAGGCTGTAGGCGCCGATCAGTGCGAACGGCGGAGCGGCCGGATTGGTCAGCGGACCGAGCAGGTTGAACACCGTGCGCACGCCGAGTTCACGACGCACGGGTGCGATCTCCTTCATGGCCGGGTGGTAGTGCGGCGCAAACAGGAACGTGAACCCGGTCGCAGCGAGGCACTCGCCGGAGGCGCGCTCGTCGAGCGGCAGCCCGAGGCCGAGCGCTTCGAGCATGTCGGCGCTGCCGGCGCGGCTCGATACCGACCGGTTGCCGTGCTTCACGACGCGCACGCCCATCGCGGCGACGAGCAGCGCCGCGCCCGTCGAGATGTTGAAGCTGCCCGAAGCATCACCACCGGTGCCCACGATGTCGATCGCAGGACCGCCCGGCGGCAGGCTGGGATGACGCGCAAGGCGGTGCATCGCGCCCGCAAAGCCGCGCAGCTCGCCTGCCGTCACGCCCTTGGCGCGCAGAGCTGCAAGCAGTGCACCGGCCATCGCGGGGGCAGCCGTTCCCCGAGTTAGCGCGACCAGCAGCTCGCCGGCTTCGGCCTCCGTGAGATCCTGCCGCTCGAGCAGCCGCTCGAGCGTGTCGCGCAACTCAGCCACGGGACACCGCCTTAGGCTCGTTTCGTCGCCCGCCACGCGTCGCCAGGAAGCTGCCCATGATCGTCGGTCCGTCCGGGGTCAGGATGCTCTCCGGATGGAACTGCACGCCGTCCATCGCGAGCTCCCGGTGCCTTACACCCATGATCTCGCCCTCCGCCGTGCTTGCCGACACCTCGAGCACCGCGGGCAGCGTGTCGGGCTTCGCGATCAGTGAGTGATAACGACCGGCCTGGAAGGGGTTCGGCACTTGAGCGAAGATCCCGATGCCGTCGTGCTCGACCATCGAGACCTTGCCGTGCATCAGCCGGCCCGCCCGAACGATGTCCCCGCCGAGCGCCTCGACGATGGACTGGTGACCGAGGCACACGCCGAGCACCGGGATTCGGCTGGCGAAAGCCTTGATCATTTCTATCGAGACGCCAGCGTCGCGCGGTGTGCCCGGACCCGGGGAAATGCACAGGTGCGTGGGCTCCAGTGCCTCGGCCTCGGCCACCGTGATCGCATCATTGCGGTGGACCAGCACTTCGGCGCCAAGCACCAGGAAGGCCTGCACCAGGTTGTAGGTGAAGCTGTCGTAGTTGTCCACGAGCAGCAGGCGCGGCGAACTCATCACAGGCCCTCCCGGGCAAGTTCCAGCGCGCCCCTGAGTGCCGCGCTCTTGGCGAACACCTCGCGGTACTCGCTGATCGGCACGCTGTCGGCGACGATGCCCGCGCCGGCCTGGAAACTGTAGGTGTCGCCGTGGAAAACCATGGTGCGGATCGCGATCGCCTGGTCCATGTCACCGCCGTGGCCGAAATATCCGACCGTGCCGCCGTAGAAGCCGCGGCGTACCGGTTCGAGCTCATCGATGATCTCCATCGCCCGCACCTTCGGTGCTCCGACCAGCGTACCGGCGGGAAAGGCCGCAGCGAACAGGTCGAATGCGTCGCGACCGGGCGCAAGCTCGCCGCGCGTCCCGCTCACGATGTGCATCACGTGGCTGTAACGCTCGATCGAGCGGAACGGCTCGACGTGCACCGTTCCGGCCGATGCGACGCGCCCGAGGTCGTTGCGCGCCAGGTCCACCAGCATCACGTGCTCGGCGTTCTCCTTCGGGTCGGCGAGCAGTTCTTCCTCGAGCGCCGCATCCTCGGCGGCGTCCGCGCCGCGCGGACGCGTTCCGGCGATGGGGCGCATCTCGGCCTGGCGGCCATTCAACTTCACCAGCGCCTCGGGCGAGGAGCCGACCACCACGCGATCGCCGAGTTCGCAGTAGTACATGTAGGGCGAAGGATTCAGCAACCGCAGCGCACGATAGGCTTCGAAGGGATCGAGGTCGCAGCGTCCCGAGAACCGCACCGACAGCACCAGCTGGTAGACGTCGCCCGCAGCGATGTATTCCTTGGTCCGCGCCACGCGCGCGAGAAAATCGTCCTCGGACAGGCTGGCCTCGGGCGGACTGAACTTCGCGGCCCAGGCCGGCCCCGGCAGCCCGCCTCGCAACGCGCGAATGACCTCGCGGCGCAGGCCCTGCCGCTCGTTCTCGGATCCCGCGTGCAGCAGCGCGGCGCGGCGCGTCAGGTGATCGAATACCAGCAGCGAACGCGGCGCGACGTAATGGGCTTCCGGGCAGTCGTCATCGGCCCTGGCGATTGACGGCAGGCGCTCGAAATAGCGCACGAGGTCGTAGCTCGCCACGCCGACCAGGCCGCCGAGCAGCGGGAATCCCCGGTCGGCCACTTCCGCGTGCGGCGCGGTGGCAAGCGCACGGCGCAGCGCGGCGAGCAGGTCCGCCTGGTTTTCCGGTCGGGACAGCAGTTCCTGCCCCAGCCGCAGGCCCGAGGCATCGAGCCTGAACTCCAGGCAGTCACCGAAACCTATGAAGGAATAGCGGGCGAGGCGCTCCCCGCCCTCGACGCTCTCGAGCAGGAAGCGCGGCCGGAACGGCTTCAGCTTCAGGTAGGCCGACACTGGCGTGTCCAGGTCGGCGGCGATGTCGAACATTGCGGTCGTCACTTGCGGTTCCTCTGTCGCGAGGACCCGGGGACGCACAAAAAAACCCATCCCCGGCTTGCTTGCGGAGATGGGTCCTGGATTCCTGCGAACGAAACGTGCGCGTCCGGGCCCACTCCTAGGAGTGGCGCCACCACCAGCGGCGGTCGAGCGTATTGTCCGGGCGCGTATTCATGTCGCAGCGCAGTATCCACGGGCGACCGGGGACCGTCAAGGAAGTGTAGGGCGGGCTCACTTTTCCCGGCCTAGAATCCCGGATCAAGGTAAATCACGGACCAGCCACGTGTCGCAACCAGCCATGGGTGGCATCCCGCCCCAACGGATCGCCGAGGTCTTCGCTTCCGAGCAGGACGTCTACCTGAGGAAACACGCGCTGTCTTTGCACAGGGTGGGCGCAGGCATCGCCGGGTTCTACGGCGGCGTGCCGATGCACTGGATGCGGGACTGGCCGATGCCCTTCCCATTCCTCGTGGAGGAAGCCCGTGGCGCGACGCTGCGCGACGTGGATGGCAACGAGTACGCCGACTTCTGCCTCGGCGACACAGGCTCGATGTTCGGGCACTCGCCGCCTGCGGTGGCCGAGGCCATTTCCTGCCAGGCGAGCCGCGGGCTCACATACATGCTGCCGACCGAAGACGCGCTCGCCGTCGGGCGGCTGCTCGGCGAGCGTTTCGGGCTGCCGCAATGGCAGGTCGCGACCACTGCCACCGACGCGAATCGCTTTGCGCTCAGGGTCGCGAGGGCGGTGACCGGGCGACCGAAGATCCTGGTGTTCAACGGCTGTTACCACGGCACCGTGGACGAGACCTTCGTCAGGCTCGCCGACGGGCGCGCGGTCAATCGCCCGGGACTGCTCGGGCAGGTCGTGGATCTCACGCAGCTCGCGCGGGTCGTCGAATTCAATGACCTGCCGGCGCTGGAAGCGGAGCTTGCGCACCGCGACGTGGCCTGCGTGATCACCGAGCCCGTGCTCACGAACTCGTGCATGGTCCTGCCCGAACCCGGCTTCCACGCGGGATTGCGACGTCTGACGCGCGACACAGGGACACTGCTTCTGATTGACGAAACTCACACGATCTCGACCGGTCCCGGCGGCTACACGCGTGCGCACGGGCTCGAACCGGACCTGTTCGTGGTCGGCAAGCCGATAGCGGGTGGCGTCCCGGCCAGCGCCTGGGGTTTTACGGACGAGGTCGCGCGACGGCTCGACGCGGTGCGCTCCACCATGCTGCCCGGTCACTCGGGCATGGGCACGACTCTGTCGGCCAACGCGCTCTCGCTCGCCGCGATGCGAGCCACGCTGGAGCACGTGATGACCACGGAGGCGTACGCACACATGGACAGGCTGGCGGCGATGCTCGCATCCGGACTCGAGGCGGCAATCAGGCGACACAGCCTGCCGTGGCACGTGTTGCGCGTCGGCGCACGAGTCGAGTTCGTCTGCGCACCCGGCCCACTCCGTAACGGCACCGAGGCCGAAGCCGCGCATGCCCCGGCGCTCGAGCGTGCGATGCACCTCGCGCTGCTCAACCGTGGCTGCCTGATTGCCCCGTTCCACAACATGATGCTGGTGAGTCCCGTGACGACCGATGAGCAGGTCGAGGCGCTGGGCCGGGCATTCTTCGAAGCGGCCGGCCAGCTGGCCGCAGATTGACGAACACGCCGTCGTCGGACCAATGTGGCCGCCACCCTGCAGACGTCCGGCAGACTCATTCGGAGGCGGGACGTGTGCGCGGCCGACCCCGCCCGCGACGCGGAGCACGACGAATCTGCGCAGTGTAGACACCGGCCAGATCCTGGACCCCGAAACGGAACGGATTCAGCACAGTAACTCCGGCATAGACCGCCGTGTGTTGCAGGTCTTCTGTAAGCAGCAAGGCACATGCCTGCTTGTTGGCCGCTGCCACGACGAGGCTGTCCCACCAACTCAGCTTGTACCGCGCCTGGATCTGGTAACCAAGGGCGAGCACCTCGCTATCGACGGGCTGTGGATTCCACTCCATGAGCGCGACGACGTGACCCCAGGCTTCGTGCGTCGTCAGGCTTGGGTGCAGAACCCGGGTGGAGTTGGCATAGA
>JALHTE010000020.1 GCA_022865595.1 Steroidobacteraceae bacterium | reverse complement strand
GGTGCGCATCAATTCGGCCTATTCGCACTACGTCCCGCACGAGTTCCTGCGCTACCTGAAGCGCGACAGCATCATCGACGTACAGCTCGGTGACAACGTGGAGATGGAAGCGGCGGTGCTCGTATCCGACATTCGCGACTTCACGACCCTGTCGGAGAACATGACCCCGGATGAGAACTTCACGTTCATCAACAGCTACCTTGCCATTGCAGGACCGCCGATCCGCAGGAACGGCGGCTTCATCGATCGATACACCGGCGACAGCGTGATGGCGGTGTTCCCGGGCGGTGCCGACGATGCGCTCCGTGCCGCGCGCGACACGATGGCGAGCCTCGCGCAGTTCAACCTGGAGCGAGAACGCAATGAGCAGTCGCCGATACGCGTCGGCATCGGCATGCACCTCGGGCGCCTGCGACTCGGCATCGTCGGCGAACTGCAGCGGCGCCAGGGCGACATCTTTGCCGATGCAGTCAACGTGGCCTCGCGCATCGAAGGCATGACGAAGACCTTCGGCAGCGCCGTGATCGTGAGCGAGGCCTTCCTGGCGAACTTGTCCGATGCGGAGCGCGCGCTGCCCAGGCGTCGTGCGCTGGGCCGGGTTGTCGTCAAGGGCCGCAACGAGGCCGTCGTGCTGCACGAAGCCTTCGAGTTCGATGCGCCGGACCTGGTCGCCCACAAGCTCGATACGCGCGCCGCATTCGAGCTGGCGCAACAGCACTACGATGCCCGGCTGTACTCGGAGGCCATAGCGCTGCTGGGCCAGATTCTCCGCGCGCATGACGGCGATGCCGCGGCCCGTTACCTGCTCTCCCAGGCGACGGCTCGCCTGCGGGAGGATGTGCTGGTCGGCTAGCCGTTGCCGTCATGACTTGGCGGCTTCCAGCAAAAGTACTATTTACCTGCAGGAAATTTTTGGTACGCTTTATTTTCAATAAAAACTGATGCGTACGGTATTCAAATGACCATTACTGACAGAAGCACGCAGTCGTGGCGCTGGACGGCGCTACTGGCGCTCGCCAGCATGGCCAGTGCGGACTATGTGTCCGCGCAGGAAGCTACGACCATGGAAGAAAGGCCGGTGCAGGAGTCGCCTGCTGCGGGGAATCCACCCGGTCAGGGTGCTCCCGCCGTGGACGGTACCGCCTCGAAGACAGTGCTCGCAACGGAGGATGCTCCCGCGCCCGGGGCAAGCGGCGCCTACTGGCTCGGCGAGACCATCACGGTCGTCGGTGAGCGTCCCCGGATCGCCGATGAGGTGGCAACCGTCGACACGGTGACCGCCGAGGACATCGCCCGGCGCGGCGTGCGAACGCTCGACCAGGCCATTGCGCTGCTGCCGGGCATGTACGTGCGCTACGGTGCCGACGGTGTACCAAGGATCGACGTTCGCGGCCTGCGCACCCGGAACATCATCCTGCTGCAGGACGGCGTGCCGCTGAACTCCGGCTTCGACGGGCAGTTCGACCCTGCGCTGATCCCGGCGGAGAACATTGCGGAAATCAAGGTGACGCGCGGGGGTAGTTCGGTGCTTTATGGCCCGGGCGGCAACGCCGGCGTGATCGAGATCATCACCAAGTCGGCGGGTGATGCGGTACGCGCGAACGTGGCCGGCGAGTACGAATGGTCCAAGGCCTACGAGGTTCGCGGCTCGGTCAGCGGGCAGGTGGGCGGGGCGGGGCTGTCGCTGTGGGGCTCGTCCTTCGATCGTGACTACTTCGAACTGTCCGGCGATTTTCCGAGCAATGACCTGCAGCCGGGAGACAAACGCGTAAACAGCGATCGCAGGCAGTACGCGGTGCAGGCCAACATGATGTTCAGCGAAGGTGGCCCGGACATCGGCTTGAGCCTGTCGTACCGCAATGCCGAGTACGGCAAGCCGCCGACCGTGATAGACAACAGTGATTCGATATATGCCAATCGAGCGAGGTACGAGCGCGTCGAACTCGATTCGTTCTCCGCGCAGGCTGCGGCGGAATTCGGCGCGGGCGAGTCCGGCTCCGTCAAGCCGACAGTGTATTTCAATCGCGACGCCGAGGACACGAACGGCTACGACGACGCTGGCTACGACAGCCAGGTCGCGAGCGGCTCGTTCCGCGAGAACGCCACGACCGAGGTGCTTGGCGCCAGCGTGCTGGCCTCCAGGCGGTTCGCCGGCGACTTTCTGCTGTCTGCATCGTTGAGCGGCCGGCACGAGAGCTGGAATTCCAGCGGATTCTCGGTCACGACCACCAGCGGTGGCGGTGGCGGTGGCGGTGGTGGCGGCGGCGGCGGTGGTGGTGGCGGCGGTGGTACGACCACGGTTGTCACGCCGGTCGACCAGGATGAGTCCGTCAATCTCTACTCGCTGGACGTGGAAGGCGAGTACCGGGCAACACCAGCGCTGGGGTTGGTCGCGGGCCTCGGTTACAGCGAGCAGTCGCGGGACTCCGGGCAGGACGACAGCGGGATCTCGTACCTGCTTGGCGCCGACTACAAGTTCGGCGAGGCGACGACCCTTCGCGGCAATGCTTCCCGCAAGCAGCGCTACCCGACACTTCGCGACCTCTACGCAGTGGACCGCGGCAATCCGGATCTCTCTGCCGAGACGACCTACAGCTACGATCTCGCGTTGCGGCACGATTTCAACCCGGCCGGGCTGTCCGTCGAGGCGACGTTGTTCCGGATCGACGCCAATGACTTCATCGAGCGCGTCCCGAACGGGATCACTGAGAATTTCCAGAAATACCGGTTCAAGGGCGTC
>JALHTE010000169.1 GCA_022865595.1 Steroidobacteraceae bacterium | reverse complement strand
CTTCATGTTCACCGTCCACGACCTCTCGCCGGCGCAGCTCTCGCGATTCACGCAGATCGACTACGACCGCGAGATGGCGCTGATTGCAGTGATTGAAACACCAGCCGGCGAGAAGCAGATCGGCGTCGCTCGCTATATCACGCTTGCGGACGTGGAGACCTGCGAGTTCGCGATCGTGGTCGGCGACGACTGGCAGGGCAAGGGACTGGCGCGTCGGCTATTCGGCATGCTGATCGACATCGCTCGCGGCCGGCGGCTGAAGGTGATGACCGGAGTGACCTTGCGCGAGAACTCCCGGATGCTCGACCTGGCCCGCGCGAAGGGTTTCGGAATCAGGACGGATGAGGACGATTCGTCGCTGGTCCAGATGACGCTGGACCTGCAGGCGCCTCCATCTGCTGCAGTTTCATAGCCAGCGATCGGGCACCTTCGGCACCGCGCCAGGTGCTGCGCGACAAAGAAGAAGGGCCCTTGCGGGCCCTTCTCTGCTCAACCGATGCGCCTGTCGATCATGGTGCCGTCACGTACTTCTGCACGGTGTCGGCCAGGACGCATTCGCTATCGACCGCATCGTCGGCACCGAACACGTCCACCAGGTCACCTGCGGCCAGGTCGGCGAAAGTGATTTCCGTCGTCTCGCTGGTGCTGGCTGTCTCTGTGATCAGCAGGTAGCGGGTCCCCGCGTCGACCTTGACGCACTTGTCATTCAAGGTGTCGGTATCCACGAGGAACCGGCGCGTCTCCGCAACCGCATCATCGTCCGTTGGGATCGGGGCCTGTATCACCGCGTCGAGAAGCGCGACCGCGGGGGTCGTGTCCTGGTCGAGCACGATCAGCGACGACTTGAGCGGCTCCCCTGCCGGCGGTGTCGTGAAAACGCCGTCCACCTGGCCCGTCGTGCCCGGCTGCAGTGCAGCGGAGGTCAGCTCCGCATTGCTGCCCAGCGCGAAGATGCGCGTACCGGACTGCAGCAGCACGTCGATCGCATTCGTTGCATCATCCAGCGGCGTCGGGTCGAAAACGAACAGGTCGTTGTTGCCTGGCGCCGAGACGACCTCGCCCGTGATTCGCGCGAACGTTCCCAGGTCGCCGAGTTCAATCACGGCTGCGTCAAGACGCAGGTTGTCCATGCGCGTATCGCCATCCGCATTGTCGTACAGGCTGAGGAAGCCAATGGCGGTCAGCAGGTCGCCGCTCGCTACGGCATCCATGCCCACGCGCGTGCCACTCTCGTCGAATATCCCGGTTGCAGCGTCCGTGAAGACGCCCAGGCACTCGGTGCCCGGAGTCGAGCTGCCGTTGTCCACCGATGAGGCGGGTTCGATCGGGCACAGCTCGAAGTCCATACTGCCGACGATGCGCGCCTGGCCGAACACGCGGACCAGCTTGGAACCATCCGGACTGATCGTCACGAAGATGACCGGGCGGAACTGCCATTTGCCGTTGCCCGTCTGGTGCACGTGCAGCGACTTCTCCATGTCCATGTCGAGTTCGATGACCAGGGTCTCGCCGCCGATCACCTCGAAGCTACCACGAGGGTTCAGGTCCAGCTTGCCGTTGCCAGGCAGACGCGGATGCTCCCAGCCGGCAGCTGGCTCGGGATTCCCCTGGGCGTCGCACTCGACCAGCGCGAGGTCGGAAAGTGTCAGGCGCACCTTCTCATAGGTGCCGATCGGCACGAACGCGTCAATGGCAAAGAGATCCGTGTAGTTTCGCAGCGAGAGAATATCGATGGTCTCGGGGCCCATGAACACGTTGGTCGGTGAACCGGAGCTTCCGAGCAGGTCGACACGCTCGACAGTGGCCAGGATCTGGCAGAACTGGTCCGAGGGGGCGTCAGTGAAAAGGATCGCGACCTGGCCGGTCGTCGGTGAAGCGGCCTTGGCGCCCGAGTTGTCGGACGAACCGCCGCCGCCGCCACCGCAGGCAACTAGAGCGGCCAGCGCCGTGACGACCAGTCCGCGGCGCAGGAAATAGAAGATGCTGGAGACGGTCATATGGGCCCCTCCCGGGATATTGCGGCCGTGGAGACCTCAGTATGCACGCTGTCGAATCGTTGACCGGCACGAAGTTTCCTTAATATGCTGCGATCGGCGCGCGTATCTCTGAATATGTCAAAAGAGCAGCCCCCATGACGAAAGTGACGCGCTCGTTTTCACCCTTCGACCTCCATCCGCAACGTCCGACGGCAGCTTGCGCATCGATGCACCACTCGCGGCCGTAGGAGCGCAGGTTGAAGTTGACCGCCCAGGCAATTGCAGCGAAACGCCCGTTCAAGCAGTGGCGTTTTTTCCAGCTCACGCTGGCTATGATGTTCTGGATGCTCGTCTACCCGCGGCTCACGAACCCGTGGTTCGCGCACCTGATACTTCAGGCCCTGCTGGTCGACCTCTTGATGGTGACGATCTGGGCCACGCCCCAGTGGAGGCACATTCACCGGTTGCTTATCGGGTTCCTTCTGCTGGCGGTCGGGGCTTCCGTCGCCGCCCTCCTTCCGATGCCACCGGCGTGGATCCGCATAGACAACACCGTGCAGGGGATGATGCACCTGCCGATCCTCTCCGCATGCGTGGTCGGGATTCTCACCTTCGTGTTCCGCGCCGAGCGGCCTACGCCGGATGGCATCTTCGCAACCGTAGTGGCCTACCTGCTCATTGCGATGATCTTCGGCCAGCTGTACGGCATCGCGCTCGTCTGGAATCCGGATGCGCTGCAGCTGACGGAGCAGCTGCAGCAGATGAACCCTCAGCAGCGGGGCGGCGAGATCCTGTATTTCAGCGTCATAACCATGTCGACGGTCGGCTATGGCGACGTGTTGCCGACGTCGGAGTTCACGCGAATGCTGGCCGCAATCCAGGCTGTCTTCGGGCAGTTCTACGTTGCGGTCGTCGTTGCGGTTTTTGTCGGCATGTATGCCGCGCAGGCCCGGGAAGAGAGCCTGTCGCGGCGTACGCACGCAGGCCGCGACGACGATTCGCCTGGACCGCGGGCGTGACCGGAGACTGACTGGCAACTCGGGGCCCGCAAATTCATCTCCTTCCGCTGCTACGGCGGCCCTGCGAGCGCTGACTGTACCCGCCGGCATTTCGCGATTGCGCCGGCCTCGCGGGCCGCGCCGGCCGCGCAGCATGCGGAGCCGCGTCGCTCACGAACTTGATGCCAGAGCGG
>JALHTE010000168.1 GCA_022865595.1 Steroidobacteraceae bacterium | reverse complement strand
TGGCCCAGTGCCCCGCTCGATTCCATCGCGCGGCGGAACTGTTCCGCCGTGTCGTGCGACACGCCCATCCCGACGAAGACGATCGCGAATTCGCCATGGCCGTCCCCGCGCAGTCGCGCGCGCTGCGCGATCTCGGTGGCCAGGCGATCATGCGGCAGTCCGCCGGCCGAGAACAGCGGCAGTTTCTGCCCGCGCACCAGGCTGTTCATCAGGTCGATGGCCGAGACGCCTGTCTCGATGAAATCCCGGGGCAGCGCCCGCCAGGAAGGATTGATCGCGAGCCCTTCGATGCGCATGCGTGCTCGCGCGGGAACGGGCGGGCCGCCGTCGATGGGACGCCCGAGGCTGTCGAACACGCGGCCGAGCATGTTCGGGCCGACGCCGAGCAGCAATGGCTCGGGGCGCAGGCGCAGCCGTGTTGCGCCGAGGCCGAGGCCGGTGGTCGACTGCAGCACCTCGATGATCATCGAGGATTCGTCCAGCGACGCGACGCGGCCGAGACGAACGACGCCGTCGTCGCCCTGGACCTCGACGGCCGCGTTCAGTCCCACGCGCGCCTCACGCCGCGCGAACAGCAGCGGCCCCTCGATCCGGGTAACGGAGTCCTCGAGCAGCAGGTCAGCCAGCATGGGCAGGCACCGATTGCAGCGTGTCGAATTCGTAGTCGAGTTCCCGGTGCAGGTGGGCGAGGCGCTTGAAGGCATCCTCGCCGTATTCCTCGCCGAGCCTCTGCAGTTGCCGGACGATCTTCAACTCCGCGATGCGCGACGGCGGGATACCGGCCTGCACCGCGGCCTCGGCGCGATCCGCGAAGTGCAGCAGCATGGTCAGCATCGCGACCTGGCGCGCGGGCGAGCAGTAGCGGTCGGTCTCCGAGAACGACGACTGGCGCAGGAAGCCCTCGTTCACGAGGTCGGCGCAGACGAGTGTCAGTTGCTGCTGTGCGGGCAACGCGTCGCGCCCGACGATCCGCGCCATGCGTTCGAGGTGCGCCTGCTGTTCGAGCAGGGCGAGCACCCGTTGCCGCTGTGCCAGCCAGTCGGGGTTGCCGTTCGACTTCCACCAGTCGGCGAGCGCGGCTGCGTCGGCGCTGTAGGAAAGCAGCGGATGGATCGCAGGGTAAAAGCGTGCCTGTGCGCGTTGCCGGTCCAGCGCCCAGAAGCAGCGCACGTAGCGCTTGGTGTGCAGCGTGACAGGCTCGGAGAAGTCGCCGGCGGGCGGGCTCACGGCACCGATGATCGTCACCGAGCCTTCGCTGCCCGCAAGCGTAGTGACGCGCGCGGCGCGCTCATAGAATTCCGCGAGTCGTGAGCTCAGGTAGGCCGGGTAGCCTGCTTCGCCCGGCAGTTCACCGAGGCGGCCGGAAACCTCGCGCAGCGCCTCCGCCCAGCGGCTGGTGGAATCGGCCATCAACGCGACGTTCAGTCCCTGGTCGCGGAAATATTCGGCCACCGTGATCGCCGAATAGATGCTCGCCTCGCGAGCCGCGACGGGCATGTTCGAGGTGTTGGCGATGATCACCGTGCGCTCGGCGAGCGGCCGGCCTGTGCGCGGGTCGTCGAGCTTGGGGAACTCGTCGAGCACCTCGGCCATCTCGTTGCCGCGCTCGCCGCAGCCGACGTATACGATCACGTCCGCATCACACCACTTGGCCAGTGCCTCCTGCAACACGGTCTTGCCGGTGCCGAATCCGCCCGGCAGCGTGGCGCGGCCGCCGCGCGCCACCGGGAACAGCGTGTCGAGGACGCGCTGGCCGGTGATCATCGGCGCATTGGCCGGCAGCCTCGCCGTGACCGGTCGCGCGGTTCGCACCGGCCAGAACTGACGCATCGCGATCTCGCGCCGCTCGCCATCCGGCAGCTCGCAGGTCGCGATGGGTTCATCCTCGGGGTATTCGCCCGCTTCGGCGATCCATTGCAGGCGGCCACGAAGGCCGGGTGGGACGAGTACCAGCTGCGGGCGTGCCGTCGCGACGACGCCAAGCGTGGTGCCGGGCGCGAGATCCGCGCCCGCCTCCAGCGAAGGCGTGAACGAGTAGCGTCCGGCAGTCGTGTCGGCCGCGCCAGGTTGCAGGTGGAAGTCCTCGGTGCCGGTCAACGATCGCAGCAGGCCGCCAAAGATCCCGCCGAGCAGTCCCGGTCCCAGCGGGACCGACAGCGGCTGTCCGCTGCCTTCGATCGTCGTGCCCGGCGCGAGGCCTGTCGTGTCTTCGTAGACCTGTGCCACCAGTTCGTCGCCGCGCAGCTGGATCACCTCGCCCAGCAGCCGTCGCGGCCCAACCGCCAGCGCCTCGTAGATGCTGAACGGACCCTCCATTCGTGCGCGCAGCACCGGGCCGCCGATCCACGAAATGCGTGCGCGGCTCATGCGGGTGTCTCCTGGGCCTTTGCGCCGAGGCGCTCCATTTCCGCGAGTAGTTCGGATTCCACCCGCTCGCGCGAAGCGAGCAGGCCGGGCACGGTCGCGTCCACGCAGGCACGTCCGCAGCGGATGCGGATGCCCGGCCCGAGGCCCGCGATGCGCTCCACGACAGGCGGCTCGCCGGGCCATGAGGACAGCGCCGCAAGCGCGACTTCGTCCATGCCCGCGTCGGCGTCCGCGTCGATCTCAAGACGCCAGCCGAGCGCCGGTTCCAGCACCAATACGGCCGACGAGCAGGCGGCGCGGCACCATCGCTGCCGCGAGTCGGATCGCGACCACTCCTCGGCAAGCGCGGTGGGCAGCGACTGCCAGGCCTCGTCGAGGACGGCACGCAGCGCGGACTGCGAGCGCTGCCTTTCAGCGGTTTCGAGCGCGGCGCGGCGGTCAGCGAGTGTCTGCTCGACCGAACGGCGCTCCTCCAGCACGGCCTGGCGCAGCCGCGCCCGCGCCTCGGCCCAGGCGCGCTCCAGGATGACCCGGGCCTGCTCCTCGGCGGACTCGCGCGCATGGCGTGAGCGCGTCTCCTGCTCGCGTGACACCCGACGCAGCAATGCGTCGGTCTGGGCTTCGACAATGCTCTGCGGTGTGCTCATGGCTCGATTCCAAGTGCGAGCCGGACTTCGCGTGCCACGTCCGGAGGGTTGCCGCGACCAAATGCGTCCGGGACGATCGCCGTGAGCGGCCGTACGGCGACCAGCGCTGCCTCGAGCTCCGCGGCATCGATTTCACTGGCGCGTTCCGCCGACAGCAGGATCAGTTCGGCACCGTCCGCCACCGCCCTGCGGAAGACTTCCGCCGTCTCGCCCTCCGCGGGAATTCGCCTCTCCGCTCCAGCCAGCCGATAGCCCGCTGCCGTCGCTTCGTCGCCGATGTACCAGACGCGGGCCATGGTCAGCCGAGCCGGTTCAGGATCAGGATCGAAACGATCAGGCCGTAGATCGCTATTCCTTCGGCAAGGCCGACCAGCACCAGCACGCGGCCGAACAGTTCAGGCTTCTCGGCCAGTGCGCCCAGCGCGGCCGTTCCGACCTGTGCGACAGCGTAGCCCGCGCCCAGTGCTGCGAGTCCGGCCGACACGGCCGCCGACGCAAAGCCCCAGCGCAATATGCCCGGGTCCATCGCGACCGCCGGACCCTCGGCCGCGAGCGCCGGCGCGGCAAGCAGCAGGGCGGTCGTGGTGACCGCGGCGGTTACGGCTGTGAGGATGACCAGTGCGGTCATCCAGCGTCTGGGGAGTTTCATGGCTTGCTCCGCGATATCGGTTGGGAAAGGGCGGACGGCCGCGGCAATGGCTCAAACGGACGGCCGCCCGCGGTCAGGAACCGGATGAAGAATTCGAACAGGATCAGGCGCGTCGTCTGGATGCTGACGACAAGGCCCTCGAGGACGACGATTACTGCATTGCCGATCAGCAGCACTGGCCAGTAGCCTGGGCCCGCGGCCTCGGCGATGCCGACGATGGCGGTGCACAGTCCCGCGTGCGCAAGCGCAAACGCGCCGACGCGCACGAACGAAACCGTGTTGACGCCGAGTTGCAGCATGCGCTCGGTAACCTCGCCGGCGGCGTGGCCGATGGCACCGAGCCGATCGCTGCCGGCGAGCAGTCCCGGGCCGAGCATGGCCCAGGCGAGACCGACGGGCAGCGCCCAGAGCGCGCGTGCGTCCATCGCCGTGCCCACCAGTCCGAGGAAGGCGACCAGGATGCCTGCGTCGCCAGCGAGCCACTTCCAGCCCTGGTCGCGCCAGAAGAACTGCGCGGCATTCAGCAGCAGCCCCGCGGTGAGCACCACCGCCCCGAAGACGAGCGCCGTGCCTAGCACCAGCAGGGGCTGTTCCAGCGGCCTGGTCCAGAGGGCCGGGATCAGGTCCTCGCGCCCCATCACGCTGCCGAACGCGAAGCCGAACACGATCGCGACGACGCCGCCGGCCATCAGCAGGCGCAGCGCCGGCATCCGCTTGCGGAGCACGAATCCCGCGATCGCGACCGCGAGGCCCTGCACCACGTCACCGAACATGAACCCGAACATCAGCGGGGCGATGATCGCCACGATCGCGCTCGGGTCGGCGTCGCGCGTGGCCGGAACCCCCATCAGGCGGGCGAAGACCTCGAACGGCTGCGCCCACCTGGGGTTGCGCAGCACGGAAGGCGGCTCGCAGCCCTCCGGCGCGGACGTGAACCGCAGCAGGTAGTGCAGCCCACGCGCGTCGAGCGCAGCCTTCAGCCGCGCATCGCTGTCGTCCGCGCACCATCCGGTAATCCACGCGAAGTGCTCGGTGACCGGAAGTTCGGGCACGTGGGCGACCAGCCACGAAGCCATCGCCAGTTCGCCGAGCGCGCGCGGAACCTCGTGTTGCTGCGACAGCGCATCAAGTGCGGCCCGCGCCGACGCCTCGCGCCGGGCCAGCGATTCGCTGCGCGTGGCGAGGTAGGCCGGGACGTCCGCGGCGTCTGCCGGAATGTCGGCGGGCAGGTTTACGATCCGCGCCTTGCGGGCGGCGAGTGACCGATCCAGCGCCTCGACGTCCTCCAGAGCGCCCACAGCCACCAGGAATTCACGCTCTGGCTGAGGCAATCGATGCAGCAGCACCGCGGGCGGCAGTGACAACTGCAGCCCGCTTTCGGGCATGACGTATACCCGGCCGGCGAACACGGGGCCTGCGTTCGCCATGCGGTCGAGGCGGGGCACGGCGGCGTCTGCCAGCTGGCACAGCGTCGTGAGCAGCGCCGTGTCCTCTCGCAATTGCGCAACACTCTCGAGCTCGGCAATCAGCGGGTCCGCGTCCGCCGCCCAGGTGCGTAGCCTCGCCAGTGCCGCGCGCGGCTCTTCGAGCAGGTCGTGATCGGGTTCCAGCGCCCTTGCTTCCGCGGCCGGCCAGAAGTGCGCATAACGACGCGCAAGCGTCTCGAACTCGACCAGCGTGACCCGCAGGTCCGGCAACGCGAGCCTCGACTCCGAACGACTGTGGGACTGCAGCTGCACCAGCCCGGTTGCCGCGAGGCAGTCGAGGGATGCGCCCAGTTCCTCGCGCGAAGTGAGCAGTTCGAACCAGCTGGCGGTTGCGGGTCGCAGGATCATGGCGCGGCCCCGTCGTCCTGCAGCGCGCGAGTCGCGAGAGCTCCCCGGATCCGGCTCATGTCCAGCGCAAGCAACCCGAGGTAGGCCGCTGCGGCAGCCGGCGACAGCGGGTTGCGCCGGAACGCGAGTTCCATGCGTCGTTCGAGCAGCTTGAGCGTTTCGTTTGCGCGGGTCGTGGCCGGAAGCTCCGCAAGCCGCGTCCGGGTGCGTGTCGCCTCGCCCAGCAGCAGTTCGAGCGGCCGCCGCGCGGCCTGCCGTGACGGCCACAGCTGCCTCCAGCGCCGGGTCCACGCCCCCGCCGTGTCCGCTGGCTCGTCGAATCCCACCGCGAGCGGCGCAAGCGCGGTCCCCTGCAGCGCGCTGCTTCGATCGCGCGGTTCGCGCGCCACGATGGGTGCAAGGACCGGGTCCACGCGCATCCAGATCGGCGGCCGGCCCCCGCGAGCGATTTTCTGCAGCGCGGGCAGGTAGACGATCCAGCGCAGCCAGCGCACACCGTCGCGCCATGGATCGGGCTGCCACCTGGCAACTTCGTCGACGTCGTGCAGCCACTGCTCGCGCAGCCGTTGCTCGATCTCGTGCACGTGGGGGCGATCGCCGAGCCTGGCGGTCCACCGCCCGAGCGACGAGCCACGCAGGACCTGCAGCAGTGCGCCGAGGTCGGCGGTGGCCGCTACCAGCGACCAGTCGGCGCTCGACGGGCGTGCGCCGTAGCGCGCCTGCAGGCGCGCCTGTGAGTACGCGTAACGGGTGTCAATGCGGCCCATCGTCGTCGGAAGTCAGGCGGGTCGCGAGCCTGGCGACAGCTGCGCTCGAAATGGCACGCAGCTTCGCCGGGTCGGTCTCCAGCGCGGGTTCGGCACGGTCGAGTTGCTCGATGCCCTGGCGGAGCTGCTGCTGGGCGCGGGCATGGAGACGTGAAGCGCGGCGCCGGGCGGTCTCGAGGATCAGCCGGCGGCGCTTGCGTGCCGCTTCCAGCACGGACTCTGCGTCCCTTTCGGCGGCCGCAATAACTCCGGCTGCCTCGGACTCGGCCTCGAGGACACGATCGATGGCTTCCGCCACCCCGAATTCTGGAGCACGCCGTTCCATTGCGGCCTCCGCACTGCAACATACCGCGCAGCGGGTAGCGCCGTATCGGGGCTATCCCCTATGGATCAACGGTTTACAGCAGAGCGGGCGGGTGGGCGGGCGCCCGGCGGGCGTTATCAGCCGCCGTGGCCTTCCATCATCAGGCCGGTGCCGCCGCGCGAAATGTGCGCGACCACCGCGGTGCGCCGGTGGATCTTGGTCACCACGCCGAGGGTGATGGCAAAGGCAAGGTCGACGGTCTGGCCCTTGCGCAGGCCCATGTCGCAGGTCTCCACGAACACGCCGCTGGCGCTCAGGTTGCTGGCGCGGCACAGGCGGCGCTTGCTGTTGGGCAACAGGACGTAGACCGTGGTGCGGGCCCGATGCCTGGTCGTGAGTCGTCTTTCCACTGGCCGAACCTTCTTCTTACTTGTCCAAAATCGGCGGGCTCGGCGCAATTATGCACGGACGGAGCCGCGAGGGAATAGTGTCGGAAAAAGCGCGGGAATCCAGTGCATTATGTACACCGGCGGCTCCGCGGCAGGAGGGCCCGCCCACCGGTCGCGGGCCATCCCGACATTGACACCGGGTGCTCTCCCACCCAAAATACGCGGCTCTCTGTCCGGGAGGGGTACCCAAGCGGCCAACGGGAGCAGACTGTAAATCTGCCGGCTCATGCCTTCGTAGGTTCGAATCCTACCCCCTCCACCAGCCCTATCGGGCTGGGAACGTGGGTCGAGAAGACGGAACCGGCAGGCGAGGCGGGTGTAGTTCAATGGTAGAACCTCAGCCTTCCAAGCTGATGGCGTGGGTTCGATTCCCACCACCCGCTCCATTCCCGGGTGGTGGGAGTGGCGTCGGAAAGGTGTCGAGGCCCACGTAGCTCAGTCGGTAGAGCACGTCCTTGGTAAGGACGAGGTCACCGGTTCGATTCCGGTCGTGGGCTCCAGGTTTTTTTGTCAGTAGTCAATGTTTCAGAGGTAAGGGTCGTGGCTAAGGAAAAATTTGCACGTACGAAGCCGCACGTGAACGTGGGCACGATTGGTCACGTTGACCATGGCAAGACGACGCTGACGGCGGCGCTGACGAAGGTGATGGCGGAGACGCACGGCGGCTCCTTCACGGCCTACGACCAGATTGACAAGGCGCCGGAAGAGAAGGCTCGCGGCATCACGATTTCGACGGCGCACGTGGAGTACCAGTCGGCGAACCGGCACTACGCGCACGTTGACTGCCCGGGGCACGCGGACTACGTGAAGAACATGATCACGGGCGCGGCGCAGATGGACGGCGCGATCCTGGTGGTGTCGGCGGCCGATGGCCCGATGCCGCAGACGCGCGAGCACATCCTGCTGGCGCGCCAGGTGGGCGTTCCGTACATCGTGGTGTACCTGAACAAGGCCGACATGGTTGACGACGCGGAGCTGCTCGAGCTGGTGGAGCTGGAGGTTCGCGAGCTGCTGTCGAAGTACGACTTCCCGGGCGACGACACGCCGATCGTGACGGGCAGCGCGCTGAAGGCGCTCGAGGGCGACGCGGGTCCGCTCGGGATTCCGTCGGTGGTGAAGCTGGTCGAGGAGATGGACCGTTACATCCCGATTCCGGAGCGCGCGATTGACGGCGCGTTCCTGATGCCGGTGGAAGACGTGTTCTCGATCTCGGGTCGTGGCACGGTGGTGACCGGGCGCATCGAGCGCGGCATCGTCAAGGTGAACGACGAGGTGGAGATCATCGGGCTCAAGCCGACGGTGAAGACGATCTGCACGGGCGTGGAGATGTTCCGCAAGCTGCTCGACCGCGGTGAGGCGGGCGACAACGTGGGCGTGCTGCTGCGCGGCACGAAGCGCGAGGACGTCGAGCGCGGCCAGGTGCTGGCGAAGCCGGGTTCGATCACGCCGCACACCAAGTTCGAGGGCGAGGTGTACGTGCTGACCAAGGACGAGGGCGGCCGTCACACGCCGTTCTTCAAGGGCTATCGGCCGCAGTTTTACTTCCGCACCACGGACGTGACGGGTGCGGTGGAGTTGCCGGAGGGCGTCGAGATGGTGATGCCCGGCGACAACATCAAGATGACGATCGAGCTGATCAGCCCGATCGCGATGGAAGAGGGCCTGCGCTTTGCGATCCGCGAGGGCGGACGCACGGTGGGCGCGGGCGTGGTGTCGAAGATCCTCAAGT
>JALHTE010000167.1 GCA_022865595.1 Steroidobacteraceae bacterium | reverse complement strand
CGTCAGGTGCACCTCCCCGGTCGGGCCGTTGCGCTGCTTCGCGATGATGATGTCGGCAATGCCCTTGCGCGCGGTGTCGGGCTCGTAGACCTCCTCGCGATAGATCATCATGATCACGTCGGCGTCCTGCTCGATCGCGCCGCTCTCGCGCAGGTCCGACATCACCGGCTTCTTGTCGGTGCGCTGCTCGACGCTGCGGTTCAACTGCGACAGCGCGATCACCGGCACCTTGAGTTCCTTCGCCAGCGCCTTCAGCGAGCGCGAGATCTCGGAAATCTCGGTGGCGCGGTTCTCCTTGGTGCCGGGTACCTGCATCAACTGCAGGTAGTCGATGACGATGAGCCCGAGGCCGCGCTCGCGCGCAAGACGCCGCGCCCGCGCGCGCACTTCGGTGGGCGTCAACGCGCCGCTGTCGTCGATGTACATCGGCGCGATCTTCATCTGGGCGATCGCGCCGTTGATGCGCGCCCAGTCCTCGTCACCGAACATGCCAGTGCGCAGATGGCTCTGGTCGACGCGACCGAGCGAGGAAATCATGCGCATCGAGAGCTGTTCGCGCGACATTTCCATCGAGAAAATGGCGACCGGCACGTTGCCGGAAATCGCCGCGTTCTCCGCGATGTTCAGCGCGATGGTTGTCTTCCCCATCGAGGGACGGCCCGCGATGATCACGAGGTCGCCCGGCTGCAGGCCAGCGGTCATGCGATCGAGGTCGGTGTAGCCGGTGGCAACCCCGGTAAGCTGCCCCTGGTTCTGGTGCAGCATGTCGAGGCGATCGATGGTGTCGCCGAGCACGTCGCGCAGCGGCACGAAACCCGAACCGGTGCGGCGGCCAGCCTCGGCAATCTGGAACACGCGACGCTCGGCGTCGTCCACCAGGTCCTTGGCGGGGCGGCCTTCGCTCTCGTAGGCACTGGCGGCGATTTCGCCGCTGACGCGAATCAGGTGCCGCAGCAACGCCCGCTCGCGGACGATGTCCGCATAGGCACGGATGTTTGCGGCGGTCGGGGTGTCACGTGCAAGCCCGGCGAGATAGGCGAGCCCGCCGGTTTCCTCGGCCTGGCCCTTCGAGGCGAGGTACTCGGCCAGCGTAACGGCGTCCGCGGGCTCGCTGCGCGCGGAGAGCTCCGCGACGGCAGAGAAGATCTGCTGGTGGTCGCGCCGGTAGAAATCCTCGGCCGTCAACCTGTCGGCGATGGAGTCCCAGGTGCTGTTGTCGAGCAGCAGGCCGCCCAGGACGGCCTGCTCGGCTTCGACCGAGTGAGGTGGGACCCTCAGCGCGTCGGCATCAGAGACGGGCCGCTGTCGCCAACGGCCTCGCTCTTCACCCGCATCCTGATCCATCGTGGCGGACCGCCGGCGCGCGGACTATTCCTCGCCGACCACGTCCACCGGCAGGTCGATGACCACGTCGCTGTGCAGGTGCAGCTTGACCTGATGCTCGCCGATCACGCGGATCGCGCCGGAATGCAGGCGAACCTCGGAGCGCTCGACGCGAATGCCAGCGGCCGACAGGGCCTCGGCAATGTCCGACGTGCCGATCGAACCGAAAATCTTGCCCTCGCCGCCGGCCTTGGCGCACAGCTTGAGGCGGAAGCCCTCGAGCTGGCCCGCGCGCAGCGTGGCGCTGGACAGGTCGTCCGCCGCGAGCTTCTCGAGCTCGGAGCGACGCTCCTCGAATCGCTTGAGGTTGGCAGCGGTTGCGAGCGCGGCCTTGCCCTGCGGGAGCAAGAAATTCCGGCCGTAGCCGGGCTTTACCTTGACCTTGTCGCCGATCTTTCCGAGGTTGGCGACTTTCTGCAGCAGGATGACTTCCATCGTTGAGCCCTCGATCAATCGTTAGCCAGATTGTTACGCATTCTGCACCCGCATTCTCGAGCGCAGCCAGTTATCCACGAATCCCCAGCCGGCGAGCGCCGCGACCATCACCGGCGCGGCAAGCACCAGCAGCATATAGATCGCCCATAGCCAGCCGGCACCCAGGCGTCCTGACGCCTTGTAGCGGTGTGCCGCCGCGAGGCCGATCAGCATCAGGGCCCCGAGGAATATCCGCTCCAGGTCGTCTACCAGCGGCAGGTCCGACCAGATCGACGCCGCGATCAGCACCGCGCCCGTCACCCCGAGCACCATGCCCAGGCGAATCTGCTGGAACTCGGCACCGAAGCTGCCCGGCTGCTCGCGCTGAAACTGCCACCAACGGGCCAGGAACAGCGCGCACATCGCCAGCAGCATCGTGAGCGCAGTCACCCAACCCCAAAGCGTTCGCGCCAGCGTCTCGACCAGACCTTCTTTCTCGAGGTCCATCGGCAAGCCGCGGCGCTGCATCTCCTGCGCAAGGTCCCGGACGAACGGCGCCCAGAACTTCTCCGGGTCTCCGAGCGTCTGGTGCAGCAATACCAGCATCGCCACTCCTGCCAGCACCGCGATCTGCAGGCACAGGCTCAATGAGCCGGTGCGCGCCAGCAACACCGCAAGCGCGAGCGGGGGGCCTAGCACCCACGCCGAGTAGATCAGGCCCACCGGGACCGGTCGCCCGGCCAGCCACATCGCGAACGTGAGCAGCCCGGCGCCTCCCATCGCAATCGCAAGCCCGTGACGCGGGCCGCGCACCAGCACCAGCAGTGCCGGTACCGCGCCCGGCAGGAAGAACGCGAAGCCCAGGCCGAACAGCGGCAGCAGCCCCAGCAGGCCGGTGGCGAACACCGCTCCGGCAGGGTTGTCGGCGAGCCAGCTGGCGAGCGATCGCTTCATGATGGCATCCGCCGGCTTTTCCGCGCGGCGCCAGGACCTGCTCAGTGCTGGTCGGTGTACGGCAGCAGCGCCAGGAACCGCGCCCGCTTCACCGCGAGAGAGAGCTGGCGCTGGTAGTTCGAGCGCGTGCCCGTGATGCGGCTCGGCACAATCTTGCCGGTTTCGCTTATGTAGCCCTTCAGCGTGGCGAGATCCTTGTAGTCGATCTGCTCGACGCCTTCGGCCGTGAACTTGCAGAACTTACGGCGACGGAAAAAACGTGCCATGGGTCACCCGATATTGATTCGTTGGTACGGTGTCGATGATCAGTCGGAGTCGCGGCTGTCGCGGTTATCGCGATCGCCACGGTCACGACGGTCGCGACGGTCGTCGTCGGACGCTTCCGGCAGGGTCGATTCCTCGGGCCTGCCGCCCTCTTCCGCGGCCTTCGCCATCGGCGACGGCTCGGTCACGGCCGCGGGCATCGACACCACGAGGTTGCGGATCACCGCGTCGCTGAAGCGGAACGCACCGGTGAGTTCCTCGAGCACCTTCTGGTCGCACTCGATGTTCATCAGCACGTAGTGGGCCTTGTGGATCTTGGCGATCGGGTACGCGAGCTGCCGACGGCCCCAGTCCTCGAAACGATGGACCGCGCCGCCGCCCGCGGTGATGATCCCGCGGTAACGCTCGACCATGGCCGGGACCTGCTCGCTCTGGTCAGGGTGGACCAGGAACACGATTTCGTAATGACGCACTTTTATGTGCTCCCTTCGGTTAAAGCCGCCCGGAAGCAAAAAGCCACGGTGCGGCAAGGAGTTGCGATCGCCCGGCGACCACGGAGGCCATCGGGAGCCGCGTAGTTTATAGGAACTGTGGGTCGGGTGGCTAGCGGGTAAGGCTGGCAGGGCGCCGGAGCGACCGGGAGCGTCGGGTCAGGGTCTACGTGGCCGACGCTGGCGCACGGCCTCGAACAGCACGACGCCGGCGGCGACCGACACATTCAGGCTTTCCACCGCACCGGCCATCGGGATCGAGACCAGCAGGTCGCAGCACTCGCGCGTAAGACGCCGCATGCCCTCGCCCTCCGAGCCCATCACGATCGCGGTCGGGCCCTTGAGGTCGGCGTCGTAGAGCGACTTCCCGGTCTCGTCGTCGGTACCGACGAGCCAGAAGCCTCGATCCTTAAGCTCACGAAGCGTGCGCGCAAGATTGACGACGGCGATGAATGGCACGGTCTCCGCGGCGCCCGCCGCGACCTTGCGCACTACCGGTGTCATGCCGGCCGCCCGGTCACGCGGCACGATCACGGCCGCAACGCCGGCCGCGTCGGCCGACCGCAGGCACGCGCCAAGGTTGTGCGGGTCCTGGACGCCGTCGAGCACCAGCAGCAGCGGCGCATCCCCCGCCGCCTCGAGCGCTTCCTCGAGCTGGGTCTCTGGATCGGTTGCACGCGCCACGACTTCCGCGACCACGCCCTGGTGGCGCCCGCCCGCAGCCATGCGATCGAGCGTGGCCTCGTCGGCACCGGACAGCTGCACTCCCGCGCGCAGCGCGAGTTCCCTGATTTCCGCGTGGCGAGCGGCGTCGCGCCCGGAGACGATCAACACACGGCGCACGCGCGCAGGGCTGCGCGTCAGCAGCACCCGCACAGTGTGCATGCCGTAGGCGACATTGCTCACCGGCGGCGCCTGCCCGCCTGTCGCGGACGTCGGCTGCGGCGCGGTTCGTTCTCCGCACCCGCCAGCTCGAAATCGACTCGCCGCTCGTCCAGCGACACGTTCGTGACCTTCACCCGCAGCCGGTCGCCCAGCTTGAAGGATCGCCCGGAGCTGCGTCCCACCATGCGGAAACCCGACCGGTCGCGGGCGAAGTAGTCCTGCCCCAGCGCGGAGACGTGCAGCAGGCCGTCGACCTGCAGTCCTTCGAGCTGGACGAACAGGCCGAAGTCCACCACGCCGGAGACGATGCCGTCGAACTCCTCGCCGACCCGATCCTGCATGTAGAAGCACTTGAGCCACGCGACCGCGCCGCGCGTCGCCTCGTCGGCACGCCGCTCGCGGAACGAGCAGTCCTGGCCGAGCACCGGGAATGAACCGTGCCACTCCACCAGTTCCTGTGGATCGGCACCGCGAAGCACCTGGCGGATTCCTCGGTGGACGACCAGGTCCGGGTAGCGCCGGATCGGCGACGTGAAGTGCGCATAGTGTTCGAGCGCGAGCCCGAAGTGACCGATGTTGCCCGGCTGGTATACGGCCTGGGGCATCGAGCGGACGACGGCCGTCGAGATCAGCAGGGCGTTCGGCTGGTCGCCGAGCCTGGTGAGCAGGTCCCGCAGGTGCTGCGGCGTGATCTCCTCCGCGGGCGGCAGCCACAGGCCGAACTCGCGCAGGAACTGCCGGAGCGTCTCGAGGCGATCGACCTCGGGCAGGCCGTGGACGCGATACAGCGTCGGCACGCGGTGGCGATCTAGATAGCGCGCAGCGGCGATGTTTGCCGCGATCATGCACTCCTCGATCAGCCGATGCGCGTCGTTGCGCGGCTGCTCGACCAGCGCCGCGATGCGCCCTTCAGCGTCGAACTTGAGCTTGAGTTCGGGCGTGTCGAGTTCGAGCGCACCACGCCCGGTGCGCTCGCGCAGGAAGCTTCGATAAACGCCGTGCAATGCGAGCAGGCGCTCGCGCATCTGCTCGAGCCTCGGCGCGTGCTTCGCCGCCGGGCGCTCGAGGAACTCGCCGACCTCGTGATAAGTGAGCCGGGCGGCGGATCGCATCACACCCTCGAAGAACCGCGAGCGCGTGATGCGTCCGTCGTCGCCCACGCGCAGCTCGCAGCACAGGCACAGCCGGTCCTGGTCCGGAACCAGCGAGCAAAGGCCGTTGGAAAGCTCCTCCGGCAGCATCGGCAACACGCGGTTCGGGAAGTACACCGACGTGCCGCGCTCACGCGCTTCCACGTCGAGCGCGCTGCCGGGCTTCACATAGTGGCCGACGTCGGCAATCGCCACGATCACCCGCCATCCGCCGCGCGTCCGCTCGCAGAACACAGCGTCGTCGTAGTCGCGCGCATCCTCGCCGTCGATGGTGACGAGTTCGATTCCGCGCAGGTCCTCGCGCCCGGCGATCGCCGCTTCCGGAATTCGCGCGCCGTATGCTCGGGCCTCGGCCAGGACCTCTTCCGGGAATGCGTCGGGCAGGCCGTGCGAGTGGATCGCAATCTCGGTCTCCATGCCCGGGGCGCCGTGGACGCCAAGCAGCCGTGTCACGCGGCCGACCGGCTGCGCATTGCGTCCGGGCTGCTGCATGATCTCGACGATGACGATCTGTCCCGATTCGGCCCCGCCGAGTTGCGCCTGCGGCACCAGTACTCGATGCGTGACGCGCGGGTTGTCGGGGGTCAGGTAGGCGACGCCAGACTCGACGTGCAGACGGCCCACGACCTCGCGCGTGCGCCGCTCCAGCACCTCGACGATCGTGCCCTGCTGCTTTCCCTTGAAATGCGGGCCTTCGATGCGCGCGGCCGCGCGGTCACCGTGGAACACCTCCCGCATCTGCTGCGACGGCAGGTAGATGGCCGCCGAGGCATCGTCGGGCAGCAACCAGCCGTCGCCGTTACGCTGCGCCTGGATGGTGCCGACGACCAGGCCCGGCATCTGCTCGCGCAGGCAGTACTGGCCGCGACGGTTCTGCACGGCGTCGCCGCGCTTCACCAGCGCGATGAGTTGCGCCTCGGCGTCCGCACCCGCCACTGGGCCCAGCGCCTCGACGACTTCCTCGAGGCGCAATGGGCGGCCCGCACGGCGCAGGCACTCGAGGACACTGGCCTCTGGCGGCATCGTCTTGCGGGCTGGCGGCCGCGGACGGGCGGAGCCCTGTGGCGGCTGGCTGGAACGTCGATTTCGTTTTCTTTGCATCAGTATCCGGAAAAGCGGTCTTGCGCCGCCGTTATTCGTTGACAGTACCCGGGGTCGCCAGTAAATTGCGCCACCTTCCAGCTGGCCCCGGGGCCGAGCCGCAACCGAAGCCCAGGTGGCGGAATTGGTAGACGCACTAGTTTCAGGTACTAGCGGGTAACACCGTGGAGGTTCGAGTCCTCTCCTGGGCACCACTCTCGGCGCAGCGACGACTGTAGCACCGTGCGGCGCAACTGTCTGTTTCCTTTTGATTTTTGACCCGCCGGGCCACTCGCTGGCCACCGGCCGGCCGCGGCATCTGGTCGCGTCAGATCGACCTGGAGATCAGTTCCTTCATGATCTCGTTGGTGCCGCCGTAGATCCGTTGCACGCGCGAGTCGGCGAACATCCGGCACACCAGGTACTCGTTCATGTAGCCGTAGCCGCCGTGCAGTTGCACGCACTCGTCGATGACTTCCTGCTGAGTGTCCGTGATCCACCACTTGGCCATTGCGGCTGTCTCAGTGTCGAGACTGCCTTCCACGAGCTGCGAAATGCAGCTGTCGACGAAGGTGCGGGCGACCCGTGTCCTGGTCACGACCTCCGCGAGCTTGAAGCGCGTGTTCTGGAACGACGCGATCGACTGCCCAAAGGCCTTGCGCTCGTTTACATAGCGCACGGTTTCCGCCACCGCGCCCTCCATGGCCGCAACACCGCCGATGGCAATCGTGAGCCGCTCGTAGGGCAGGTCTCCCATCAGCTGGTGCATGCCCTTGCCTTCCTCGCCGCCGAGCAGGCAGTCGGCCGCAACACGCACGTCCTCGAAGAAGAGCTCCGATGTGTCCTGCGCCGTCAACCCCATCTTGTCGAGCACGCGGCCGACACGATAACCGGCGAGGTTCTCGGTCTCGACCATCAGGATCGACAGGCCGCGGCTCCTGTCGGAAGCGTCAGTGCGCACCACCAGCATCAGGATCGTCGCGATCGAGCCGTTGGTAATGAAGATCTTCGAGCCATTGACGACGTAGTGATCGCCGTCGCGTTCTGCCCTGGTGCGAATTCCCTTCAGGTCCGAACCCGCACCCGGCTCCGTCATGGCGATGGCGCCGATCAGTTCGCCGCGGGCCATGCGCGGCAGCCAGCGCTGCTTCTGCTCCTCGCTGCCATAGTTGAGCACGTAGTGCGCCGCGATGCTGTGCACGCCCTGGCCGAATCCGGAGATTCCGCGGCGGTTCAGTTCCTCGTACAACAGCGCCTCGTGGCGGAAGTCCCCGCCACCACCGCCGTATTCCTGCGGCACGTCCAGCAGCAGGAACCCTGCCTCTCCAGCGGCGCGCCACGCCTCCCGGTCGACGTGGTGCTGGGCGCGCCACTTCGGCTCCTTCGGCAGCATTTCGCTCTCGACGTAGCGCGAGATCGCCTCGCGCAGCATGTGCAGGTCGTCGTCCATCCAGGGGGACACGTAGGAATTCATCGAGGTGTTTCCGCGGCGACTAGTCGAAGGGGTGCCGAAGCACGATCGTCTCGGCGCGATCCGGGCCCGTCGAGACGATGTCGATCGGCACGCCAGCCAGCTGCTCGATGCGCGCCAGGTATTTCTTGGCGTTCTCCGGCAGCCTGTCGAACTCGGTGATGCCGACGGTGCGCTCGGACCAGCCCGGCAGCGTCTCGTACACGGGCTCGCACTCCGAATAGCGGTGAGTGAGCAGCGGCGGCTGCTCGCGCAACTCGCCGTCGATCCGGTAGCCGGTCGCAATGCGCAACGTGTCGAGGCCATCGAGCACGTCGAGCTTGGTGACGCCGAGGCTGGACAGGCTGTTGTGCAGCACCGCGCGTCGCAGCGCGACCGCGTCGAACCAGCCGCAGCGACGCGGGCGGCCGGTAACCGCACCGAATTCGTGGCCGACCCGCGACAGGTGATCGCCGGTCCCGTCGAACAACTCGGTCGGGAACGGACCCGCGCCGACGCGCGTGGCGTAAGCCTTCACGATGCCG
>JALHTE010000019.1 GCA_022865595.1 Steroidobacteraceae bacterium | reverse complement strand
CACCAGCGCCTTGTCGCTGCGGGCGTAGGAAACGAAAACGTCAGCCATGCCTGTCGAACCTCATCCGGGTTGTTGTCGCCACCTATCTGTGGACCGGTAGCTTAACGCGGCACAGGACGGGCAGGGACGGTCGTTCTGCGGCCTGGTCCGCCAGACAGCAGTGAACCTCTCTGCCCTCGATCCGCCGCTCGGTCACGGCAACGGTCCGGGGCCGACCGCCCCCGAACCCCGCATTTTGGTTCACCTGGGCCTCGGCCCGACCAGACGGCCTCACCGCCGCGGAGGGCTGCTGCCGACCCGAAGCCGGCGTCCAGGAAAGCAGCTACAGGCGAGTTCGATATTCGGGTTTGGGCAGGCTATCAACGAAGAGTCGGAACTCGTCGTTGTGACCATTCTTACGCAGCTGCCAAACGAAATCGAAACCTCGTGCCGACAAATAGGATGAGTATTCTCGCAGCATTGCCGCCCACGATGAGCTGGACGATCTCCGCCTCAGTTAGCTGAGTCGTATCGTCGTGCGCGCGGGTCAAGATATCAGCCAAATTGGCGTCGGCAAACGGAATATTGCTTTCGCGATACGCCACCGCGATCTCATGCATGGCGGCCAAGCGCGACTCCTTGTTTTGCTCTCTTATTTGAATTGCCAAATACACCAGCGATACAACCACAGCCATTGCACCGACTATCTCGCCAATTGCTCCGATGGCAGCCCAATTCACAGCCCATCTCCAACGCGCTTATCGCCAGTCGCCATGGTAATGTAATTGCCAGATGCAGCGTAATTGTACGACTGGGGCATGCAACTCGAGGGTGGATAAAAGTCCGTTTCTGGCCGATCCCGACGCCTCGCGAGTGCCCGCCTCTCAGCATCGAGCAGCAACCGCGCGTGGACGGCGGTGTCCTGACGCCGCTACCAGCGACTAGCCGAAATTGATCTTGGCCTCGAGGTTCGACCGCGAGTCGGCGTTGCTGATCGCTTCTTCCAGCGTGATCCTGCCGTCGAGGTATAGCTGGTAGAGCGCTACGTCGAAGCTTTGCATGCCCTGCTCGGCGCTGCGGATCAGGGCTTCCTTCACGCCGATCACGTCGCCCTTCTTCACCAGTTCCTGGACGTGCGGGGTGTTAAGCAGCACCTCGATGGCAGCGCAGCGCATCCCGTCCTTGCCCATGACCAGCCGCTGCGAAAGGATCGCCTTCAGGTACTGCGACAGGTCGAGGAAGATCTGCGAATGCTGCTCGCGGGGGAACATGTTGATGATGCGGTCGAGCGCCTCGGCCGCGTTGTTGGCGTGCAGCGTCGCGAGACACAGGTGGCCGGTGCCGGCGAACGTGATCGCGTATTCCATCGACTCGCGGTCGCGGATCTCGCCGATCAGGATGACGTCGGGGGCGGCGCGCATCGCGCTCCTGAGCGCGCGGTGGAACGACTTGGTGTCGAGCCCGACCTCGCGCTGGTTCACGATCGATTTCTTGTTCGAGTGCAGAAACTCTATCGGATCCTCGACTGTCAGGATGTGGTCCGATGAAATCAGGTTGCGGTGGTTGATCATCGCCGCCAGCGAGGTGGACTTGCCCGAGCCGGTGGCACCCACCATCAGCACCAGGCCGCGCCTGATCATCACCAGGTCTTTCATGATGGGCGGCAGCCCGAGTTCCTCGAACGTAGGCATCTCCGCCGTGATGTAGCGCAGCACCATCGCCGGATTGCCGCGCTGGTGGAACACGGCGACCCGGAAGCGGCCAAGCCCGGGCTCGGAGACCGCAAAATCGATCTCGAGCTCTTGCTGGAAGTAGTCGATCTGCTCCTGGTTCATCAGGCCGTAGGCTGCCTGCTGCACCTGGTCGGCCGTCAGTACCTGGCGGTTGACCGGGATGATCCGGCCCTCGATCTTGATCTTGATGGGCGAATTCGCGGT
>JALHTE010000166.1 GCA_022865595.1 Steroidobacteraceae bacterium | reverse complement strand
GGTCGGGCCTGCGATCGACCCTTACGCGCTCAGCCCAGGCGGCACGCACGGCGCCACGCCGCGCACGGAGCGGGACTCGGCCACCGGCGACCGGACGATCGGGTCTCCGGGCGACAAAGCGATTCCCGAGGAGCGACTCGAACGGGGTCCCGGTCGGCCGGTCGCTACGGCAGGCAAAGCGTCATCGCGCGAGCACATCGTACGCTTCGAACGCAAGGTTCCGAACGCCGACCGCGACCGCAGCGTGATCCGCATGCCGTCATGGGAGCAGGTCGCAGGCGATGCAGTGCTGTACGCACACGCGTCGCGGATCCTGCATGCCGAGTCAAACCCGGGTAACGCCCGCTGCCTGGTCCAGCGGCACGGCGACCAGGATTTGTGGCTGAACCCGCCACCCATTCCGCTCACGACGAAGGAAATGGACGCGGTCTACGAGCTGCCGTACCGACGCGTGCCGCATCCGACGTATAGCGACGCGAAAATTCCGGCGTACGACATGATCCGTCACTCGATCGCGATCCAGCGCGGCTGCTTCGGAGGCTGCACCTTCTGTTCGATCACCGAGCACGAGGGTCGCATCATCCAGAATCGATCCGAGGACTCGGTGATCCGCGAGATCGAGGCGATCCGCGACACTGTGCCCGGCTTTACCGGCGTGATCTCGGACCTCGGCGGGCCGACGGCGAACATGTACCGCATCGCCTGCAAGTCGCGCGAGATCGAGGCCGCCTGCCGCAGGCCGTCCTGCGTGTACCCGGGAATCTGTCCGAACCTCAATACCGACCATTCGCCGTTGATCAGGCTTTACCGCCGCGCACGCGAGTTGCCGGGAATCAAGAAAGTGCTGATCGCTTCGGGCGTGCGCTACGACCTTGCAATCGAGTCGCCGGAATACGTCAAGGAACTCGCACAGCACCACGTCGGCGGATATCTCAAGATTGCGCCCGAGGCGATTGCCGAGGGGCCTTTGTCGAAGATGATGAAGCCAGGCGTCGGCACCTATGACCGATTCAAGGAGCTGTTCGACAAGTACTCGAAGGAAGCCGGGAAAGAGCAGTACCTGATTCCCTATTTCATCGCGGCACACCCCGGCACGACCGACGAGGACATGCTCGAGCTCGCGCTGTGGCTGAAGCGAAACAAGTTCCGTGCCGACCAGGTGCAGGCCTTCCTGCCCTCGCCGATGGCGACCGCAACCGCAATGTATCACTCCGGCAAGAACCCGCTGCACAAGGTCACGCGCCGCTCCGAGGACGTGCACGTCCCGAAGGGCATTCGTGTTCGCAGGCTGCACAAGGCATTCCTGCGCTATCACGATGCCAACAACTGGCCACTGTTGCGCGAGGCCTTGAGACGCATGGGTCGCGCCGACCTGATCGGCAACGGCAAGCAGCAACTCGTGCCGACCTACCAGCCGATTGGTACCGGGCAGGCACACGAAGGCAGGCGCAAGTCGCCAGTGGCGAAGGCTCCCGCGACCAGGAAGGCGGCAGCCAGTGGCAAGGGCGCGAAGACCACCCCGTTCAAGACCCAGCACACCGGGCTGCCGCAGGTGCCTCCTGCGCCAACCGGCAAGACCCGCCCCAAGGCAAAGGGCAAGGGACGCGCGTAACGCCGCTCGGCCAGAGTACTACGGCACGTATTTCGCCGGAGGCCGAACGACCGGGCCGAGAGCGGCACCCGATACTATTGACGACCGGTACCGACCACGTCGCTAGAGTTGCGACTGGACCGGCAG
>JALHTE010000165.1 GCA_022865595.1 Steroidobacteraceae bacterium | reverse complement strand
GCGCGGTTTGCCCCGGGCGGGATCACCAGTCTCAGGACAGCAGGAACACCTTGACCAGGATGTCGCCGATGCCGATCAGCGCGGCGCCGGCGATCAGTCCCGCACAGATCGGGTCGCGGGCCTCGACCCAGATCGAATGCGCCTGCGTTCCAGGCCCTGATTGCAGGCGCCGCTCGGCAACCCAGAAGAATGCGGCACCACAGAACATCATGAACGAGGAGTCCGGTGGAATGACCACGCCGAGGCCGATCGCCAATGGCGACAAGGGGAAGCGACCATGCGTTCGGATCTTCATCACTTCCATCACAAGTGCCGCGAAGGCGCCGATCACGATCGACCAGGTAATCGAAGTCGTGAGCAGCTTGCCTGCCTCGGGACCACCAAAGACGGCGGTGACGAGGTCGGACACACCCTTCCATTGCAGTGCCGCAGGGAACGCGAATTTATCGCTGACCATTGTCTCGGCCACGCTCCTGCCCGCCGCCGGGTCGAACCGGTCGAGGCCGAACAGCACGAACAGCAATGGCGTGGCGGCCAGTGCACCCGCCACGATGCCGATGACGTGGCCGATCGCCTGCTGCCGAGGCTTTGCACCGAGCATGTAACCCGGCTTGATGTCCATCAGCAGGTTGGATGCGTTGCTCGCCACCTCCGACGCCATGACCGCCGTCATCAGGTTAGGTGCCGGGGTACGCGGGTCGATCGCACCGAACGTGAACTGCGGAATCTTCGACAGCGAGCCTGACGGCGTGATGCTGGTCAACGCCGTGCTGCTGGCCGCGATCAACGCCAGCACCAGGATCATCGGGATCGCGAGTGCGCCGATCACCCAGCCGACGCCGAACCAGGCGTGCAGCATCCAGACGCCGAATGCGCCGAAGACCGGTACGCCGATCCATGAGACCGCGAGCGGCAGCTCGATGTTGCCGAGCACGTCTTCGCGCACGGCCTCGCCCTTGCGCCGGCGCAGCCCCCGGAATGCCTCGACGAACACGTCGGGCCGCGCAAACAACGCAACCAGCGAGGCGACGACCATCATCGTGATGCCGTACCAGAGCGCCCAGCTGTTCAGGATGTGCGTGCGGCCGAACAACGCGGTGCCGGCCTCGATCGTGCCCGAGCGCGGCTGGATTTCGCCGATGGAGATCATGACGGGCGCGACAATCGCAAAGTTGAACAGCGTGCCGATCAGCAGGCTCGACGCCACGCGGATGCCCATCAGGCCCCCCGCACCGATCATCGCGAAATCGACGGTCGGAGTCAGCGCGAGCTGCCGGATGTCCACGCCGGCGATCTTCGGCAACGGCGCGTAGCCGCGTTCGACGAGCCAGTAGTACCAGCCGTCAAGATTCATGGGCAGGTGCCAGGAGGAGCTGAAGCCCAGCCAACGCTCCTGGACCAGCTTCATGTAGCTCTCGCCGGCGAAAAAACTGGTCAGGCCGGCAACCGCGGCCGCGGCAGCCAGTGCTTGCGCCTGCAGCATGCCTCGCGCCGCCGCCGCACTGTGGTACAGGGCGTCGAGCACGACGCCGCAGGCGCGGCCCTCGGGAAACGGGTGCTGCTCGTCGTTGATGAAACGACGTTTCATAGGGAACGCGACCAGCACCCCGAGAATCGACAGCACGATCGTGAACACGACGATCTGCCACATCGGCAGCACCTCGTTGGTCGCCCACATGTAGGCGGCAAGCCCGGAGGTCAGCGGCATGGTCATGTAGCCGGCGGCCGTCGCGATCGACTGCACGCAATTGTTCTCGAGGATGGTCATGTCGCGCGCGCCGAGTCGCATGAAT
>JALHTE010000164.1 GCA_022865595.1 Steroidobacteraceae bacterium | reverse complement strand
CAGACGAGCCAGTGTCGCTGCGCGCACTGTTCGGTGACGTGATGCTGGACGTTGCCTGGGCGCTGTTCGAGCTTCGGATGCTGCGGGATCCGGCCGGCGATCCGAACCTTCTGTGGACGGAGATCACAAGCCGTTACCTGCACGTCGTGCCTCATCCAGAGGTTCCCTGGTGGGCGATGCGTGTGCAGCTCGCGAGCGATCCTGGCTACATGGTCAACTACGGTCTTGGCGCGATGCTGACCGCCGAGATGCGCCAGCGCATCGCCGAGGTCGCGGGACCCTTCGACACCGGGAACCCGGGCTGGTACGAGTGGGTCGCCGGGCGGCTGCTCCGCTACGGGTCGGAGCGGGACGCGCAATCGCTGATGAATGACCTGCTCGGGCGGCCCGTTTCGCCAGCGGCGCTGATGACGCAGATCGCGCGTTGTCGCGCCGCAAAGTAAGCCGACACGCTGCCTTATGTGAAGTCGCGCGTTTCGGTGGCCACGCGTACGAAAACTGAGTAACGTGTGGCAGCGGCGAGCGCGTCACTCGAGCCTGTGATGGCCGCGCGTGAGCAGCCGACGACGCATGTTGGGACTCGCGCATTTCAGCGCGTGAAGGATGTCACGTCGGCGGTCTTCGCCAATGCAAATTTGATCTACAGGGGATTCAAGCAATGAACATGAGAAATTCTTCCGGGCTCGCGAAGGTCGCCGGTGGCCTGCGGCGCATTGCCCTCGCGATGGTCCTCGTCACCGCAGCCACGGCTGCGTCTGCCAACCCGCCGGCCGCCCGGGGCAACGACGGATACCTGGCCCTCGGCGACAGCGTCGTGTTCGGTTACATCACCGCCGCCGGATACGCCTGGGGCAATGCGATGAACTTCCTGGGCTATCCGGACTATATCGGCGCTAATCTGCGATTCAGCGTTGCCAATGCTTCCTGCCCGGGTGAGACCACCTCTGGTTTCATCAATGCAAATGGACCCGACAACGGCTGCCGACCTTACCGGGCCAAT
The DNA here is from genome assembly GCA_022865595.1 of Steroidobacteraceae bacterium. Lineage (GTDB taxonomy): Bacteria > Pseudomonadota > Gammaproteobacteria > Steroidobacterales > Steroidobacteraceae > RPQJ01. Next base: position 812 of record JALHTE010000164.1, on the reverse strand, counting down.
TTCCCGCTGCACGTCAATTACCCGACGACACAACTCGACTACGCGGTCAGCTATCTCAAGAGCCACAAGCAGACGCGACTGGTCACCATCGGACTCGGTGCCAACGACGCCTTCCTGCTGCAGAGTGCGTGCGGCGGCGACATCGGGTGCATCCAGGCGGGTCTCCCGACGCTGCTCGGTACGATCTATGGCAACATGAGCCTGATCCTCCAGAACCTGCGTGCGACCGGATACCGCGGCGTGATCATCGTGGCCAATTACTATTCGACCGACTACACCGACCCGGTGCAGACGGGCTTCACGGTCGCGATCAATCAGTACCTGGCTGCCGCCGCAGATGCCAATGGCGCGGTCGTGGCGGACGTCTTCGCGGCGTTCCAGAATGCGACGTTGCCGGCGGGCGGCAAGACCTGCGTAGCTGGTCTGCTCAACACTACTCCCGCGAACGCCGGACTGCCGCCTCCCCTGTGGACCTGCGACGTGCACCCCAGCCTGTCCGGTCAGCAGCTGCTGGCAAGGACCGTCGCGCAGACGTACTCGAGCGTGTCGCGCTCGCACAAGTAAGACCTCCGGCGCGAGCCGGGACGGTCGCTTCCGTCCCGGCGCCGGACCGAAGACAGGAAACCCCGGCCTCGCGCCGGGGTTTCCTTATCCGCGAGACGCAGCGCGCCAGCGCGACGGTGGCATGCCGGACCAGCGACGGAACGCCCGCGTGAAAACGCTGGCATCCGCGAAATGCAGGCTCTGGGCTATCGCGACAAGCGGCATCTCTGTATCGCTCAGCAGTTGACGTGCCACTTCGTAGCGGACCT
>JALHTE010000163.1 GCA_022865595.1 Steroidobacteraceae bacterium | reverse complement strand
CTTGATGAACTCGAACGGCAGGTACGGCTCGAGCTTGTCGATGATGAGCCCTGCCCCGCCGTTGCCGGCGTGCACGACCACCTTCAGCGGCTTCAGTGTCGCGCGATCGACGTACGAGAGCAGGTGCTCGATATAGTCCGGCATGATGTCCACGGCGAACCGCTCGCCGATGCGCTGCGGGGCCGTGAACACTCCAGCCTCCGCAATGCGGCGAATGTCCTGCAGGCCGTTGTCGCCGCTGATCGGCCGCGAGCCCTCGCGCACGAACTTCATGCCGTTGTAGTCCGGCGGGTTGTGGCTCGCGGTCACCATGATGCCGCCGTCCATCTCGCGCGCGAAGGTCGCGAAGTAGACGACCTCCGTGCCGCAAAGACCGATGTCGTACACGTCCACGCCCGAGTCGAGCAGGCCCTGCTCGAGCGCCTTGCCGAGTTCCTCGCTGGAGAGCCGGATGTCGCGCCCGACGATCACCTTCTTCGGCTTGACGAACTCCGCGTACGCGCGACCCACGCGGTAGGCGACGTCTTCGTTCAGCTCGTCCGGGATACGTCCGCGCAGGTCGTATGCCTTGAAGCCCTTGATGCTGATGGGGTTCATTTTTCCGATCCCTCGCGCCCGTAGCGGTCTTCGAAACGTACGATGTCATCTTCGCCCAGGTAGGTGCCAGACTGTACCTCGACGATGTGCAGCGGCACCATGCCGGGGTTCTCGATGCGGTGCCTGGTTCCCATCGGGATGTAGGTCGACTCGTTCTCGCCGAGCAGGAAGGTCTCTTCCCCGCGTGTGATCCGCGCGGTGCCCGAGACGACGATCCAGTGCTCGGCACGGTGATGATGCAGCTGCAGCGACATCGACGCGCCCGGCTTAACGCTCAAGCGCTTCACCTGGAAGCGGTCGCCGGCATCCACGCTGTCGTAGCTGCCCCAGGGGCGGAATACCTCGCGGTGCAGCGAGGTCTCGTAGCGGCCTTGCGCCTTCAGTTGCTGGACCAGCTGTTTCACGTCCTGCACGCGGTCGCGCGGCGCGACCAGCACTGCGTCCTTGGTCTCGACGACCACGTGGTCGCGCAGGCCAACGGCCGCGATCAGCCGGCTGGTGGAGTGCAGGTAGCAACCCTGTGCGTCTTCGACCAGCACGTCGCCGGCGGTGACGTTGCCTGCCTCGTCGGTCGGCAGCGCATCGGCGAGCGCAGACCAGGAGCCCACGTCGCTCCACCCTGCCGAAAGCGGCACGACGACGGCAGAGCGCGTCTTCTCCATCACCGCGTAGTCGATGGAGTCGCTGGGACAAGCGCCGAACTCATCGGCCGGCAGGCGCGTGAAGTCGAGGTCGCGCTTCGCCGCGGCGACCGCGCGCTGACAGGCCTCGAGCATCGCCGGCGCGTGGGCACCGAGTTCCCGAAGGTATGCGCTGGCGCGGAACATGAACATCCCGCTGTTCCAGAAATAGTCGCCGGACTCGAGGTACCTGGCCGCCGTCGCAGCGTCCGGTTTCTCGACGAACTCGGCGACCGGGTACGAAGGCCCTTTGCCGGGCTCGCGCCGGATGTAGCCGTAGCCGGTCTCAGGCCGGTCCGGCACGACGCCGAAGGTGACCAGCGCGCCGGCCTCGGCGGCGGCGCGGCCCGTCGTCACAGCGGCACGGAATGCTTCCACGTCGCGGATCACGTGGTCGGCGGGCAGCACCAGAAGCAGCGGGTCGGGCGCTCCAGCGGGCAGGGCTTGAGGCACGTCTCCCGCGCGGCGCGCCAGGCGTTTTGCGGCCGGCGCGTCGGCGGCCGCACCAGCCTTTTCGAGTGCGACGAGCGCGGCCACGGCCACCGCGGGCGCTGTGTTGCGACCGACCGGCTCGAGCACGATCGCCTGGGGGTCAGAGCCCGCCTCGCGGAGCTGGTCCGCAACCATGAAGCGGTGACTCTCGTTGCAGACGACGACCGGCGCGCCCAGGTCCGCGAGCCCTTCCACGCGTGCAGCGGTTTCCTGCAGCATGGTGCGCTCACCGACCAGCGGCAGCAGCTGCTTCGGGTACAACTCGCGCGACAGCGGCCAGAGCCGCGTTCCAGAACCGCCGGACAGGATGACTGGAATCAACATTGCGCTACCTTCCTTGAGAGCCGAGCTATCCTGACGTGCCTGCACATTGCAGCAGCGTATGGCATCAGAACGGCCACACACGCGGCACGATCAGCACCGTCGCGATGCCGATCACGATGCTGAGCGGGGTACCGAACCGGATGTAGTCCATCCAGCGATAGCCGCCCGGTCCGTAGACCATCAGGTTGGTCTGGTAACCGATCGGCGTGATGAAGCCGGCGGACGCGCCGACCATCACGACGACCACGTAGGGCAGGAAGCTCGCGTTGGCCGCATGCGCCACGGCCATCGCAATCGGGAACATCAGCACACCGGCCGCATTGTTGGTGATGAGCTCGGTGACGATCACCGAGACCACGTACAGCACCACCAGTGCCCAGAACGGGTCGCCCTCGGCGATCGTGCCGATCCAGCCGGCGAGCAGGTCCGCGGCCCCTGACTCCGCAAGCGCGAATCCAAGCGCGAACGAGGCGGCGATGCCGACCAGCACCGGGTACTCGATGCTGCGGCGCGCGACGCTGAGGGTCACGCAGCCCGTCGCGATCATCAGGCCAGCGGCGATGAACGACGCCTGGAACAGCGGAACCCACTCCAGCGAGGCCAGCACCAGCATCGCGAGCAGGATCAGGAACGCGAGCGGCGCACGCGCGAAGTCCGGCGGCGTCGAGTCCTGCAGCGAACTCACCAGCAGGAAGTCGCGATTGTACTTCTGGCGTTCGACGAAGCCGTGGTCCGCCTCGATCAGCATCGTATCGCCGGCGTGCAGGCGCACGTCGCCGATCTTGCCCGCGAGCCGCGCGCCATCGCGAGAGATCGAGATCACCGCCGCGCTGTAGGTGCTGCGGAAGTCCGACTCGCGCATCGTCTGGCCGACCATCGGCGACGACGGCGCCAGCACGATTTCCACCAGGCATCGCTGGGCGTGACGCAGGTTGAGCTGGAACGTCTGGTCCTCGGCGACGACCAGGCCCGGGATGCGCCGCAGTTCGTTGACCGCGTCCACCACGCCCACGAAGGTGACGCGATCGTTGGCGAGCAGCACCTCGTCCGGCCGCACTGCGGTAAGCAGGCGCTCGCCGCGGGCGATCTCGAGTACGAACGCATACTTCATGCTGCGCAGCCCGACCTCGGCGATACTGCGACCGACCAGCGGACCGTTCGGCGTGACACGCGCCTCGACGCTGTACTCGCGCGCGTTCTCGAGCTGCTCGACCGGTCCCTGGCGGTCCGGCAGCAGCCAGCGCGGCGCCACCAGCATGTAAACAAAACCGATGGCCGTCAGCGGCAAACCGATCCAGATCAGGCTGAACAGGCTCAGTCCCGAATCGGGGACCGTCTTGACCAGCATGCTGTTGACGATCAGG
>JALHTE010000162.1 GCA_022865595.1 Steroidobacteraceae bacterium | reverse complement strand
GGCGAGAGGAAATCCTCGCCCGATGGCTCATAGCTGATCGGGCAATCGCGGTCCCCGGCGTAGTACGCGAGCGCGCGCTCGCGCAACAGCGCTGCAACTGCCGTGTCACCAGCCACTGCGCTCCAGTCCGACAGCAGGCCGAACGCAAACGCGGTCTGGCTGTGTTCCCCGACCCGGATCGGGTAGTGCAGCTTCGGCAACCAGTCCGTGAAGCGCTGCGCGGCTTGCTTCGTGAGCGGCGCGAGCGCCGCGTGCCATTCGCGCGCCTGCGCGTCGTCCCAGGTTTCGAGTTCGCTCGCGAGTTGGAGCAGCCACGCGAGGCCATACGGGCGCTCGAAAGAGGCGCGACCGGGGCCACGCAGGTACTCGACCTCGACCGCGATGTTCGCAGGCGTGAGCGATTGCGCCAGTGCCGCGCGCGCCTCCGCGGTGAAATCCGCCTGCGGGTAGAGTTTCGCGAGCCGGACCAGCAGCCAGTGTCCGTGCACCGACGAATGCCAGTCGTAGCAGCCGAAAAACGCGGGCGTGAGTTCACGTGGTGGCCTGGCGTCGGCGTCCGACTGCATCACCTGCGCAATCTTGTTCGGATACTCGCGATGCACACAGTCGAGGGCGAGACCCGCGAACCGCGCGGCTGCCGCCGCGTCGAGACCTGGTTTGGCAGCCTGGGGCATCGCGAGCGTCTCCGCGTACGTGGTCATGGTGACGGCGCAGCCTAGCAGCAGGACGGCCAGGATCGGCATGGCCGGGGCGGGCAGGGCAGATACGATCGGCGCGCGCATGACACTTCCCCTCTCGGCCACCGGCTGGCGAAGATGAACTGAACCGCGCGCCAGTGCAATCGGCGGACTGCGCACGGCCAAGTCCAGCGCGCCCGGCGCTCAGTGCCGTCGCTGCGGGTCGTGCTTCTGTCGAAAGATGGCGCGGCTGGTGCGCTGTGCGTCGCGATGCAGGCGATACCGCTCGCCACGGGTCACGACGCCGTCGGCCTGCACCCGTGCCTGGTGACGATTGAGCTGCCGCTCCTGGTGGACGAGTCGGCGTGTCTCGGGTGCAGTCAGCTGCCCGGACGCCACGCCCTGCTCGATGCGCGCCCGCTGCTGTGCCTGGATACGGTCGATGCGTAGCGTCGCGTCGGCGAGAGCCGTGCCAGTGCAGGCCATCAGCAGTCCAAGGGCAAGAGTTGTTCGCAGCATGGTCGGTCTCCGTCGGTGCGCCACGGGTCGTGGCCGGTAGGATGGAGAACGCGGCAGCACCCGGCCGGTTGACCGGGCCCACGGTCGCCGGAGTCCCCCGGGCGGCTGCCATCCCGAAGTCGTCGTCGCCGGGCGTCGCCTGCGGCTCCAGGAATATCGTAACTTATTGTTTATAATAGATTTATTAGTTATATTTGATTTCCGATCCGCCCTGGAAGCTCCCAGCGACACGTCAGTCGGTATCTGGCCGGGAGCGGTCTCGCCAACGCGGGAATCGCTCCCGTTCGCAATCTGGACCTGCGCCCGCCGGCCTTGGCCAGAAGGCAACTGTTGCATTCCTGCATCACTATGCAGGCGCGTCGGGGCGGCAGGCAGGGCCGCCATTGTGGCCCCTTGTTTCCTGGGCGCCGTCGACAATTACCTCTTGTTCCGCGGCTGAATCCGGTACATTATTCGGGTTACCGGCTGCCAGCGCAGCGTTTGGGGGCTCGCCTGAGACAGGGAGTCAGCGACGCATCGGTGGGCGGCTCGCAGCTG
>JALHTE010000161.1 GCA_022865595.1 Steroidobacteraceae bacterium | reverse complement strand
CTGGCGGAGCGCTCACACCCGAACGTCGCAGTGACGGCTCTGGCAAACAAAACCGCCCGGATCGCTTGGGCGATGCTGAGGCATGGAACGAACTATGAACCGGAGTACGTGGCGGCCTGAGGCCGAGCGTCCTGGCTGATCGAGGGAGAAATCACCGCGGTTGCGAGCACTCTGAAGGATGGCGAACAGGTCGAACCGGCGTCGGAATAACCTGGGAATGTCCACGGGTGAGAAACCCGAAAAAGCAATGAGGAGCCGACGCGCGAATAGCCCATCGTGGCCCGACCTCGACTGATCGAGGTCAGACAGAGGCCGGATATACGTGAGCAGTCGTACCTCGTCGCCGGAAAGCGGAGTGCTAGCAAAGTGGGGCGGGGTCCATATACGGACATTCGCAAATGGCGCATAACGGCCAAAAACGGTCCTTAGAAATGCACCGGCGCAGGCGCCTCAGCGCCCGATCCGGGGCTCAAATGGGCGGGCCAGTTCTCAGATCAGCCGGGCGATCCTACCGGGCCGGGATAGGTCACCTCGTCAAGCTGACCGGTGTCGACGTCGTAGATGAACCCACGCACGCTCACGGCGTCGGGGCCCGTGGCAGGCAGCCATGGGTGGTTCATGATGCTGGAGATGCCGCGGCGCACGTCCCACTCCAAGCGCTCAATATTGCCGGCATTGCGGGCGGAGTCCAGCGGCTCCAACGGACCGCGAAACGCATGGAACGCGAGCGGGCTTGCTGAAGACTTCGCGGGACTCGTGAACTCTCGTCCGGTTACTGTCCTGAGCAGTTCTTCGGTTTTCCGATCCCCTTCCAGGCCGGCCTTGAGCAGGTCGTCCGTAAAAGCCAACATACCGCAGCGGGTGTGATGGATCAGCACGATTTCCCTGGTGTTGAGCAGATGATGCGAAATGATCAGGCACCGGATCGCGTCTTCGGAAACGACTCCGCCGGCGTTACGAATAATGTGCGCCTCGCCGGTCTGCAGGCCCAACAAGTCCTCGACGTCCAGGCGGGCGTCCATGCAGGCGACAACCGCTACGCGTTTCGAAGGTTGAATGGGCTGCTGACCTGGATGCGCTGCGACGTGCACCGCCTCGCCGCGGACATAACGTGAGTTGTTCTCCAGAAGCTTGTCGGTGGTCGATGTAGTCATGGTTACCCCTTCTTGGGAAAAGTCACGATGTCCTGTTTCGAGCAGCGTACTAGTGATTTGCCAGGGCCGAAAATAGCCATGAGTTATGCCGACATCACCGGTAGGGCAAGCTCGCCGAGGCTTTTGTTTGCGGGCAGATTTCCCCTGCTTTGCGAGAACAAGCCCACCCTCGAGTTGTCAGCCAGCCTCCTGCTACAGTTTTTACGCGGGTCCGCTTCGGGTCGAGGCTGTGTGAAAACGCGCACCGCCCACACGAGACGCATAATCCACTGTCAGTTTCGCGGTCGTAGCTTCGATACTTTTCGATTTAGGTAGAACGAATCACAAAGCACGCAGCTGTCGTGAAATTGGCTTGGCGTTTTCACACAGTGTCGGTCGTTCTCGGTCCTAGAGAGTCCGCTTTCGGTGCGCGGGGAGCAGGTCGGCGCGGGCCTTGTTGCGTGATGCGCAACACGGTACACTGTCGCCATGATCCAGTCGTTCCGGCACAAGGGACTGCGGCGGTTCTACGAATCGGGGTCCCTGGCCGGAATACAGCCTCAGCATGCGGGAAGGCTGAGGATGCAGTTGGCCGCCCTCGATTCGGCCCAAGTCATCGAGGACATGGACATTGCAGGGTTCCGTCTTCACCCGCTGAAGGGCGCTGACCGCGGACGGTGGTCGATCTGGGTCGATGGCAACTGGAGACTAACGTTCGAGTTTCGCGACGGGCAGGCGTACGTGCTCGATTACGAGGATTACCATTGATGGCCATGCACAACCCTCCGCATCCGGGCGAGTTCATCACGGCGGTTTACCTGGAGCCCAATGGACTGAGCGGTCGTGAACTGGCCGCCAAGCTGGGGGTCGCGCCCTCGACCCTGAATCGGGTACTGACCGGCGCTAGCGGGGTGAGCCCGGAGATGGCGCTCCGGCTGTCGAAGTGCCTTGGCCGGACGCCGGAGAGCTGGCTTGCCATGCAGTCCAGCCATGAACTCTGGCGCGCAAAACAGCAGGTGGATCTGAGCCGCGTTGCTAAGGCTCGCCTGACGGCAGCGTAACGCGGGGCATGACGATTCTCACACGCGAGATCACCGTGGGCGTTAAGTGATTGATCCGGCGAGCGGAGCAGGGTGACTTACGTGGGTTCGATTCCCATCACCCGCTCCATCCTCCCACCAGATCAGTGACGACCGGACTCACGCGTCCGGTTCGTGGTCAATTGCCGACCACGCGGTCTGCTCATCGGACATTAGTGCCAACTGGATGCTGAGCGGACGATGGATCGGCGCTGACGTCCATACGTCGTGTCACTCCAGCGGCGCGAGGCAGGGGCCCCGCGCCGCTCGGCGTCAGCCTCGTTCACGGAACGATGCGCAGGATGCTCCCGTCACCACCGCCCGTGTACGAAATCCCCCAGTTCGACGTGTACAGCGCACCGTCGGGACCGGCTACGAGCCCGTTCGGAAGGCTGGCGAATCCGGCCAGCACCACCTTGCGCTCGCCGGTCCTGGGATCGAACGTGACGAGGTTGGCGTTATCTGTCGTCCACTGATTGTCGTAGGGGAAGATCTCGACGCCGTACAGGCGGTTGCCGTGCCACGCCAGGCCGACGATCGGATTGAGGGCCTGGAACGGCAGCGAGTAGCCGGCAAAGTACTTGTCGAACACGGCGAGCTCGGCCGGTCCGCCGTCCTCGCCGAACGTGCCGACGTGGAATTGGTTGCCACGTCGGGTCATCACGATCGGATTGTGTTCCTGGTTGTCGAACGACATGTCGTACAGCGTCTCGATCATGCCGCTCTTCGGATCGACACGCAGCAGGAAGCCGCGGTTGGTCTCGACCACGTACAGGTACTTGCCGAACGCGATCATCGAATGGAACACTCCGCCCGGTTCCTGGTCGGTGGTCGCCGGATCGGTGTCCTTGATGAAGTGCGGCGGATTCGCCACGTGCCACGCGTTGAGGTTGGCGACCTTGGTCGTCGACCCGTCAGGGTTGACCCGCAGAATCGCGGGCAGGTCGTCGGGCAACGCGTGCGAGCAACCGCCCATCTCGATCAGCACGTACAGCTGGTCCCCGATGAACGCGACATCGGTGGGGCCGTAGCTGCCGCCGTAGGCGTCGGTCATGCTGGGCAGGTTGTCGGCGACCGTCTCGGTGGTGCCATTCGCAAGTACACGGGTCACGCGACCGCTGTAGCCGGCCACGTAGGGGCTGTAGATGTTGACGTAGACCGGGCAACCGGGTTCGATGTCAGCCGGCTTCTGCTCGCCGCCGGTGCCGGCCTCGGCCACATACAGGTTGCCGTCCGGACCGAACGCGAGGCCGCGCGGGTTGGTCAGGCCCGTGGCATAGGTCGTCACGGCTGGTCGGGAGGACGCGTGCTTCGTCGCGCTCCCCGGCTTGAAGGAATCCGCGCCGAGGGCGCTGGAACTCACGAGCACGAGCCCGGCGAGTACGGTTGCAGGTTTGAACGCGGCACTGATCATGGTCATATGGCTCCTGGTCTGTTCGCCATCGGCGGGGCGAATTTCGTCCGTTCTTCTTGGTTCGAATCCGATCCTGTCAGTTGGTAGGACGCAATCTGGGAGCGAAACCCGACATTCGACCGGGGTAGGATTCGCGCATGCGCGTACCAGGCCCCAAGATGCGCCGATGACGGAGATCACCCAGTTGCTCCACCGGGTCCAGGCCGGCGACGCGACCGCCCGCGCGGCGCTGTTCGCCGCGGCCTATCCGGTCCTGGAGAGGCTAGCCCGGGCGCGGCTGCGCGATGGCGGGCGGAACATCCTTCTGGACACGCGCGGCCTGGTGCACGAGTCGTACCTCCGCTACGTGCGGGGAGGTGCGCTGCGCGCCGAGGACCGGCGCGCATTTTTCGCCTTTGCGTCCCAGGTGATGCGCTCGGTGATCGTATCCAGCGCCCGCGAACGTGCCGCCGAGAAGCGTGGTGCCGGACAGCGGCTCCTGACCCTGTCGACGGACATGGCGGAGCGGTTGCACGCGGGCGAGGACGAGATCCTGCGTGTGCACGAAGCGCTCGAGTCGCTGGCAGAGGTCGATGCGCGCCTCGCACAGGTGGTTCAGATGCGCTACTTCGGTGGCTACAGCGAGCAGGAGATCGCCGAGACGCTGGACGTCACCGAACGCACCGTGCAGCGGCTGTGGCTGAAGGCCAGGCTGATGCTGCGGGCGGCAATGGAGTAGGGCCGGCGCCGCATGCGACTGACCAACCGGGAGATGACGCGCCTCGGAGAGTTGCTGGACGAAGCCCTGCCGTTGACGCTGGAGCAGCGGCGGGCATGGCTCGACACCCTGTCGAGCGGGGACCAGCCGCTGGTGCGGACGCTGCGCGATGCGTTGCTCGCCGAGGAAATCGACGCGGGCGGGCCGCTGGACCGTCCGCCGCGCATCGAGGCAGGCGACACCGGCGAGGATACGGCGGCCGGTCGCCATCGCGGCGAGCGGCTCGGCGCCTATGAACTGCAGCGCCTGCTGGGGTCCGGCGGCATGGCGGACGTCTGGCTCGCCTGCCGCACCGACGGCGCGTTCGAGCGCCAGGTGGCGCTGAAGATCCCGCGCCTGCAGAGCCGGCCCATGGAGATGACGGCGCGCTTCGCGCTCGAACGCAACATCCTCGCCACGCTGGAGTATCCGGGGATTGCTCGCCTGTACGACGCCGGCGTGGACGCCAGCGGCGTTCCCTACATAGCGATGGAGTACGTGCAGGGCGAGCCACTGGTGGCGTGGTGCGATGCGCACGGACTCGACAGAATGGCGCGCATCCAGTTGTTCCTGCAGGTACTCGATGTGGTGGCCTACGCGCACGGGCGCAACGTGATCCACCGCGACCTCAAGCCCTCGAACATCATGGTGACCGCGCAAGGCGAGGTGCGGTTGCTGGATTTCGGCATAGCCCGGATGCTGCAGCCGGAGACGGACTCTTCGTTGTTGACGCGCGCCTACGGCCTCGCCCTGACACCGGAGTACGCGAGCCCGGAATTGCTGCGCGGCGAATCCATTGACTCGCGCAGCGACATCTACTCGCTCGGGGTCGTGCTGCACGAACTGTTGACCGGCGCGCGCCCCGCCCAGCCCACGCGGCCGGTGACCGGCGAAACCTCGCCCCTTCATGGCGCATTGCGCGACGTCGTGACGAAATCGCTGCAGCTGGATCCGGGCGAACGCTATCCGGACGCAGCGAGCTTTGCCGCGGCCCTGCGGCGGTTCGCTGAGGGAAGAACACCATTTCTGTCCGGGCAGATGAAGACCCGCCATCTGTGGGTCGTCGGCCTCGGCGCGCTGATCGGAATGGCGGCACTGCTCACCTGGACCCTGCAGCAGCGCGGCCAGGAGCGCTGGGCGCGCGAGGACGCGCTGCCGCGACTGCAGGCGCTGATCGCCGCCGACGACTACGCGGCCGCCTTCGATCTCGCCCGCGAGATTGAAGGTGTCCTGCCGCGCGACCCGCTTTTGCGCGAGCTCGAGCCGTCGTTTTCCGCGAAGGTCACGCTCGACACCGCGCCGGTTGGGGCCAAGGTGTTCTACCGGACCTACGCCGGCGGGGAGAAGGACTGGCGGTTCGTCGGCGAGACGCCGCTGGAGGACGTCGCGGTGCCGATCGGTGTCGGGCTCTGGCGCATGGAAAAGGATGGCTACGACACCGCGCTGCTGGCGCTGCGAAATCCCGGGTTGCAGCTCGGCAACGCCCCCGACGCCGACATCCGGCAGCTCGTGCAGGGCGTCGACCTTACGATTCCGCTCGCCGTTGCGGCGACTTCGCCGGACGGCATGGTGCTTGTGCCAGCGATTCCAGCGCTGATCCCCGCGGTTGGCGACGACGATCTCGTCGAAGTGCCCGCGTTCTTCATCGATCGCTTCGAGGTCCGCAATCGGGATTTCAAGGAATTCGTCGATGCCGGCGGATATACCGAGGCCCACCTTTGGCGGGATCTGCCGTTCGACGGCGGCGGCGAGTGGCGGACGGCCGCAGCCGCGTTCGTCGACCTGACCGGCCGGCAAGGGCCATCGACATGGCGCGCAGGAACCTATGCGGACGGCACGGCCGATCACCCTGTGACTGGGGTCAGCTGGTACGAGGCGGCGGCCTACTGTCGATTCCATGGCAAGGAACTGCCGACGGCGTATCACTGGTACCGCGCCGCCGGGTCGATCATCGAGTTCTGGGAATCGGTGTCATCGGCGATCGTGCACGGCAGCAACTTCGCGGGTCGGGAGCTCGCGCCCGTCGGCCGGTTCGGCGGTCTCGGGCCGCACGGCACCTACGACATGGCTGGCAACGCGCGCGAATGGCTGTGGACCCAGGGTTCACTGGGCCGGTGGGTCGCGGGCGGTGCCTTCGACGAGCCGCGGTACCTGTATCTGCAGCCCGAAGAGGCGCCGCCGGCCGATCGGTCCGCCGTCAACGGATTCCGCTGCATGCGGCCGGCGCAGGCCGGGCCTGCGAACGAAGACCTGCGTCGGCCCGTCGTTGCGCAGGCTGTCGACTATGCGGCCATGGAGCCGGTCGGCGATGACGCGTACGCGGTTCTCGCGCAACAACTCGACTACCGGCAGGTGCCGTTCACGCCGCGCGTCGAGACAGCCGATTCGTCGAATCCCGCGTGGACGGTCGAGCGGGTCACGCTGCCGACCGGCTACGACAACACGTCGTTTGCGGTGCAGCTCTTCCTGACGACGGACCGTCGCTCGCCGTCAGGCGTCATCTTCTACCTGCCGCATTCGGGAGAGTTCACCGCGCCGGTCACGACCGCAGAATTTGATCCGGCGACAGGCGGCGTCCCGCTCGACTTCCTGGTGAAGTCGGGCTGGGCGCTGGCCGTGGTGGCTTTCGACGGCGCCTACGAGCGCCAGTGGTCGGCCGAGCGCAGCCAGTCGATGAACTACACCGAGCGTAGGCGGCTGCAACAGCGTCATTGGCGCGAGGAACTGGGGCGGACGATCGACTACCTGTCCACGCGCGACGACGTCGATGCCCGCAAGCTCGGCTGGTTCGGCATCAGTATGGGTGCGGACACGATGCTGCCGCTCCTCGCCGTCGAGAAGCGCATCGGTGCGGCCGTACTCTACAGCGGCGGGTCGGGCCTGCGCAGTGGCTTGCCCGCCAGCGAACAGACGTACAATTACGTGCCGCGCGTGACCCAGCCGGTGCTGATGCTGAATGGTCGCTGGGACATCGATTCCCCGCCCGACGCGCAGCAACGGCTGTTCGAATTGCTTGGCTCGCCCGCGGACCAGAAGACGCGCGTGCTGTTCGAGGCCGGCCACGGCAACCTGCCGCGGTTCCAGGTCGAGAAGGAGGCCTTGGACTGGTTTGAGCGCCACCTCGCCTCCGCCGACAGGTGACGGGACCGGAAGTCGGAGTTGGTCCATACCGGACACATGGGTAACGGATTTTTCGACCGGCGTGCGTAGCACTTTAGCGTTAGCGCCGAACGGATTCTCGGCGCCTGTCGGCTGTACAGCTTGGTCAGGCTTCGACTCCGCTCCGGTTACGCACTTGGTCAAACTTCGACGCCTGTTCACATCCGGGTTCTTCGCCAGCGCCTCCTGCGCCATTTTGTCAAACCAGGCGGCATCTGCGGACCTGGCGAGCGGGCCCAGCGTGGGTTCGATTCCCATCACCCGCTCAAGTTCCTCCTGAGCCTTCCGAGTCCTCGATCCCTGAGCGACTGCCGCTGCTGCCGCGGGCTGACGCCGTTGCGGGCACGAAATGCGCTGGTGAAATTCGAAGTGTGCGTATAGCCGAGTCGCGCGGCGACAGTGGCGATCGGCGCGTCGCTCGTCCGGCTCCGGGACACGCTCGGGATTTCGGCGCTGGACGCCGAGACGCTGGAGCGCGAGCTGCAGGCTAAAGACACGCCTGCAGTCGCGGCACCTGCCCGATAGAAGTCGTTATGTGCTGGACGTCGCGATGATCAGCGATTCGGCGTATTCGACGATGACCGTGTCGCCGACCGCCAGTTGCGACAGGTCGACCTTCTTGTGCGCTTTCGTGGTCTTGGTCGTGCCGTCGCCGAACTGGAACGTCACCTGTCGCGTGCTGGTGTCCAGTGCGATGACCTTCGCGGACATTTCGTAAGCCTCGCCCTGGAATACGCCAGTCGTCTTGCCGTTGGTGGCAGCCGCGAGCTCGATGGCGGCTGCGTCGGCCGGCGGCGGGCCATTCTTGCGAATGACCAGCGCCATCGCCTCGGTCGCCTGGAAACCGATCTCCTCGCCCGCCTTGAACGCGCCGAGGTCGACGCCCTTGGCCGCCTTGAACGTTTCCGACTTGCCGTCCGGCGTGGTCAGCGTCACCTTGCGCTTGGCGCTGTCGATCGCCTTCACGGTCGCCACATAGGTGAACGTGTCGACGACGGCGAATCCGTTGGCTGCCTTGTAGACCTGCTCCTGCTCGACCCCTTCGGTGCTGGCGCAGCCCGCCATCGTGACGATTGCTGCCGGCAGCAACGTCATGGATGCGATAGCAATCAGCCGGTGGGACAAATGGTTTCTCATGGCAGTCTTCCGTCGTTGGTGGGATGGCCGCAAATTATACGATCGATGCCTGGTTTCGCCAGCGTGTCATCGACAACTCCGTATACGGCTTCGTGATGATCCTGCCCATGGGTACGAGCCACGCTGGGTGCTGGACCCAGGGCGCCATCCCACGGACTCTCGGCGGCCATTCCCCGCCCACCGCCGTCCGTGGGATAACATGCACCGGCGTCGTGCCGGCGCCCGCCGCGCCCGCCGCGGCGGACCACGACCCACCGTTGCCAAGTGATCGAGCAGATGTCCATACACGTAGCACTGACGCACGAGACCACTTACCGCTATGCACGGCCCGCGTCGCTGGGTCCGCAGGTCGTCCGCCTGCGCCCGGCGCCGCATTCCAGGTCTCGCATCCTGAGCTACGCGCTGCGCGTCGAGCCGGCCGCGCATTTCCTCAACTGGCAGCAGGATCCGCTCGGCAACTACCTCGCGCGCATCGTGGTGCCCGACAGGACGCGCGAGTTCCGGCTGCAGGTGGACCTCGTCGCCGAGATGGCGGTGTTCATTCCGTTCGATTTCATCCTTGAGCCCGAGGCCGAGCAGTTCCCGTTCGCCTACGAACCACGCATCGCCAAGGAACTCGAACCCTACCTGGAACTCGAGCCGGCCGGCCCGCTGCTCACGGAGTGGGTCGCCAGCGTTGATCGCAGTCCCGCATCCACGGTCGATTTCCTGGTCGGGCTGAATATGCGCCTCCACCAGGACGTCGCCTACGTCATCCGCATGGAACCCGGCGTACAGACCTGCGAGCAGACGCTGTCGAGCCGGCGCGGCTCCTGCCGCGACTCGGCCTGGTTGCTCGTACAGATCCTGCGCAGGCTGGGTCTTGCCGCACGCTTCGTGTCCGGATACCTGATCCAGTTGAAGCCCGACGTCGCGGCGCTGGACGGACCCTCGGGGACGGACAAGGACTTCACCGACCTGCACGCATGGGCGGAGGTGTACCTCCCGGGTGCAGGCTGGATCGGCCTCGATGCAACGTCCGGGCTGCTGACAGGGGAAGGCCACATTCCGCTTGCGTGCGCGCCTCACCCGAGCGGCGCAGCGCCGATCACCGGCACTGCCGATGCGACGGACGTGGATTTCTCGTTCGCGATGCACAGCGAGCGCATCGTCGAGACACCTCGCGTCACGCTGCCGTACACCGCCGGGCAGTGGTCGGAGATCGAGTCGCTCGGTCACGAGGTAGACAGCCATCTCGAGGCTGACGACGTCCGGCTGACGATGGGTGGCGAGCCCACCTTTGTGTCCATCGACGACGTCGATGCGCCGGAGTGGAATACCGAGGCGCACGGCACCCACAAGCGTGCTCTGGCCGCGCGCCTGATCGAGCGGCTTCGCGACCGGTTCGCACCGGGCGGGTTGCTGCATTTTGGCCAGGGCAAGTGGTATCCGGGAGAGTCGCTGCCGCGCTGGGCGTTCGCACTCTACTGGCGTGGCGATGGCCAGCCGCTGTGGCGGGATGCGTCGCTGATTGCTCAGGAAGACCGCGAAGGGACTGCGACGCTCGACGATGCGAAGCTGTTCTCACAGGCCCTTGCCGAAACGCTCGGCGTCGACCCGGACCTCGCGACACCGGCGTTCGAAGACCCGGTGCCCTATCTCACACGCGAACAGCGCCTGCCGGACAACGTCGATCCATTCGACTCCAAGCTCGAGGATCCGGAAGAGCGCGCACGTCTCGCCCGGGTGTTCGAGCGCGGGCTTGCCGCGCCGGTCGGCTACGTGCTGCCGCTGCAGCGCTGGAACGCACCCCACCAGCGTGCCTGGTACAGCGAGCGCTGGACGACCCGGCGCGGTCGCCTGTTCCTGGTGCCCGGCGACTCGCCGATCGGCTTCCGGCTGCCGCTCGAGGCCTTGCCGCACGTGCCGAAGGAGCGATACCCGTTTTTCATGCCGGCGGATCCGTTCGCGCCACAATCGCCACTGCCGCCGCAGACGAGTGACCCTGCCGAACAGCTTGCGATCCAGCACTCCGGCGGTGGCGGTGCCGGACGTCAGCGCGTCATGGAGCAGGGAACGACCAGCGGGACCGATGGTGCCGTGCGGACGGCGCTGGCCGTTGAGCCGCGCGAGGGCCGATTGTGCGTCTTCCTGCCGCCGACCGAGACTGCCAACGACTATGTCGAGCTGATCCAGTGCGTCGAGACGACTGCGGCGCAGCTCGGCCAGCCGGTGCACGTCGAGGGCTACAGCCCGCCCGCCGACGAGCGCCTCAACGTCATCAAGGTGACGCCCGATCCCGGCGTCATCGAAGTCAACGTGCATCCGGCCAGGAACTGGAAGGAACTGGTCGCGATCACCTCGACGCTGTACGAGGAGGCGCGACTCAGCCGTCTCGACGCGCAGAAATTCCTGATCGACGGCAGGCACACCGGGACCGGCGGTGGCAACCACGTCGTGGTCGGCGGTGCGACGCCGGCCGACAGCCCGTTCCTGCGCAGGCCCGACCTGCTGCGCAGTCTCATTACCTATTGGCAGAACCACCCGGCGCTGTCGTACCTGTTCTCCGGGCTGTTCATCGGTCCGACCAGCCAGGCTCCGCGTGTGGACGAGGCGCGCCACGACCAGCTGCACGAACTCGAGATTGCGTTCATGCAGATTCAGCGATCGGCGGGCGACCCGCCGGTCGCGCCCTGGCTGGTCGATCGCCTGCTCCGCAATATCCTGATCGATGTCACCGGCAACACGCACCGCACCGAGATCTGCATCGACAAGCTGTATTCACCCGACGGGCCGACCGGGCGGCTCGGGCTGGTGGAGTTCCGCGCCTTCGAGATGCCGCCGCACGCGCAGATGAGCCTCACGCAGCAGTTGCTGCTGCGGGCGCTGATTGCGCGCTTCTGGCGCAGGCCGTACACGCAGCCGCTGGTCCGCTGGGGTACGTCGCTGCACGATCGATTCATGCTGCCGCATTTCGTCTGGTCCGATTTCCGCGACGTGCTCCGGGACATGCGCGACGCCGGGTACGCGCTGAAGGACGAGTGGTTCGAGCCGCATTTCGAGTTCCGCTTCCCGCGTTACGGCTCGGTCGAGCGCGGCGGTGTCGAGCTGGAAGTCCGGCAGGCGCTGGAGCCCTGGCACGTGCTGGGCGAGGAGGGCGCGGTGGGCGGCACGGCACGCTACGTCGATTCTTCGCTCGAGCGCCTGCAGGTCAAGGCGCGTGGCCTCGACCTCGCGCGGCACGTCGTGGCCTGCAATGGCCGTCGGGTACCGCTACGGGCGACCGAAATCATCGACGAGGCAGTCGCAGGTGTGCGTTTCCGCGCCTGGCAGCCCGCGCACTGCCTGCACCCGACGATTCCCGTGCACGCGCCGCTCGTGATCGAGATTCTCGACCAGTGGTCGGGTCGCTCGCTCGGCGGATGCACGTACCACGTCGCGCATCCCGGTGGCCGCAACTTCGAGACGCGACCCGTCAACTCATACGAGGCCGAGAGCCGCCGGCTCGCCCGCTTCTCGGATCTCGGCCACACTCCAGGACCTGTCGAGATGCCGCCCTCGGAAGTCGATCCCGAGTTCCCGCTGACCCTCGACCTGAGGCGCACCGCTTGAGTTCCCGCACCGATCCGCTGCCGGACTCTCCGAGCCCGACGCTGGCAGCGATGTTCGATGCCTACCAGCCGTTGCCCGGTGTCTTCGACGAGATGAAGACCGCCGACGGTGAGCTGCGGCCGCACTGGCGGAACCTGGTAGGTGCATTGCGTGCGCTGAGTCCGTCCGAGATGGACGCCCGCTGGAAACGCGTGGAGCGGATCCTTTACGAGAACGGCCTCACGCACAATATTTTTGCCGATGGCGACGAAACCGAGCGGCCGTGGCGGTTGGACGCACTGCCATTACTCATCTCGGCCGAGGACTGGCGCCGGCTCGAGAACGGCCTCGTGCAGCGCGCGCGGCTGCTCGATGCCGTGCTGTCCGACTGCTACGGCGAGCAACGGCTGATGCTCGACGGGGCGCTGCCGTCGACGCTGGTGCTGGGCAATCCACAGTTCCTGCGACCGCTGCACGGTGTCCCGGTGAGCCGTGGTCGTCGGCTGCATTACTACGCCGCCGATGTCGGGCGGTCTGCGGACGGCAACTGGTGGGTGATGAAGGATCGCTGCGAGTCACCGGTGGGTGGTGGCTATGCGCTGGAGAACCGCATTGCGCTGCGCAACTGCCTGCCAGACGAATTTGTCGGCAACCACGTGCAGCAGCTGGCGGGCTTCTTCCAGGCCGTTCACGACGGGCACTGCGCGATGGCCGACAGTGCCGATCCGCGCATTGTCGTGCTGAGTACCGGGCCTACGGGGTCCGGCTATTTCGCGCATTCCTACCTCGCCCGCTACCAGGGATACGTGCTCGCCGAAGGCCAGGACCTTACCGTGCGCGACAATCGTGTCTACCTGAAGACGCTCGAGGGCCTGCGTCGGGTGGACATCATCATCCGGCGCGTCGAGGCGGCTTCGTGCGACCCGCTGGAACTGCGCAGCGATTCGCCGCACGGCGTCCCGGGGCTGGTCGAGGCCGTGCGCGCCGGGACGGTGTCGGTCATCAATGCGCTGGGCAGCGGGCTCGCCGACACCGAGAGCCTGATGCCGTTCCTGCCCGGGCTCTGCGAACGCCTGCTGAATGAGCAACTGCAGCTGCCGTCGCTCGCAACGTGGTGGTGTGGCCAGGACCCGGCCCGCGACTACGTGCTCGCAAACCTCGAGCATCTCGAGACGCGCGACGTGTTCAGCCGCGGCGCGAGCGAGCCGGGCACGCAGAATCCCGACGGACCCGAGGCCTGGCAGGTCGGCGGTCCGCGCCGGTCGATCGAAGAGCGTGGATTCGCGTACCTCGCCCGTGAACCCATGAGGCTGTCCACTGTGCCGGTGCTGAATTCGCAGGGCCTGCGGCCGGTGCCGTTCGCGCTGCGGGTGTTCGTCGCCGCGGACGCCGACGGCTATGTCGTGATGCCGGGCGGGCTCGCGCGGCTGTGCCCGCCGCGCGCCGGGCAGGCCTTCGACTTCGGCCGGTTCGGTGATGGCAAGGACACCTGGGTGCAGTCGGATCGGCAAGCCGGCAGTGCAGCGATCCGCCGCACGCGGACGGGCGCCGTGGAACTGCGTCGCATCGGCCGCGAGCTGCCGAGCCGTACCGCTGACAATCTTTTCTGGCTGGGCAGCTATGCGGAGCGCGCCGAAGCCATCATGCGCCAGGCTCGCAATGCCATCGTGCGCATCGTCGACGACGAATGCCCGCCGGAGGACCTGCTGGCAATCGGGCGCGTGCTCGGCCCCACGCTCAAGAAGGCCGGGATCGCGCCAGCAGACAACAAGGCCGCCGGAGACACCCGTTCCCAGCTGGAACGCCGGCTCGGCGAACTGGTGTTCGATGCCGACCGCGCCTATGGGTTGCGTCGCACGCTGCGCAACCTGGGCCGCACCGCATCGCTGAGCCGGGAGCGCTTGTCTGCTGATTCGTGGCGGATTCTTCGCGGGCTTCGGCCCGAGGACTTCGCCCGGCGTTCCGGCCCCGCCGCGCAGCCGCGACGCGCCGGGATCGGCAGCGTACTTGGCCAGCTGGACCTCGGTATCCAGCGACTTGCGGCGTTCAGCGGCATGGGTGTCGAGAACATGACCCGCAGCTTCGGCTGGCGATTCCTCGACATGGGTCGTCGCATCGAGCGCAGCGTGCAGACCAGCGCACTGCTCGAGAGCCTGCTCGACGCCGGCGATCCCGAGGACGACGGCAGCCTGATCCTGCTGCTCGAAATCGCGGACAGCTTCATGACCTACCGGTCGCGCTACCTGCTGACGCCCCAGCTCGCGCCAGTACTCGACCTGTTGCTGCTGGACGAGACGAATCCGCGCTCCGTGCTGTTCCAGCTGGAGGCGCTGGCCGAGCATCTCGAGGCGCTGCCGCGGGATCCTGCGCAGCCAGTGCCCGACAGCGAACAGCGGATCGTCACCGGCGCGCTCGATGAGCTGCGCCAGGCCGACATCAGCAGCCTGTGCCGCAGGGGCCGGCTCGGTGATCGGCCCGGGCTCAAGGCGCTGGTCGGGCGGGTGGCGGCCGATCTCCCGGTGCTGATCACCAGCATTACGCGCAAGTACTTCAGTCACGCGGATGCGGTGCGCTCCGTGATCGCTGCGCACAGCGCACCTCGCTGAGCCATGCTCTACCACGTCCGCCACCGCACCACGTATCGCTACAGCCTGCCGGTGTCGATCTCGCACCACGTGCTGCACCTGGCGCCGCGTGCCTGCGGCGACCAGGTGGTCCACGAGGCCTCGATCGAGATCGAGCCGGCCCCCGCGGTGCGCAACGATTCCGTCGACTATTTCGGCAATCCGGTCACGTTCGCGACGATCCAGCAGCAGCACGAGGAACTGGTCATCGAGGCGAACTCACACGTCGATGTTTCACCAGCGCCCGGCGCGATGCCGTCGCAGACGATGCCGTGGGACCGCGTCTTTCGACACCTGGGGCAGGACACCAGCGCCGGGAACCTCGCCATCCTGCAGTTCGCCTTCGATTCGCCGTATGCGCGTGCAAATCCGGACCTCGCGGCCTACGCGCGCGAGTCGTTCGCCCCCGGACGACCGATCATGGAAGCGGCGCTCGAGCTGACGCGGCGCATCCACAGGGATTTCAAGTACAGAAGCGGAACGACCAGCGTGTCGACGCCGGTGGAGGACGTGTTCAGGCTGCGACGCGGCGTGTGCCAGGACTTCGCGCATCTCCAGCTTGCCTGCCTGCGCGCGTTCGCCTTGCCCGCGCGCTATGTGAGCGGCTACCTGCTCACGCATCCCGCGCCGGGCAAGGAGAAGCTGGTTGGCAGCGATGCCTCGCATGCCTGGGTATCGGTCTGGTGCCAGGAGGCCGGCTGGGTGGACCTCGACCCGACCAACGACACGATTGCGGGCGAGGAACACGTGACGCTCGCGTGGGGCCGGGACTACGGGGACATCAGTCCGGTCAATGGGGTAATCTTTGGCGGTGGCGAACACATCATCGACGTGGCGGTGGACGTGACCCCGACCACGGCGACCACGGAATCTCCAGGCGCATGACTGAGCGGCGGACCGCAGGATTGCTCGAAGAATATGACTCGGGCGGTTTCTACTGTGAACTGTTCGGCGCGGGCAAGCGTCCGCCCGCGCATACGCAGACGGTACGCGAGCGTCTCGACGGCTTGAGCCTGGCGGAACTCAGGCGCCGTGCCCAGGCCGCGGAGCGCGAGCTCTACAACCTCGGCGTCACGTTCACGGTCTACACGAGCCGCGAGCAGATCGACCGGATCCTGCCGTTCGACGTCATTCCCCGCGTGCTGTCCGCGGCCGAGTGGGAAACCATCGAGCACGGCGTCGTCCAGCGAGTCACTGCGCTCAACCGCTTCATCGAGGACATCTACCACGGGCAGAAGATCCTCAAGGACAAGGTGGTCCCGGCGGAGCTGGTGCTCGGCAACGCAAACTATCGGCCGCAGATGCAGGGACTCAAGGTTCCCTTTGGCAGCTACGTCAACATCTGCGGCGTCGACATCGTCCGTGGCGGCGACGGAAAGTTCTACGTGCTCGAGGACAATGCGCGGACACCGTCGGGTGTTTCGTACGTGGTCGAGAATCGTCACCTGACGCAGCGCGCCTTCCCCGACCTGATGCGCAACATCGGCGTGCGCTCGGTTTCCAACTACGGCCAGCGGCTGGTCGGCAAGCTGACCGAGCTCGGGGCCCGCATCGATGGCGACCCTTCGGTGGTACTGCTCTCGCCCGGTGTCTACAACTCGGCCTATTTCGAGCACGTGTTCCTGGCCCGCGAGATGGGCGTGCCGCTGGCCGAAGGGCGCGACCTCGTGGTGCGGGATGACCGCGTATTCATGAGGACGACCGGCGGCCTGCGCCGGGTCAACGTCATCTACCGCCGCATCGACGACGATTTCATCGACCCCGAGGCATTCAATCCCAATAGCATGCTGGGCGTGCGCGGCCTGATGCGCGCGTACCGTGCGGGAAACGTCGTGCTGGCGAACGCGGTCGGCACCGGAATCGCGGACGACAAGGCCGTCTACGCCTACCTGCCGCGGATCGTGAAGTATTACCTGGGCGAGGAGGCGATCCTGCCCAACGTCGAGACGCACATCTGCCGCGAGGATGCAGGCCTCGAGTTCACGCTCGCAAACCTCGAGAACCTGGTCGTGAAGCCGGTGGGCGAATCGGGCGGCTACGGCATCCTGATCGGGCCGCACGCGAGCCGGAAGGCGCTCTCCGAATTCCGGCGCAAGTTGCGGGCGGCTCCCGCCAACTACATCAGCCAGCCGGTCGTGCAGCTGTCGGTGTGCCCGACGGTCACCCGCAGCGGCATCGAGCCCCGACACGTGGACCTGCGGCCGTTCGCGGTCACGGGCCGCTCGACATGGGTGCTGCCCGGAGGCCTGACCCGCGTAGCCCTGCGCAAGGGCTCGCTGGTGGTCAACTCGTCGCAGGGCGGCGGATCAAAGGATACGTGGGTCCTTGAATAACCTCCTCTCAAGACACGCCGAGTCCATCTTCTGGCTCGCCCGGCAAGTCGAGCGCGCCAACAGCACCGCGCGCATCCTCGACGTGAACGAGACCTTCAGCCGCAATGCCCGTGGTGAGCACGACTGGGAGTCCGTGCTGCGACTGTACGGCGACGAGCACGCCTTCCACGAGACCGGCCGCCGGCCGACGGCCGACGCGGTGATCCACTTCTATGTGCTCGACGAACACAACGTGAACTCGGTGCGGAGCTGCATCCGCATGGCGCGGGAGAATGCCCGCGCGCTGCGTCCTCTGATCTCGACCGAAATGTGGGTGCAGCTGAACGGGTTCCACAACCGGCTCGGGCGGCTTCGCAAGGCCGACCTCGGCGTCGAGAACCTGAACCGCCTGTGCAGCTACATCAAGGAATCCTGCCAGACGCACAGCGGCATCACGGCCGAGACGCTGTACCGCGACGAATCCTGGTATTTCCACCAGATTGGCCGCGCCATCGAGCGTGCCGACCAGACGACGCGGCTCGTGGACGTCAAGTACCAGGTGCTGTTGCCCGCGCCGAGCGACGTAGGCTCTCCGATCGACGAAGCACAGTGGAATACCGTGCTGCGTTCGGCAGCGGGTTTTCATGCGTTTCGCCGGGTGTACCCGCAGAGCATGTCGCCCGCCAAGGTCGTCGACTTCATCATTTTCGACAAGCGGTTCCCGCGCTCGGTGGCTGCCAGCGTGCTGGTGGCGAACGAGCACCTGCATGCGCTGAGGCTCAAGTACGGCCACATGGCCAAGCGCACGGCATCGAACCTGCTGCGTAAGCTCGCCGCGTCACTTGCGGAAGACACTGCCGATGAGCTGATCGCGCGTGGCCTGCACGAGGGCCTCGATGGGATCCAGGCCGAACTTGGCTCGGTGACCGATGCGCTCGGCCGCGAGTTCTTCCTGCTCACGGAAATTGACGAGATGCCTCAGCCGCCGGCTGAGTCTGCTGCGTGACCTGAGTTAATTTCGGTTGCCGGACCCAGGCCGCTGATGATGTGCGCTTTCGCCGGCGCCCGGACCTGTTCAGCGTCGTAATTCAGGACGGTGCGATCGTCGCAGTGGTGGTCATCGACCGGCGCGGTTCCTCATCCAGCGATCGAGCTTCTCCCGCGCGCCGTTAGTCGATGGGTCCATCATTCGATCGTGTTCGGGCGTCTTCGCCGTCAACTCGATCACGTAGCCGTTG
>JALHTE010000160.1 GCA_022865595.1 Steroidobacteraceae bacterium | reverse complement strand
GGCGGGAATGAAACGAGGATTGACGATATGAGCGAGCGCGACCCGAACCGAGTCTTGATATTCGACACCACGTTGCGGGACGGCGAGCAGTCGCCTGGCTGCAGCATGACACTGGACGAGAAGCTTAGGGTCGCCCGCGCGCTGGCCGAACTCGGCGTCGACGTGATCGAGGCCGGCTTCCCGATCGCTTCGCGCGGTGACTGGGAGTCGGTCAACGCCATCGCCAAGCAGGTCCGCGGCCCGGTCATCTGCGGGCTGGCACGCTGCAGCAGCGGCGACATCGAGACAGCCTGGAGCGCTGTCAAGGATGCCGAGCGTCCGCGTATCCACGTGTTTCTCGCGACCAGCGCGATTCACCGCGAGCACAAGCTGAACATGGCCAAGGATGAGATCATCCGCACCGCCGTCGAGGGCGTGCGGCTGGCGAAGTCGCTGTGCGAGGACGTGGAGTTCTCGCCCGAGGACGCGTCGCGAACCGAGCTGGAGTTCCTGACCGAGGTCGTGCAGGCGGCGGTGGATGCCGGGGCGACGACGATCAATGTTCCGGACACCGTCGGCTATACCACGCCACAGGAGTTCAGCGAGACCTTCGCCCATCTTCGCAAGCACGTACGCGGTGCCGAAAAGGTCGTCTTTTCGGTGCACTGCCACAACGACCTCGGCATGGCCGTGGCCAACAGCCTGAGCGCGGTGCTCGGCGGCGCGCGGCAGATCGAATGCACCATCAACGGCATCGGCGAACGGGCCGGGAACTGCTCGCTCGAAGAAGTAGTAATGGCCATCCGGACGCGCGAGCAGGTATTCGGCGTGCATACCGGGATCCACTCCCAGAAGCTCTTCCCTACCTGCAGGCTGGTCTCGTCGATCACGGGCATGCCCATCCCGCGCAACAAGGCGGTGACTGGCGAAAACGCCTTTGCCCACGAGTCCGGCATCCATCAGCACGGCATGCTGCGCCACGCGTCCACCTACGAGATCATGCGGCCGAAGGACGTCGGTCTGTCCCGGACCAACCTGGTCCTGGGCAAGCACAGCGGGCGGCATGCGTTCCGCGAGCGCGTCAAGGAACTTGGCTTCGAGCTCGACGAGGCGGAGCTCAACCGGGTGTTCGAGCGCTTCAAGGCGCTGGCGGACCGCAAGAAGGAACTCTTCGACGGCGATATCGAGGCACTGGTCCTGAAGCTCGACACGGAATCCGGCGGTCCCTGGTTCCTCGAGGAACTGGAGACCGGATCGCGTGCCGGCACCGACGCGACCGCCCGGGTGCGCCTGAAGAACAGCGACGGCCGGACTGTCGAGACCAAGACCACGGGTGACGGCCCAGTGGACGCGGCGTTCAAGGCCATCGAGGAAGCCACCGGAATCCAGGTCACCCTGCGCAAGTTCGAAGTCCGCAGCGTCTCCGAGGGCGAGGATGCCCAGGGCGAGGCGCTCGTCACCGTGGAATACGCCGGCAGGACCCACCGCGGCACCAGCGTGACCACCGACATCGTCGAATCCGGCGTGCGTGCCTTCCTGGAAGTGATCAACCGTGTGGAACTCGGCCGCCAGACGGGCCGCGCCGGGACCGACAACCGCAGCCCGGCGCGCGTGGCGCAGGCCGCGGTCTGAAAGCCCTGAAATGACGGCTGGGGGAAGCATGACGCCGCAGACGATGTTCGAAAAGCTCTGGCAGCAGCACGTGGTGGTGCCGGAAACGACGGACACGCCAGCCGTGCTCTACATAGACCTGCACCTCACACACGAGGTCACGTCGCCGCAGGCGTTCTCGCTGCTGCGCGAGCGGGGCCTGCAGCTGCGACGCCTGGACCGGACGCTGGCCACCCTGGATCACTCGACGCCGACCGATTCCGAGCAG
>JALHTE010000018.1 GCA_022865595.1 Steroidobacteraceae bacterium | reverse complement strand
CTCGCCCGCCGTCGCGTCGATGGCCAGGTACATGCCGCCGAGCAACATCACCAGCAGGATCAGGTATGACAGCATCCCCAGCACCAGCGTTGCGCGACCTGCTGGCGTGGACACGTCGATGTCATCGACCACGACCGCTTGTGCGATGAGCGGAGAAATCCCGCGCGCCTGCAGGCGGAGCGCGGCAATCGTACTGGAATATCCGCCTATTGCCGCCCGCAGGCGGTCCGCGCGACGGTCGGCCTTGCTGTTCGAACCGTCGGCGTAGACGAGCACGCGAGCGGGCAGGCCGCCCGTGAACCGCTCGCCGAAACCGCCCGGCACCGCGGCGACGACCAGCTCGTCGTCGTCGCCAACCCAACGGCGCAGCTCAGCGTCCGTGCCGTCGCGCAGGGTCAGTGCAAAACCTTGCTCCCGCAGGTAACGGACCAGGTTTGGCGCGTTCTGTGCACCGCTGACGGTGACCGCGACGGCCTCGTCGATGGAGCTGACCGATCGCTCCAGCGAGATCGTCAGCATGCCGATGAACAGCAGGGGCGCGAACAGCGGGCCCATCACGAGGCTGGACAGCAATGCGCGCCGGTCGCGAATCGTCTCGAGAAGTTCCTTGCGGAATACGGCGGCGAGGGTCGCGATCACGCCAGGCCCTCCTGTTCGCCGAGCACCTGGACGAAAGCCTCCTCGAGGCTGGAGCCGCCGAAGCGCGACTGTATGGACTCCGGCGTGCCGCTGGCGGCGACGCGCCCGTGGTCGATGATCACGACCTCGTCACACAGCGCCGCAACCTCCTGCATGACGTGGCTTGAAAACAGCACGCAGTGACCCTCCGCCTTCAGGCCGCGGATCAGCTCGCGTAGCGCGCGGGTCGCCATGACATCCAGCCCGTTGGTGGGTTCGTCCAGCAGCACGTTGCGCGGCGAGTGCACCAGCGAGCGGGCCAGCGCGACCTTGATCTTCTGGCCCTGCGAGAAGCCGGCGGCCCGGCGATCCGCGAACTCGGCCATGCCGAGGCGCTCGATGAGTTCGTCGATGCGCCGTCGCAGGGGCGCCGCGGCCACGCCGTGCAACTCGCCGTAGAAGCGGATGTTTTCCCGCGCGGTGAGCTGGCGATAGATGCCGGCGGAATGTGGCAGCACGCCGATGGACCGGCGCGCGCCCAGCGGGTCCGCGACGACGTCCGTGCCGTCTATCCGCGCGCTGCCTGCATCGGGTCTGAGGACGGTGTAGAGCATCCGCAGGGTCGTCGACTTGCCCGCGCCGTTCGGACCCAGCAGCCCCGTAATACGGCCGTCGGCGGCGCTGAAACTCACGTCGCGGACGGCCTCGATGGCACCGAAGCGCTTGGCTAGGGCTTCGACTTCGATCACGGCGCACCCCCGTTGAAGCCCAGGAAGAACGGCGCAGCCACAACCGAGTCGACGCAGCGCGCATCGAGTCCCGCGGCCGTGCCGGCGTCGAGGAAATGACGAATCAGCGACTGCGCGCATTTCAGGCCCAGCTGGATG
>JALHTE010000159.1 GCA_022865595.1 Steroidobacteraceae bacterium | reverse complement strand
CAGGCAGCATGATATGGAGTTCGACGGAGTGCTGCTGAGCCCACGCCCAGAGCTCCGCCCTGATTGGCTCGGGACCGTTCTCCGCTCACAGGTTCGCCGGTGGACCGGCAACTGCTGGCGCACGTTCGAGCGAGCTTCGAGCAGAGCGACAGTGCCTACGGCAGTCCGCGCGTGTGGCGCCATCTGCGTGCCTGGGGCCATCGCTGCGGTCGCCATCGGGTCGCACGCCTGGTGCGGGCGGCAGGCCTGCAAGGACGCCGCCGGCGGCGACGCCTGCCCTCCGATCTGGGCGTGCGGCCGAGCTCGGTGTCACCTGCAGCATGAGGTGAACCGGCGCGTGTATGCCACTCGTGACCAGGCTCGGGCCGATGTCACGGAAAGCGGGGCAAACCCAGTTCTAGTCGAGCGCAGCCTCGATCCGCTCGCAGAGGCGGCGCAGCACCAGCAGCCGCGCGTAGCGCTTGTCGTCCGCGGGCATCACGTACCATGGCGCATGCCGCGCGCTGGTGCGCGCGATCATCTCGCCGGCAGCACGATCGTAGGCAGACCGTTGCTTTCGATTGGCCCAGTCCTCGGGATCCACCTTGAAGCGCTTCAGCGGGTTGCGGTCGCGCTCCCGGAACCGCGCCAGCTGCTCGGCCG
Organism: Steroidobacteraceae bacterium; assembly: GCA_022865595.1. GTDB lineage: Bacteria > Pseudomonadota > Gammaproteobacteria > Steroidobacterales > Steroidobacteraceae > RPQJ01. Next base: position 11,668 of record JALHTE010000159.1, on the reverse strand, counting down.
GGCTGACCGACATCCAGAACTTCGCGACGATGACGCGATGCTCGGATAGCTCCCGCTCGAACTCGTTGATCTCATCGTATGCGCGCTGCCAGTCGGGCCGCTTCGCGAGTCCCCTGACCCGCTCCACCAACACACGCCCGTACCAGGAGCGATCGAAGATCGTGTAGTTGCCGCGCGGCGGCAGCTGGAACCAGAAGCGCCACAGGTAGGGACGCGCGAGTTCCTCCGGCGACGGCGCCGAGATCGGCACGACCCGGTACTGGCGCGCGTCGAGCGCCGCAGTGATGCGGCGGATGGCGCCGCCCTTGCCAGCGGCGTCCATACCCTCGAAGGCGACGACCACGGAATGCCTGGCGAATTTCGGCCGCCGGGACAGCAGCGCGAGTCGGCCCTGAAGCTGCTCCAGCTCCTGGTCGTAGTCCTCCTCGGCCACCCTCGGCCCGCGATGACCCGTCGGCAATTGCACCTTCCTGGCCGCACGCAGTCTTGAAGCCGCAGGCGGCTTTGCTCGGCCCTCCGCCCGGCCAATTCGGCCCTCCATGCCCGCCAGCAGGACCCGGCCCACTTCCAGCGCACGGTGCTGCCGGTCCGTGCCGTCGACCAGGTGCCACGGTGCCATCGGCTGCTCGGTCACCTCGAGGCAATGCTCGACCGCCTTCTCTACGCGGCGGAAATGCCGGGCGAGCCACAGGTCCTCGCGCGTCACGCGCCAGCGCGTGCGCTTGTCGCCGTGAAGTTTCTCGAGCCGCTTGCGCTGGATCTCCGGTCCCACGTGCAGGTGGACCTTCACCACCGCAACGCCGTCGGCCACCAGCATCCGCTCCAGCGAGCGGATGCGCTCGACCTCGCGGCGCACCTCGGCGGCGGGACGCTTCGGATGCAGCACGGATTCGCGGAGGAATTCCCCGTACCATCCGGCGTGCATGATCGCGATGCGGCCGAGGGGCGGCATCACTCGCCAGTAGCGCCACAACAGCGGCTTCTGGCGCTCCGCCTCGTCAGGCGCGCGGAATCCATAGACGGTGACGAATTTTGGATCGAGCCATCCGAGCAGCTCGTTGACTACTTCGCTGCGGCCGGCAGCGGGGATTCCGGTAACGATCACCACCACGGCCCGGGCCCGGCTCTTGCGCAGTTCGAATTGCGCATCCAGCAGCTGGTCCTGCAGCTTCGGCAGTGCGTGCCCGTATTCGAGCTTCGTAAGCCGCCTGCCGCTCAATACCTCGTGCAGCATCGGACCAGATGCCCTATTCGGCCTGGGTTCCGGTCTCTGCGCGCCGGCTTCCGGCCATGCGCCGGCGCCTCGCGGTGGTTCGACGCCGAGCCACTGCCACACGCCGTCCGCCGACCACGAGCTGTGCCGCCCTCGGCACCTGTTGCGTGATGCAGTGTACGTTTCCGCCGCCGAGCAGGATCTCGCGTCCCGGCACGCCGACGATCTCGCGCCTCGGGAACAGCGCCTTCAGCTTGCGCATCGCCGCCCCGTCGCGCTTCGGGTCGAGCAGCGGAACGACGACGTGGCGATTTCCAAGATAGAAGTTGACGTACGAGCCCGCGAGCCTGGCGCCGGCCTCGCGCGGCTGCGAGCCCTCCGCGGCATCGATACCGGCGGCCTCGGCCTTCGTCATGTAGAGCGGTCCCGGCTGGACGAGCTTGTGTACCTTGAACCGCCTGCCGCGGGCATCACGCGCCTGCTGCAGCCGTTCCCACGCGTCGCGGGAAATCTCGTACTGCGGATCCCGCCGGTCGTCGGTCCACGTCAGCACCACCTCTCCGGGCCGCACGAAAGCGCAGAGGTTGTCCACGTGCCCGTCGGTTTCGTCAAGGTGCACGCCCTTGCCCAGCCACACTATGGTTTCGACCGCCAGGTAACGCTGCAGCAGGCCTTCGATCTCGCCACGGGCGAGGTGCGGGTTGCGGTTGCGATTCAGCAGGCACTCTTCTGTCGTGATCAGCGTGCCCTGCCCGTCCACGTGGATAGCACCGCCCTCGAGCACGAACGGGGCGCGATACCTGTCGCAGCCCTCGATCTCGATCACCTTCTGCGCGACGCCTTCATCCCGGTCCCATGGAAAATAGATCCCGCCGTGGAGACCACCCCAGGCATTGAACATCCAGTCCACGCCGCGCAGTCCGCCACGCCCGTTCACGACGAAAGTGGGGCCGACGTCGCGCATCCAGGCATCGTTGCTCGAGAGTTCCACCACGCGCACTTCGGCCGGCAGGCTGCGGCGCGCATTGTCGTACTGCGCCGCTGACACGCCGACCGATACGGGGTCACTGGCGGCGATCGCAGTGGCCACTGCAGTGAACGCCTGCTGTGCGGGCTTGGCGCCCAGCCGCCAGTTGTCCGGCCGCTCCGGCCACAGCATCCAGCAGCCCTGGTGAGGCTCGAATTCGCCCGGCATGCGGTAGCCGTCGCGGCGGGGGGTGCTTCGTAGTGTTCTTGTCATGCGAGACCCATTGGTCAATCGGTGGTCAATCGGTGTCCATCGACACCAGCACGCCCTGGTCGAACGTCAGCACGCGCGTCACGGTATCGGTCGCATAGGTCCAGTGCTCGACGGGCGCGGTGCCCTGGTAGTATCGGCCCTCGCGCATCGCATCCGTGTCGGCCGTCTTCGACGTCGGCTCACCACAGTTCTCCAGGACCTCGGCCTGCTTCGCGCCGATCATGATGATCTTGTCACCGCACAGCCACGTATCGTCGGCTGTCGCAGCTTGTGGAAAAAGACCAGCCACCGCGAGCGTCATTCCCAACAGGCTGATCGAAAGTATCGAGCGCATCGTGGTTTCCTCCGAGGTTCAGATGAGACGCGGCCGGGGCGGGCCAATTCGCCACTGGCGGGTAAATGACTTTCCAGTCCTGCTTCATGTCGAACACCGTCCAGCCGTCCTTCCGCGCCGCCGCAAGGGCCGTCGTGGCTCCGCTATCAGATGCCCACGCGACTAGTCGATTCTTGCACGCCCGAGCCGCAGCGCGTTGGTGATCACGCTCACGGAGCTGAGCGACATCGCGGCCGCCGCGGCCGCAGGCGCCAGCAGTATGCCGGCGAGCGGATACAGCACGCCGGCCGCCAGCGGCACGCCGATAGAGTTGTAGCCAAACGCGAACACCAGGTTCTGTCGGACATTCGACATGGTGGCTTCTGCAAGCCGCACGGCGCGCCCGACCGCCCGCAGGTCGCCGCTCATCAGCGTAACACCGGCCGTCTGCTTCGCGATGTCGGTGCCCGCACCCATCGCGATTCCGACATCCGCCTCGGCGAGTGCCGGCGCGTCATTGACGCCGTCACCCACCATCGCGACCTTGCTCCCGTCGCCGCGCAGCCCTCGGACTACATCGGCCTTGCCGTGCGGCATCACACCGGCATGAATCTCGTCGATGCCGAGCATCTGCGCCACGGCACGCACCGAAGCCTCGTGGTCGCCGGACAGCAGCACGACGCGCAGGCCCTCGCGCTTGAAACCCTGCACCACTTCCCACGCTTCGGGCTTCAGCGGGTCGGCGATGCCCAGGATGCCGATCGCTACCTGGTCCATTGAGACGAATACCGTCGTCTGGCCGAGTTCCCTGAGGCGATCGGCTTCCGGCTCCAGTGCCTGCACATCCACGCCTTCATCCGCCATCAGGCGGGCGTTGCCCACCACGACGCGGCGCATCTGCACCACGCCCATTGCTCCCGCGCCAGGCTGGGATTCGAATCCATAAGTGCGCCCCAGCCGCAGGCCCCTGGCCTGTGCCGCGCGCACGACAGCCGATGCCAGCGGATGCTCGCTCGCCTGCTCGAGGCTTGCCGCGAAGCGCAGCAGTTCCGATTCGGCGATGCCGTCCACCGGAAGGATGCTCACGACTTCGGGGCTGCCGACCGTGAGCGTGCCGGTCTTGTCGAGCACCACGGTGTCGACGTCCTCGAGCGCCTGCAGCGCCCCGGCGTCGCGAAACAGGATGCCCGCCTGCGCCCCGCGACCCATCGCCACGGTCATGGACATCGGTGTCGCGAGTCCCAGCGCGCACGGGCACGCGACGATCAACGTGCTCACCGCGACCAGCAGCGCGTTTGCCAGGCGCGGTTCGGGCCCGACAAGCGCCCAGGTGATTGCCGCGACGACCGCGACCGCGATGACCGCTGGAACGAACCATGCCGACACACGATCGGCCAGCGCCTGGACAGGCGCCCTGCTGCGCTGCGCCTCGGCAACGGCCTGCACGATGCGTGCAAGCACCGTCTCGGTCCCGACCTGCGCGGCGCGAATCACCAGCGAGCCCTGGCCATTCAACGTGCCCCCGATGACGGAATCACCCGCCGTCTTGTCCACGGGCAGCGATTCCCCGGTGACCATCGACTCATCCACGGCACCGCGGCCTTCAACGACCGACCCGTCCGCCGGCATGCGCTCCCCCGGGCGCACGCGCAGCTGGTCGCCGACGCGTACTTCGGCCAGTGGAATCTCGACCTCCTGCCCGTCGCCATCCAGGCGCCTGGCGGTCTTAGGCGCCAGGTCCATCAGCCCGCGCAGCGCGGCGCCGGTGCGGCCGCGCGCTCGCAGCTCCAGCACCTGCCCCAGCAACACCAGCGTGACGATCATTGCCGCGGATTCGAAATAGAGGGCGACTTCGCCGCCATGCCTGAACGCGTGTGGTACCGCCGCCGGCACGAGCGTCGCCCAGACGCTGTACACGTATGCCACGACTACGCCCAGGCCGATCAGCGTGAACATGTTGAGCCGCCGGTTCGCGACCGAGCGAGCGCCGCGCACGAGCAACGGCCAGCCGCACCACAGCACCACCGGCGTCGCCAGCACGAGCTGCGTCCAGGGCGACGTTACCCACGACACTCCGCGAGGAATCCATCCCGCCATGCCCGCCATCGCGATCACGAACAGCGGAACGGTCAGCACCGTGGACACCAGGAACCGCCGCTTCATGTCGCGCAGTTCGGGGTCCTCACCGGCTGCAACCACGGGCATCGCGGGTTCCAGCGCCATGCCGCAATGCGGGCAGGCAGCAGGTACCGGGCTTTCTACTCCCGGGCACATCGGGCAGATGTAGAGCGTTTCGCCCGGGCGCAATACCCTCGCGGTCGTGGCCGGCGCATGGGCAATGTCCTGCGCGTGGCAGCAGTCGCTGGCCGGCGGACTCGAGGCAGGCTCCGGCCGGGCGTTGCAGCACTCGTGAACCGCAGGCGAGACAGCCGGCGCCGCCTGCGTGTGGCAGCCCGCTCCCAGCGGTTGACCCTGCCGGCCGTGGTCTCTGGTCGGATCGCTCATGTGCCTAGTCTAGCGCCGTACGCAGCCTCCAGCCGTTCACGATCAGGTAGAGCGACGGGATGATCACCAGCGTGAGCACCGTCGCCGACACCATGCCGCCCACCATCGGGGCGGCGATGCGTCGCATGACTTCGGATCCTGTGCCCGACCCCCACATGATCGGCAGCAGGCCGGCGATGATCGTCACCACCGTCATCAGCTTGGGCCGCAGCCTGAGCAACGCGCCCCCGACGATCGCTTCCCGCAGGTCCGCACGCGTGGGTTCGCGCCCTGCTTCGCTCGCCAGCCGACGACGGTCGGCCCATGCGTGCTCCAGGTACATCACCATCACCACGCCCGTCTCCGTCGCGACACCGGCCAGTGCAATGAACCCGACGGCGGCAGCGATCGACAGGTCGTAGTCGAGCAGGTACAGGAGCCAGACGCCGCCCACCAGCGCGAATGGCAGCGCACCGAGGATCAGCAGCACGTCGCGTGCGTTGCGGAAATTCAGGTACAGCAGCAGCACGATGATGCCGAGCGTGAAAGGCACGACGACCTTCAGCCGTTCCACCGCCCGCTGCAGGTACTCGTACTGCCCTGACCAGCCGAGGCTGTAGCCGGCCGGGAGCTTCAGGCTGTCCGAGAGCCGCTGCTTCGCTTCTCCGACGTACCCGCCAAGGTCCCGGCCCTGGATGTCGACGAACACCCAGCCCGAAGGTCGCGCGTTCTCGCTCCTGATCATGCCCGGCCCGTCGGCGACGTCCACCCGTGCGACATCGGCGAGCGTCACGTTGGCGCCGGTCGGCGTCACGAGCGGCAGGTCGCGCAGGCTCTGCAGCGAATCCCGGAAATCCTGCGGATACCTCAGGTTGATCGGATAGCGTTCCAGGCCCTCGACGGTGTAACTGACGGTCATGCCGCCCACAGCGCTGCCGACGATGTCCTGCACGTCCTTGATGTTGAGTCCGTAGCGCCCGGCGGCAATTCGATCGATGTCGATGTCGAGGTAGCGGCCGGTCGCAGTCCGCTCCGCGTAAACCGACGTGGTGCCCGGCACGTCACGCAGGATGTCCTCGATCTGCTGCCCGATGCCCTGAATGGTGATGAGATCCGGACCCATGATCTTGATGCCTACCGGCGTGCGGATCCCGGTCGCCAGCATGTCGATGCGCGTCTTGATCGGATAGACCCAGGCATTCGAAAGTCCCGGGAACTTGACCAGCGCGTCAAGCTCCGCCTTGAGTTTCGCCGGTGTCATGCCCGGCCTCCACTCGTCGCGCGGTTTCAACTTGATGGTCGTCTCGAACATCTCGATCGGGGCCGGATCGGTGGCCGACTCTGCGCGACCGGCCTTGCCGAACACGCGCTCCACCTCGGGTACGGTGCGGATCAGCTTGTCGGTCTGCTGCAGGAGCGAACGTGCCGCGTCGGTCGAGAGACCGGGCAGCGTGGTCGGCATGTAGAGCAGGTCACCTTCGTCGAGTTCCGGCATGAACTCGGTCCCGAGCCGCGACGCCGGCCACAGCGTCGCAAGCACGAGGACGATCGCCGCCAGTACCACGGCCCAGGGCGCACGCAGTGCAAGATCGAGGAACGGCCGATACACCGCCATGGTCGCGCGGTTCACCGGGTTGGCGCGTTCGGGGCGGATGTTGCCGCGCACCAGCCAGTAGATGAGCACCGGCACCAGCGTGATGGAAAGAAGCGACGCCGAGAGCATGGCGTAGGTCTTGGTGTACGCGAGCGGCGCGAACAGCCGGCCCTCCTGGGCTTCGAGCGTAAACACCGGAAGGAATGACAACGCCACGATCATCAGCGAGAAGAACAGCGACGGACCGACCTCCCGGCATCCTTCGAAGACCGCCTCCATCCGCCCAGCACCATCGACGGCGCCATGCTCGAGTTTCTTGTGAACGTTCTCGATCATCACGATCGCAGCGTCGACCAGCGTTCCGATCGCGATGGCGATGCCGCCCAGCGACATGATGTTTGCGTTGATACCCTGCAGGTGCATCAGGATGAACGCGGAGAGCACGGCGATCGGCGTGACGATCACGACGATCAGGCTCGAGCGCAGGTGAAAGAGGAACACGAAGCACACCAGCGCCACGACTATCAACTCGTCGACCAGCTTGTGCTTGAGATTGTCCACGGCCCGCTGGATCAGCGATGAGCGGTCATAGGTCGTGACGACCTCGACGCCCGCCGGCAGGCTGCCGCGCAGGTCTTCGAGCTTGGCCTTGACGCGCTCTATCGTCACGCGCGCGTTCTCGCCATTGCGCATGACGATCACTCCGCCCACAGCCTCGCCCTCGCCGTCGAGTTCGCCGATGCCGCGTCGCATCTCGGGACCGATCCGCACCTCGGCGACGTCGCGCAGCAGCACGGGCGTGCCACCCTTGGTCGTCATGACCGGGATGCGCTCGAGGTCCTCAATGTTCTTCACGTAGCCGCTCACGCGAACCATGTACTCGGCCTCGGCCATTTCGACCACCGAGCCGCCGACCTCCTGGTTCCCTGCGCGGATCGCCTGCTCGATCATCATCAACTGCAGGCCGTAGCCGCGGAGCCTCATCGGATCGACGACGACCTGGTACTGCTTCACCATGCCGCCGATGGTTGCGACCTCGGACACGCCGTCGAGCGCCTGCAGCTCGAACTTGAGGAACCAGTCCTGGATCGAGCGCAGCTGCGCAAGGTCGTGCCTGCCGCTGCGGTCCACGAGCGCGTACTGGTAGATCCAGCCGACTCCTGTCGCGTCTGGACCCAGCGCGGGTCGCACGCCTTCCGGAAGCCGTGCTGCCGCCTGGCTCAGGTACTCGAGCACGCGCGAGCGCGCCCAGTAGGGGTCGGTGCCGTCGGCGAACAGCACGTTGACGAAAGAGTCGCCATAGAACGAGTAGCCTCGGACCGTCGTCGCGCCCGGAACCGACAGCAGCGCGGTGGTCAGCGGATAGGTCACCTGGTCTTCCACCAGGCGCGGCGCCTGCCCCGGGTAGGGCGTGCGTACGATGACCTGTACATCCGAAAGGTCGGGCAGCGCGTCGACCGGGGTGTGCACGAACGAGTACGCGCCGGCCGCGGTGAGCAGCGCCGCCAGCAGCAGCACCAGCGCGCGGTTCTGCAGCGAGGCTCGAATGATCGCGTTGATCATGGGATTCGCCTCCGGTCAGTCATGCGACTCGTGGGTGACCGGTTCGCTGGCCTGCGGTGGTTCGCTGGCCGCCGCCGGCTCGCTGCCCATTCGGTCGAGGCCGGCGCGCAGGTTCGCTTCCGAGTCCAGCAGGAACTGCCCCGCGACGACCACGTTCTCTCCGGCCACCAGGCCCTCGGTAATCGCAATCCGCTCGCCGCTTTCTGCCCCGGCCACCACGCGCCGCGGCGCGAAGCGGCCGTCGCCGAGCGCGATCACTACGCGGTCCTCGGTGCCGGTGCGGATCAGAGCGCTGCGCGGGATGTTGACGGCCTCGGCACCAACCGCACCGACCAGGCTGACCGACGCAAGCATGTTGGGCCGGACGGCCGGTGGCGCTGCCTCGAGCGTGATCCTCGCCTTGACCGTGCGTGTCTCCATGTTGAGCTCCGGATACACGTACTCGACGCGGCCGGCGACCCGCTGGCCGGGAAGCGATGGGAAGCTCATTTCCGCAGTTGTTCCCACCGTCACCCACGCGGACTGCGCCTCGGGTACCTCTGCGATCACCCAGAGGCTGCCGAGCTCGTTAATGGTCATGGCGACCATTTCAGGCGTCACCATCGAGCCCTGCTCAACCGCGATCTCTGTGACGACACCGGACACAGGCGCCGTGTAGGCGACACGGCCCGAGGCCTTGCCGGCCTTCTTGAGGCGCCCCGCCGTGCCGGGATCAAGCCCCAGCGCACCGAGCCGATCCTTCGATGCGTCTATCAGGTCCGCATTGCCGATCTCCAGCGCGTCGACGTATTCCTGCTGCGCACTTTCGAGCGTCGGCGAGTAGAGCGTGAACAGCACCTGCCCGGCACGTACTGTCTCGCCCATGGTCCGGACCGCCAGGCTTTCGACCCACCCCTCGGCGCGCGGGCGCACCTGCCGCACGCGGCGTTCATCGAAACCCACGTAACCGACCGTGTCGGCGCGCCGCGGCAGTGAACTCATTACCGCGGGCTCGGTGCGTACGCCGAGGTTCTGCACGACTTCGGGCGATATGCGCACACCGGGTCCGGCCGCGTCCGGGAACACCGGGATGTAGTCCATCCCCATCTCGTCCTTCATCGGGACCGGGGATGTGCGATTCGGGTCCATCGGATTTCGGTAATAAAGCGGCTTCGCGGCCTGCGCACCCGCGGACCCGCCGGAACCCGGGTCCGAGCCGGGCTCGAACTTCACCAGCGTCATGCCGCAGATCGGGCACTCGCCGGGCTGGTCGCGCACCACGTCCGGGTGCATGGGGCAGCGGTACTTCGGGTCCATGTGCTTGACCGCATGCTCTGTTGCGCTGTCAGCGGACGCCGCGCCCGCGGGCTCCGATGCCGGCTGTCGTCCACATCCGGCAACCGTGACCATCGCAATCGCAGTCGCAGCCGCGACTACACTCGCAAGCGCGCGGCCTGCCGGCATCCACTGGTCAGGGATCAACTTTGTTCCGGCGCTCATGGCTCTTCTCCAACGAGGTAATCCACCTGGTACTGGGCCTGTGCGCGATCTGCCGACATGCGCAGGCGCTTCAGGTTGGTCTCGAGTGCAACGCGACGTGCGGTCAGTACCTCGTCGATCATCGCGCGGTTGTTGCGGTAGGCGAGCAGCGCCGCCTGCACCGACTGGTCGGCGAGCGGCACCAGTTCCGTCTCGTAGAACTGCTCGATCTGGCCGGTGCGCTCCGCGACGAGCCAGGCTTCGTCGAGCATCGCGCTCATCTCGCGCTGATGGTCGGTATGCATCTCGCGCAGGCCCCGCGCCTCCGCACGTGCGGCGGCAATCTGCCGGTCCTGGCGATTACGCTGGAAGAACGGCAGGTCCACGCTGACCATCGCCGACACCATGTCCGAACGCGGCTGCCCGTTTGGCATCTCGCCGCCCCGGAAGCCGTAGCTCAGGTCCAGCATCCAGCCGGGCCGCGTCGACTGCTCCGCAAGCTCGACCGCGGTCTGGGCCGCTTCGATCCGTCGCTCGTAATCCTGCTGGGCCGGGTGCTGCAGGAGTCGCTGGTCGAGGCCGGCCAGCCGCGGCAGGTCGCCCCTGGCCGGAAGCGTAAACGGGCCTGCGCGCGCCGCATCTTCGGCACCCAGCCAGCGTGCCAGCTGTGCGCGTCGCATCGCCCACTCGCGATCGAGATCGAGCTGCTGCTCCTTCAACATCGCCACGTCCAGGCCTGCCTGCAGCACGTCGAGCTGCTTGCCTTCACCGGATGCATACCTCGCGCGTGCGGCGGCGCGCATCTGGTCCACCCACGATGACTGGTCCGCGAGCTGGCGCTGTGCGGCTTCGATGTAGGCAAGCTCGACCCAGACACGGCGAACCTCACGCTGCACGACGCGTTTCCTGTCGCCCGCTGCAGCCTGGGAGGCAGTCGCAATCTGCTCCATCCGACGCCTCGCCAGTTCCCGGGTCCGGCCCGCCGGAAATTCCTGGCTCACGCCGACCTCCACCATGGTCATGTCTTCCTCGGTGAGACTGAAGCTGTCGGTCGGTACGTTGACCGCACCCATCCTCAACCGGGGATCCATCAGCTGCCCCTCCGCGACGGCGCGTTCACGCATGCCGTCAGACTCGGCGGCGAGCTGCTGCAGCACTGCGTCGCGCTCGATTGCCAGGCGCTCGGCCGCGGCGAGCGGCAGGTTCGGATCGGCGCGCGAGACCTGCGTCGCCAGGCAGCCGACGGCCAGCGATGCCAGCGCGACGTGCGCAAAAATTCGTCTGTTACTCAACCGGCCTTGTTCGGGCGCCGGAAATACCTGTGCCATGCGATAGCCTCCCGGGCTGTGGGATTTCGAGGGCGTCCGTGGCGGACGCATGCCTGGGGAGGAGCGCTACTCGAGGTAGCGACAGAAGCTCAACTGGATCGGTACACGCGGTACGGGATCTTGCGGGATCGATGAGCGGGCAAGGATGTCGCGTGGTGCGACATCCAGCATGACGGCAAACGACGCGACGGGGATCGCCATGAAAAGCGCAGCCGACGCTCGCGCATCCACCTGCGGCTCATGCGGGTAGGTACAGGTGCCGCCGTGGTCGGCCGCGGAAGCGGTGGATGCGCTCGGCGGACAGTAGACGCAGTGCTCCCCACCGCCCGGCATCGTCGCCGAGCCGGCATTCGCCATCGCGCAGGGCACGACGGCCGCCTGCAGCCACGCGAGGCAAAAAAGCGCCAGCACGCCCCTCGCCAGGGCGCGTTGCCGCCGTCTTACCCAATGCAATGCCAAGTCCACCGGATCTGTT
>JALHTE010000158.1 GCA_022865595.1 Steroidobacteraceae bacterium | reverse complement strand
GCGCGTGCAATGGCCGTCTCGACCGAGCGGTCGATCGTGCCGGTGAGCACCGGGTGCAGCAGGACCTCCGCGCCCATTGAGGTCAGCGTGCGCGTGGTCTCGGGCAACCACATGTCGTAGCAGATCGACAGACCGAACCGGCCGACCGACGGCACGTCGAAGACGCAGAACTCGGTGCCGGCTGCTACGCCGACTTCATAGGGTCGAAACGGCACCATCTTCCGATATCGCGCAATGACGGTGCCGTCTGGCGCAATGACCGGCGCCGTGTTGTAGATGAGGCCGTCCGGCGCACGCTCGAAGATCGAGCCCGGGATCAGCCAGACGCCGTGCCTGGCCGCCGCACGGGCGAGTGCTTCTTCTTCGGGTCCCGGCAAGGTCACAGTGTGGTTGTGTACCGGGCCGCAAAGCGCGAGTTCGCTGAACAGCACCATGTTGACCCAGGGAAACCGGGCCTTGAGGATATCCAGTCGGTGCAGAACCGCTTCCAGGTTCGAGCGGAACGCGGGCACGTGCATCTGCACGCCGGCAATGGCGAAGGGTGTCATGCGCGGAATTCCGTCGCGCGACCGGTGCGATCGCAGGTTTCATTCTCAGGGTAATGCCCCGATGCGGCAAGGACCTGGAAACGGCCCCTGCTGGGGCCGCTTCCCGTGCGCCGTCAAAAGGTCAATGACGCAGCGCCGTTGACGAGTTCTTCCAGCATGACGGGCGCCCCGGCGAGCGCCGCGTTTTCGATCAGCGAATCGGGCGTATAGCCGCGCACCTTACGGCTCGTGGGGGACAGCTGATCACGGTGGACGCAACGGCCGCCCATGCCGTCCCAATCCAGACGTGCATGTCATTCAGCGTGGTGACGCAACAGGGATTGCCCCAGCCACCGAATATGACCACACCCACGCCCGGCACAAATACAGCCGCGGCCGCCTCGCGCGCGGGAGGTAAGGCGCCACTGCTCACTTTTTGCCACGTTTTCGTCGCCGCATTGAACAAGGAAGTGTCGCCAAGCAGCATCGGATCGCTGGCGCCCTCTCCGCTAAACAGAACGTAGACCCCACGCACTGGGTCGTAGGCCATTCTGCGGAACGCACGCTCCGACGGACACAGGACACGGCGGCCGCAGCTGACCTGTGGCCACGTCTAGGTGGATTCGTTGAAGGCCCAAGTCTCCTTGAGAAAACCGACGCGCAAGCCGTTCACCGCCACACATTGGCCGGCGCTGCAGGACCAGCCGATGCCGCGCCGCGAGCTCGGCGATGAGTTGCCGCCTGGGATGAACGTCCAGGTCGCTCCGCTTGAGCCCGCGTTCGCGTAGGACCAGAGGTCGCCGAGCCACGAAGACCGCGTACTCATACCCCCGAACACATACAGCCAGCTTGTCGCGGCCGCTGTCGAGCGTCACCACGATGTCGAAATTTGCGACGGCGGCAGTGTCGACTACGTCGATCGTGGTGACCAGCTCTTTCGAGTTGCGAAACACTACATTCCTGACGGTGATGCCGCCGGGGTTTGTGGTGCCCGACACGAAGTAGTCCGCCTTGGCAGTCTTGTCGAAGCCGCCGCCAATCACGACACCTCGAGGCTGGTGCCCTGATTCGCCGATGAAGGCGTGGCCGCCCTGACCTTGACCTGCGAAGGAACTGCCCATGGCGAGTTGTAACTTGATTCGAGTGTGGAATTACGCATCGCGCACTCTCCGCTGCGAGGATGGTGATGCAACCTCGTCGACTGCCTACCTGCGCCAGACGTGGTACAGGAAACTGCCGCTGCGCTTGCTGGTCAGGTTGGTCGCCTTTCCGGAGCCGTTGGCCTTGATCCTGTAGATGTCGAAGTCCTTGATCGGCGCCACCCAGCTGCCGGACGCGAACGACAGGTACTGTCCGTCCGGCGAGAAACACGGGAAGTAGTTCGTCGGGGAGCCAGTGGTCTTCTTGGTGGTCACGCGGGTCTCGGCCCCACCCCAGGCGGGAACCGTAAAGATGTCGTACAGGTAGGCACCACGCACATCGACCAGCCTGATGAACGCGATTCGGTCACTGATCGGCGAGTAGGCCGGGTGATCCTCGTTGGTGCCAGGCGTATTGGTGACGTTTACGGAGGTCCCCGAAGCCAGGTCGTAAACGAAGATGTCTGCCTGCGAGCCGCCTGTACTGCTTGGCGCACTGCCGACATAGGCGATGCGCTGCCCATCTCCGGACCAGGAGATCAGTATTTCTCCGGCGCTCGGAATTACCAGGCGGAAGTTCGCGGCGCCGATCGGCCTGCCCATTCCGTCGTGGGTCACGTCGGCGAGGTATATGCCGCGCTCGGGAGGGGGGTTACCGGTGTCCCACCTCTCAGCGTACACGGCGATCTGGTTGCCATCCGGAGACCAGTGCGGTGTGCTTGAGAATCGCATGGCGGGCTCGTCGCTGATCATCACGGACTGGGTGCAATCCTCGTCAGCCGCCACCAGCTCATTGCCGTAATAGAGATCGGGCAAGAGGATCGGGGTGTTCAACGCTTGTAGAAAATATCTTGGGCTGCCGCCGTGCGTCAGGTCGAGGCCGCAGTTCACCGTCGCAAACTGGCCACCGTTGCTGGCTGACATGACGACGTACGTCCCCGGAAACATGTTGTGCGCGGCGATGACTTCGCCGACGACCGCAGCCTGAGACGCGCTCGTGACGAACGCGAGCAGGACAATGGCTTTCTTGAGATGCGGAAACAGGGCATTACTCCCGCCGATTGAGTGGTAGTCTCCGGCGCCGCGAACCACCCGGTTACGTTGCATGCTGGAGTCCTGGGATCTGCCTCCAATCGATTTGGTGAACATAGTGCTCTCCTTGCAGTTTGGTACTTGGTGCCCGCCAGTCACTGGCATTCGACCGTGTTGTCGTAGCGGACGACAACTTGGTCGATGTTCTCCTCACCGCCGAAGTACACACGGGACGCGGTCGGGCTGTCGTACGCCATTTTTGCGCCAGGATGGATGTCTGCGTCCGTCCCGTCGATCGGTTGGCAAGTACCGCGCGTCGTCATGGCCCAGGTGCCCGACCGATGATCGGCCGCAAACGTGAAGCGCCAGTCGCTCGGGCTCGGTGTATCGCTGGTATCCACGTAACCGCCGGTCACGATGAGGCCCTGGCCGTCCCAGGCAATGCTGTGTGTGTGAAGGCAAGGGTGCGGCTGCGCAGCGTCGAAGTCGATACGCGTCCAATTCGAGCCGTTCCAAGCGAAGAGGTCGCACAGAGCCGCTCGACCACGATAGTCCTGGCCGCCATGCATCACCACGCCGACACCCGGCACATGGACTGCCGCGGCACGATTGCGTTCGGATGGCTTGAGCGTGGGATTCCAGAACCTCCACTTGAGCGTCGCCGTGTCGAACGTGAGCGTGTCGTTCAGGCCCGCGCTCGACCCGAGACCGCCGAACAGCAGGTGGTTACCTCGGTCGGGGTCGAACGCCATCGTGGTCATCATGCGCGGCGCCGGGCACGGACTGCGCTTCCCGCACACGGCTTTCGTCCATGCGTTGGTCGCCTCGCTGTAGACCCAGGTCTCGTCGACGAAACCAAAACCGTTCGACCCCGTCGCCATCACGCAGGCGCTCGCTCCGCACGACAGCCCCGCCCACTGCCGGTTGCCGGGATTCGTCGTACTGCTCGGCGTGACGAGCGTCCACTTGTCGGCCCAGGCTCCGTAGTACCAAAGGTCGGCTGGCACTACCTGCCAGTCCGCGCCAGCTCCTCCGTACATGTACAGCCGGCTGGTCGCAACGTCGCTTCCGCCATTGGCTGTGAATGAATGCCATGCTCGGGCGGCCGGATAGGTCGGCAGCGGCGGCTTTGGCGGGCCGGCCGGCTTGGCCTTGACGGAAAACAACGTCGTTCCCTTGCCCTTGCGGCCGCTGCTCAACGTCACCTGGATGTCGAAATTGGCGACGGCGGCCGTGCCGACTACGTCGATCGTGGTGACCAGCTCTCGCGAGTTACGAAACACCACATTCCTGACGGTGATGCCGCCGGGGTTCGTCGTGCCCGACACGAAGTAGTCCGCCTTGGCAGTCTTGTCGAAGCCGCTGCCACTCACGACCACCTCGAGGCTGGTGGTGCCCTGGTACGCCGATGAAGGCGTGGCCGCAGTGACCTTGACCTGCGCGAACGCCGCGCCGATCGGAGCGAGCCCGAGGACGAGTAATGAAAGACAAGTAAGGGCAATTCGCTTCCAGGCGTTCATGACGTTCTCCCCAAGGATTTCCTTGCGACCTTGACTTCTGAATTGACCGGACCGACGACGACGTACGCAGCCCAGTAGTACGGATGCCCGAGCTGCGGTGAGCGACGCAGCGCACGCTGCGCGAACGTCAGAGCGCTCGCGGCGTTTCCACCGGCGCCCGATTCGCTCAGTCGCCCGTAGAACTGCTTCATCAACGAAACCGACGCACGGTCGTCCACCTGCCAGAGCGTGGCCATAACGGACGTGCTGCCGGCAGCGAGGAACGCGCGGTTCAAGCCGACGAACTCGTCGCCGATCGGTAATTCAGCGAAATAGCCACTGCCGAGCGCGGTGTCGCAGGCACTCAGCGTCACCAGGTCGGCATGCAGGGGCAGGTCGAGGATCTCGTGCACCCGGAGCATTCCATCGTCGTTACGATCGGGCTCGAGTTCGAGGCCGGACAACAGCGGACTGGCCTCGTTGAAGTACCCATGGGTGGCCAGGTGCAGCACCCTGAATCCGCCGGCCAGTTGCTTGAAGCGGCCCTCGGTCGCTTCGCCGCCAATGAGCGTCCGCGCGTTCGGCTGGAACAGCGCATCGATGGCGCGCGCCTCCTCCGGTGCATGACGCAGGCCGCCCCGGGACGGCGCAACCGCGAGCAGCGATCTCGCAGTGTCGGGGGCGGTCGGCTCACGCAGCAGCGCCGCGGCCGCCGGCAGGTAGGCCACGGTATAGCGGTCGATCAAGAGATCGCCCCGCCCGCTCGCGGGCTGCGGCAGCACGGCAAATGGCAGGTATGTAAGGGCGCCGTGCGGCACGATGTAGAGGCGGGTTACGCCGTCCAGCCATCCGGCCCGCTCGAGTGGACCGATCAGTTCCTCCGACAAACGCGCCGCAGGCTTCCGCCAGCGCTCGTCGTCGGGGCGATGGATCAGGTCGCGCAGCAGCGCAATCCGGGCGGCAAGGTCGGGCCCACGCACGGGCGAGGACTTCACCACTATTCCGCGCGAGGTGAGCACGAACACGACCAGGCCTTCCGGTCCGACGATGTACTCGACCAGCGCCTGGTCGGCCGCGAGGCGACGCTGGATGCTCGACGCATTGGGCACCGCGGCGACCGCAGCGTGTACGCGTGCGTGATCGTCGAGGAAGGTCTGGTACTCCTTCTCGACGCTCAGCAGCTCCTGCGAAAAGCGATTAGTCGCCCGCTCAGGGTACGCAGGTGCCCCCTCGTCGTCCGTGTCCGCAAGGGACTGCTGCAACTGGCGGACGCGTTCGCGCAACTCCGCCTCCACGCGCCGGTCACGGGCGGAGAGCGGAACGGATGACCGCCCACTTAACTGCTCGACGAAGCTCCGCGCGCGCAGTCGCTCGGCAGTCAAAAACGCGTCCGCTGTCCTGCCTTGCTGCAGTTGGAGGCGCATCAGTTCGAGGTAGACCTCGAACTTGTCCTCGACGTACCCGGAGCGGAACCGTGTCTCCTCGAGCCGGCCGCGCACGCCCTCGATCAGTTGGACCGCAGCTTCCAGCGAGGCGAGCGCAGCACTCACGTTACCGTTCGCCTCCTGGGCGCGGGCGCGACCGAACTGGATCTGCCAGAGGAGATCCGGGTCACCAATGCGGGCTTCGGCACTCTCTGCCGCCTTGTAGTTCGCGAGGGCGCTGGTGAAGTGCTGCTGCAAACGCGCTATTTCCGCCCGCGAATAGAGCGCCTCTGCTTCGAGATCGCGCGCGCCGATCTCGCGGGCGATGACGAGTGACTCGTCCGTCTCCGCCGAGGCCAGCGCGACCCGCTGTACAGAACGGTTCACGCGGGCGAGACGCAGCAGGCTGAGAGCCAGCGTCTGCTGCGCCCGGGTTGCGGCGGCGCGCTGCTGCGCCTGCTCGTAAAGCGCAATGGCAGCGTCCGGCCGTTTGCGGCGAAATTCCAGGTCGCCCAGCGAGATGAGGTTCAGCGTGATGCCGCGGTCGAGGCCGATCGATCGCGCCATGTCGAGCGCGCGCTTGAAATCGCGCTCCGCGGAAGCGGAGTCGCCGAGCAGCAGGTGCAGCTTGCCGGACTCCTGCAGCGCCTCGAGAAGCTCGGCCTGTGCATCGACTTTTTCGTAGATGGCGAGCGCGGCGCGATAGTCCTTGAGCCCAAGGTCGTACTGCCCCCTCGTAACCAGGCCATCGCCCTTCGCGCGCAGCCAGTAGGCCTGGTCCTGCCGCATGCCGGCCTGCGTCGCGAGCACGATCGCCTGGTCGAGGTGAACGAGCGCCGCATCGACTTCACCCAGCCCGAGCAGGCATAGCCCGATGTTGCCGTGGTCCTGGCTCATTGAGGTGCTGGATTTCAGCTGCTCGCTGATCTTCAGCGCCTGCTGGTAGTAGCCGAGCGCCTCGCGGAAGTGTCCGAGCAGCAGGTGGACGCCGCCGATGTTACCGAGCGTGTCGCCGACGCCGCGCGGGAAATTCGCAGCTCGGTACAATTCGAGTACCTGCCGATACTGCTTTAGAGAGGTGTCGTAGTCGCCCTGCTCGTCGTAGACGAGGCTCAAATTGTTGAGACTGGAGCCCTCGAGCTTCTTGTCGCCGATCGCGCGGGCAAGCGCCCCGACCTTGCGGAAGTCTGCGATGGCCAGCTCGTAGTCACCCTCGTCCCAGCGCAGCAGGCCGAGCACGTTCAGCGTCTTGCCCTCGCTCAGCCGGTCCCCGGACGCACGCTCCAGCGTCAGCGCGTGGTCGAGATACGAGTGTGCCTCCGGGAAGTTCCCCAGTCGCCAGTGACATTCCCCCGCGTAATGCAATGCGGCCGCCTGGTCTCGGGTTGGCGGGCTGTGCGTAAACTCGCCCGCCAGCTTCTCGAATATCGGCAAGGCCTTTTGGGCGCCCTCCTCACGGTACAGGCGCGTCGCGGCCTCGAGACGCGGATCAAGTGCGTCCGCACGCACCCGCGACGGAAACGTCGGCAACAGCCCAAGTGCCAGGGCGCAGACCAGACCAATGGTCTTCAGCGCCATAGTGTTTCAATCCGAAACCCTGAACGGCACGTGATCGGAGCTCAGGGCCTTGTCGCCCGAGGGATAGGCGTCGATGTGCACGAAGTACTCGGCACCCGGCTGCAGGTTCAGCTGCGCCGGCGGCTGCCAGGTCGTGCCAAAGACTCGCTGCCGGATGACCACGTCGCCGGCGTCGGTCACGATGCGGACGTCGTAGTACGGAGTCCCGGAGACTTCCGTCCAGCGAAACGACAGCTGCCGCGCGTCCACCGCAGTTCCGGGCCCCGGGGAAAGTACCTGCAGGCCCGTGGCAGTCGACGCGAGGGTACGCGTGGCAGGTGCATCGGGACGTCCCTGTCCCTCCGCGCCGCGATCCAGGTTGCGGCCGAGTTGCAGCAGCAGGGGCACGGCCAGGACCAACGCGGCCGCGACTGCCCATTGGGGCGCAAGTCGCCATCTGCGTTGCAGCCCCTTGGCCACCAGCGCGCGCGCTTGCGCCACGACCGCGTCGGGCACAGGTTCGATCGCATCCGCGTTGCGCTCCCGGCAGAGCTCCCCTACGAGCGTCAGGCAGTGCCCACAGTCGGCGAGGTGGAGCTCGACCTGCTCGCGCGCAGCCTCATCGAGCCTGCCGTCGACGTAGCCAGCGATCTGGTGTTCGTCCGGACAGGACGGGGATCGCCTCGGGTCGTCCGCGGCGCCCGCAGCAAGCAGCGATGTCAGTTGGTCCAGGTTCATGTGCGCTTGATACGGAACGGAAGGTGAAGGAATTCCCCGGGTTCGTTTCAGTACACGGACACCTCAACGGGTTTTTCGGTGGGGCAGGAAACGCCGGCCGCCCATGAGGTCGGCGAGCGAGTCCAGCGCAGTCTGGATCTGGCGGTTCGCCCGGAATGGATCCGATTGCCCCGTCAGGCGCGCGACCTCGGCCAGTGTCAGGTTCTGCTCATAACGCAGCCTGAGCAGCAGGCGCTGTTCGGCAGGCAGCCTTGCTAGTGCGTCCTGCAACTGCCATTGCTCCTGCAGCTCGGCCGCAAGGTCGTCCGGCCCGGGACCCGGGGTCGCGATCTGCCACGCTGGATCGTCGTCCTCAGGCCCTGTGCCGGGAACGACCGGCTTCAGTGCCGGACGTCGCACACTCAGCTGCCAGCGCTGCTGCGGTGTCAGCAATGCGAACAACCGGGCATTGATTTCGGAAACGGTCGCTTCGGTCAGGTCGGGAAACTGCGGCGCGAGGGCCTCCACGCACTGCACGCGAGACATCCCGCGCAGGTAGATGCAGCGATAGATCTGCTGATCGAGCTCGGGCAGGCGCGACACGCAGCGGAGAGGACGGACGCGCCCCTGCTCTTTGCGGCGCCAATCCACACAGAGGTTCGAAACGACGGCCACGAGCCAGGTCTTGAACCGGGCCGGGCCGTCGGGCCGGAAGCTCCGCAATCTGCGGAAGCCGTCGTCGCTCAGCGCACCACAGACGTGAATGAAACACTCCGACGCGCGGTCGTCATCGGCGTCATGCCTTCGAATTACGTGCATGATCAGTGGCGAGTACCGGGCGAGGAACTTGCCCCACGCGGCATCGACTCTCACGGACGAGAGTTGCTCGATCAGATGCGTGACCGTGTCGTCGCTCATCCGAGTAACAACCGCCCCCTTCCCTGAGGCCGGATCGGCTAGCGGCAGCTGTCTCTCCCCACCAGTCGGACGGTCCTCAGGCCATCTCATCGTTTGGTTCTATTCGCTCAATTACGCCGTTCGGAGGGCGATATCAAGCGATGGGATAATTCGGGTTGGTCCGGGATCCCAAGCACGCGGCCGAAACAAATGAGTCGTATTTGCATGATGCAAAGGACCTACATCATGACCGTCCTTTTCCGACGAAGGATCACACGTGGGCAAGCAGTGTCCGCAGCGATAGTCGGCCTGCTGCCGAGAGCTCCGCAGCCTGCGCCAGGAACAGTTCCGCGGCCGCGATCGCGTCGCTCAGCGCGTCGTGCATCTGGTGCCGAGGC
Organism: Steroidobacteraceae bacterium; assembly: GCA_022865595.1. Taxonomy (GTDB): domain Bacteria; phylum Pseudomonadota; class Gammaproteobacteria; order Steroidobacterales; family Steroidobacteraceae; genus RPQJ01. The sequence goes on along the minus strand of JALHTE010000158.1, from coordinate 2,055 downwards.
AGGTTGTATTGCGTGCGTAGCGCATCGAGCCTGAACTCACCGCGCGCCGGTGTGCGTCCCGTCCTCGAGTACCTGCGACGCGCGAGCTGGAGCGTGTCGACCACCGGCACGAGCAGGCCGCCGCCCAGGCAGCGCCGACACGCTGCATCGAGGAACCCGAGCTCCGCCCGCGCGTAGTGGGCGACCAGCACCCTGCCTCCCAGTGCACCCAGGATGTCGACGAGCACCGCGAGGAGCGCCTCGCCCTGCGCTGCCTCATCGTCGGTGATGGCATGGATGACGGCACTTTCCTCGGGCATCGGTACCGAGGGCCGCACCATTCGCCGTGTCGCAGTGCCGAGGTCTATCGCACCGCCTCTGATCTGTACCCAGCCCGCACTGACGATCTCGTTCACGTCGGGGTCGCTGCCCGTGGTCTCGAGGTCCAGGGCCAGGAATTCGACCTGCATCCAGTCGCGAGCGCGCGGCGGGACAGGCATGTCGTAGTAGGTGCGCAATGGTCCCGGCGGTGCCGAGCGCGCCCGCTGGCGCCGGCGGAAACTGGCCGGCAGCAGGGAGCCCAGCGTCACCGCGGCAGCCGGTCGCCGTGTGTGGCACGCACCGAGTCCTGGAGCGTCGCGATCGCCGCGAATGCGTCTTTCAGGTGGCGCCGCTCCATTGCAGTCAGTGCATCGGGCTTAACGTAGTTGTCTACCTCCCCGCCGCTGCGCAACTGCTGCGCCTGGTGTTTCGAGCGAATCAACGAGATGAACTCGAACGCCGCCGCAAGGTTTTCGGCACCCTCCTCGCTCAGGGTGCCTGCGGCGAGCGACTCTTCCAGCCGATCGAGTGTCGCGACCGATTCGACGCCTCCCGCCAGGGCGTAGACACGCGCCAGGTCGACGATCGGCAGCAACCCATGCCGCTTGAGATCCACGGCACCCTCGTGCTCCCCGGAACCGACCAGCACGAAATTGCGGAAGAAGCCGAGCGGAGGCCGGTTCCCCAGTGCATGGCTTGCCATATAGGCCAGGAAGACCTTGTCGTCGCGGCAGCGCGGCAGGACCTGGGCCACCAGGCGCTGTCTCAGCGAGTCCTCACCCCAGACCGTGCGCATGTCGAGGAAGTTGACTGCAAGCGTCGCCGCCTTGTGATCGGTCTTCTCGAGCCACTCGGTGAAATAGCCACGCCATACGGCTAGCGGCTGGCGCCACCGGGAATTCGAGGCCATGACGTCGCCCGGACAAAGCGCGTAGCCGCTCGCGCCGAGCCCCTGGTTGACTTCGCCTGCGAGCGCAGCGAAGTAGTCGCCATGCAGGTCTGATTGATAGTCGTCATCCAGGATGATCGCGTTGTCCTGGTCCGAATGCAGCGTCAGCTCGCCACGACCCTGGGAGCCCGTGGCAACCCAGGCAAAATGGACCGGAGGCTCCCCAAGCCGATGAATGGACAGCTCGATCAAGCGACGAGTGACTGCATCGCACACCGAGGTCAGTGCCTGGCCGAGCTGCCGGGCGCTCGCATGAGCCGCCACCATCTGCACCTGCAGTTCCCGCGCCTCGCCAGCCACCTGGCGCAGGTCGCCGACCGAGCCACAGCGCCGGATCCGGTCGGCCAGGTAGAGCGGATTCGCGCTCTGGGCGCGCAGCAGGTCATTGGTCGAGACGAGCCCCTGTACGCCGTCCCGGTCCACGACCGGAAGATGGTGAATACGCAGCCGGCTCATCGCCATCAGTGCCTCGAACGCCGAGGAACTCCTCTGGATCGTATGCGGGCGCGGCGTCATGATTTCGACGAGCGGTGTTTCTCCACTGCGATCCTCGGCCACTACGCGGATGCGCAGGTCGCGATCGGTCACGATGCCCTCGAGGGCGCCGTCGCGCAGGACCAGCAGTGACGAGACACGCTCTCGGGTCATGAGGCGCGCCGCATCGCGAATGTTCATCGCCACATCGGCGGTCACGGCATCGCGCACCATGAGTTCCCCGACGCTGAGTCGCAGCAGGTTTCCACCGACCTGGGGTGCGTCGAGCGCGGATTCACGGGCCCGTTGCAGCCTCTCGCGTATCGACGTCT
>JALHTE010000157.1 GCA_022865595.1 Steroidobacteraceae bacterium | reverse complement strand
GCACGTCAAACGCGGACCCCCGTTGCCAGCCACCGCGCTCGGCTACCTGAACCAGTCCGGCGTCCGGTCCGATACTGCCCGGCGAGCATATCTCCGAGCGAAGCCGGACAGCACCCGACCGGACGCCCCAACACCCGCTATTTAGTCGCCGGCGCCGCCGCGGCTGCCGCCAGCGCCGCGCGATCACGCTCGCCGCCGGCCGGGTCGATGCAGAGATAACTCGGCACCCCACCCTCGATCGCATAGGCAGGCAGGTTCGCCTGCGACGAACACACGCGTCCATCAATGGTGAACGAGAAGTCGCGGAGCACCGTCACGCGCGTCGGGCTCGGGTAGCTCTGGAACGTCTTCGTCGCAGGCGTGAAGCGGATCACGCGGTCGGAGTTGTTTGCGGCCATCCACACTTCGCCGGTCGGCCGATAGACGTTCAGCGCATAGGGCGTCTCGTACTCGCCGGGCGCCACACCCGGGATCTTGAAGGTCTCGAAACTGCCCGTGGCGGGGTCGAAGCGCATCAGCGCGCCTTCGTTGAACGACGGTATCCAGAAGATGCCGTCGGCGTCGAAGCGCGGCCGCCGCGGCCCACTCAACGGCGTTTCGTACTCGGTGATCTCCAGGGTCTTCGGGTCGATGCGCCCGATGCGATTCGCGTAGAGCTTCGCGTACCAGACGCTGCCGTCCTTCGGATTCACGTCGATGCCGTACGGAAACGCCAGCACCGAGTAGCCGAGGAATCGATGGTGCGAGAAGTCGAGCAGGAATGACTTGTCCGGAAACCAGGACGAGATCCGCAACAGCGTCGGGAAAAGCATGTCGCTGATCCAGCGGAAGAAGCCATTGTGCGGCAGGCGCATCACGGTCATCTGTTCCGTCTTCGGGTCGAAGCGACCGACCTGGTTGGAAGAGACGATCGTGAACCAGACGATGTCGTCCTTGTCCACGCGCACGGTGTGCGGATAGAGAGCGTCGCCCGGCACGGCATAGGTCTGGAACTGCTTCGTCGCCGGGTCGAACGACATCAGCGTCGAGGACAGCGCGTTCGTGATCCAGATCCGGCCATCCGTCGTCTGGGCCATGCTGTGAGGGCCGTGGGCGCCTGTGAAGATGCCGATGGGGAGGTGCATGCCGGAGAACAGGCCGCCGCGCGGCAGGTCGCTGGGCGGGAGATCGATCGCCTCAACCTCACCGGTCGAGGGATCCAGCACCCAGAGCTTGTCGTGGCCTTCGTCGGTGCCGTAGAACCTGCCATCCGCGGCCACGTCCATGTCGTGGATGAACGAGAAGCCGTCGCCGACGGTCCATTCCTCGACCTTGGCGCGGGCCAGGTCGGCCGTCGCACCGTAATCCTGCTGCGCCTCCACCGGCTGGCCATCGAAGCCCTTTTCCATCGCGGTCGCGATGTGATTCGCCTGCACCCGGGTCACCATCGCAAAGTAGCCTTCCATCTTCCGGATCGTGTCCATCCACGCGTCGTGGCTGCGCGGCGCACGCGTCGTGGAGTTTCCGACCTGGTGGCAGTAGTTGCACTGGCTCACGAAGACGTGACGGTCGTCGGCGCGCTTCCAGGGCAGCACCGCGTTGTGCGCCGAGGCAGAAAGCGCGTCGGAAGCTGCCTGCGTGTCGGCGAAGGCGGCAAGCACCAGGTCCGAACGGCTTGTCGCATCGCTCGAGGCATCCACGGTGGTGGTGGCGTCATCGTAGTTGGCGAGTCGTGCGCGCAGCGTGAGACTGCCCTTATACGGCGTCACGATCGCATAACTGCCATCCTCGGCCGTGTAGACGGTCTGCTTCTGCGTATATTCGCCATTGAACACGCTGACCATGGCGCCGAATGCGGGTCGTCCGTCCGGCAGTGTCACGGTGCCTGTGAACGAAGCCGCTCCGGCAGTGGAAGCGGATCCGGCGGACAGCAGCGCGCCCAGGAAAAGGAAAGCGGGGTGTATTCGGTTCATCACCCTCACCTCCATGCCGGTCGCGCGCCGAACCAGTCAAACAGGCGCCTGCCCCTGCGCAACCCGGGCAAAATGAGTGCTCCGAGGACGGCTGCGAGTGGCCCGCCGCACAGCAGGTTCACGATCAGGGCGACACCGGAAATATCGAGCTTGGCGTGACCAAGGCCGATGCGGTCGCCCAGCCACAGCACCAGGATCAACACCAGGCCGGCCACCTGGTTCAGCACCAGCAGCCACTTGAACAGCCCGCCTGCACGACCCGACCACAGCAGGAAAGCCAGCAGCGCCAGGCACATGGCCGAAACGTAGTAGGCACTGGCCGACCAGCCGAGCATGGCCATGAATATGCAGCTCGCTGCCAGCAGCAGGCTGAACACCCAGGCCGAAGCTGGCCGGGCACCGCGGAACGTGTAACTGCTCATCGAGATCCCCCTGCGTCTCTGCGTTCGTGTCTTATGCCAGACGATCAACCGTATTAACACCTACCCCGAACGAGGGGGACGCACATTCCGGCGTCCGCAATGAGCCCGCCTCGTTTACCCTGAGCGCCCGGAGCACCCTGGATGCCCCCAACCGGTACACCCGCAGTCCGCCTGAATGCCATTCCTGCAACTCACATTCGACATCGGCGGATCGGATCCCGTGCCGCTCGAGGACGAGCTTATCGAACTCGGTGCGACCTCCGTGACGCTCGAAGACGCGGCGGACAATCCCGTGCTCGAGCCTGCGCCCGGCGAGACGCCGCTGTGGCCGACGATTCGCCTGCACGCGCTTTTCAACGGCGAGGCAGACGCGAACGCGATCGCCGACGCCCTTGCGTTGAAATTTCCCCTTGCCCCGCGGCCGCGAGCGACCAGCGTCGAGGACAAGGCGTGGGAGCGGGAATGGCTCAAGGATTTCCACCCCATGCGTTTCGGCCGCCGGCTCTGGGTCTGCCCGGGCGGGCAGCCTGCGGGCGAGACCGATGCGGTGCGAGTCGAACTCGATCCCGGGCTCGCCTTCGGCACGGGCACGCACCCCACCACTGCGATGTGCCTGGAGTGGCTCGACGGCCGGGACCTGCAAGGCCGGGCAGTGGTGGACTACGGGTGCGGTAGCGGAATCCTGGCAATCGCCGCGTTGAAACTGGGCGCATCGTCCGCCCTTGCCGTGGATATCGACCCGCAGGCGTTGATCGCGACACGGGAAAACGCTGCGCGCAACGGCATCGGCCCCGAGCTGACAGCGACCAGCGAACCGACGCTGCCCGGGGCGTCGGCGGACATGCTGGTGGCAAATATCCTCGCCGGGCCACTGGTCGAACTGGCGCCGAGGCTCGCGGCAGCGATCCGGGCAGGCGGCGAACTTGCGCTTTCCGGCGTGCTGGCCGAACAGGTCGACGCCGTGACAGCCGCTTACCGGCCGTGGTTTGATATCACACTCGCCAGGACCCGCGACGGTTGGGGCCTGATCGGCGGGCAACGGCGCGAACCGTAAAGAGACCACGACCACATATGTACTCGCAATGTCCTGAATGCCTTGCGCGCTTCCGCGTCGGCGCCGACGACCTGCGCGCGGCCGGCGGCACAGTGCGCTGCGGGCGCTGCGGCAGTGCATTCAACGCGCTCACGTGGCTGAGCGATTCCCTGCCGCCGCCGCTCGGCAAGGTGATTCTTGACCCCTCTCCAGCCGAACTCGACGTGCATACGGCGCAGCCCGAGCGTGTTTCCGGTGTCGAGTTTCACTTCACCTCGAGCGACATCGAGTCCGTTTTCGTAGACCCGTCCGATTGGGCGAATCGCCCCGGAGCGAGCGGGCGGGGGTCGGCGGCCGGGGACGTTCATGATTTCGCAGCCGGGCCGCCGATCATCGTCGACATCGAGAGCCGGCCGTTTGAAGACATTACCCTCGAGGGCGAGGGCATCAGGGTCGAGGACATACTCGGCATCGACAGCGATATGTACGAGGTTACGTCGGACAACAGCCAGACGGATGAATTCGAAGTACTGGCCGAGGTCCCGGATTCGGCCTATTCCGAAGAAGAAGAAGCGGCCTCGCCGCCCGACGCAATGTTTGCGACCGACATCGGCCCGGTGGTGACAGCCGACGACTTGGCCGTGACGGAACCCCCGGTCATGCCGGACGAGGAGCCGGACTCCGAGGCCTCGCTGGCTGCCGCACTCGAGGGCGGGCGATCACGAGCACGCCCGCGCCGCTCGATCGCGTGGTCGATCGGCGGCCTGCTGCTCGTCCTCGTCCTGCTGGCGCAGGTTACGCACTATTTCAGGCAGGACCTGGTGAGGCACCCGCAGATCGGGCCGGTACTCAAGGACATCTACTCTCGAATCGGCCGTCCCTTGTCCCCCAACTGGGACCTGGCGGCATTTGAATTGCGGCAATGGGGTAACGGCGGCGCACCGGACGCAAACGGCCAGCTTACGGTGCGCGCGAGCCTCAGTAATCGTGCGAACTTCGCGCAGCCACACCCGATACTGCGCCTCGAGCTCGACAACCGCTTCGGCGATGCAATCGCAGTGCGCGACTTCGAACCCGCCGAATACCTGAAGGACGCTTCGGAGGCCTCGCGAATGCTCGGCCCCGGGGCCAGTGCGGAAGCCGAGCTGCTGCTCGTCGATCCGGGCCGGGATGCCGTCGGCTACCAGCTCGACATCTGCCTGCGCGAATCGGCCACGATCCTTCGCTGCGCCCGGGAAGCGAACTGAACCATGGGCGAAATCATCATCGGCCCATACCGGCTGGGCGGCCGCAGCCTTCTCGCCCCGATGGCAGGAGTCACGGACCTGCCCTTCCGAAAGCTGTGCCGACGCCTCGGTGCGGCGCTCACGGCAGGCGAGATGCTCTCTGCCGACCCCAGGCTGTGGGGTACGAAGGAGTCGCGCAGGCGGCGCGACCATTCCGGGGAGGCTGAACCACGAGTCGTGCAGATTGCGGGCGGCGATCCGGGTGAGATGGCGGACGCGGCGCGGCGCAACGTGGACGCCGGGGCGCAGATCATCGACATCAACATGGGCTGCCCCGCAAAGAAAGTGTGCAACCGCGACGCGGGATCGGCGCTGCTGCGCGACGAAGCGCTGGTCGCTGCGATCCTGGATGCGACGGTGCGGGCCGTGAATGTGCCCGTTACCCTCAAGATCCGCACCGGCTGGAGTCGCGAGCGGTCGAACGGCGTCGCCGTCGCGCTTATCGCGGAGTCTGCAGGCGTGCAGGCACTGGCGGTCCACGGCCGCAGTCGTGCCTGCCGGTTCGAGGGCCAGGCCGAATACGACACGGTCGCTGCGATCAAGCAGGCGGTGCGCATACCGGTGATCGCCAACGGCGACATCGACTCGGGCAGCAAGGCCGCCGAAGTCATCCGCAGGACCGGCGTGGACGGCGTGATGATCGGGCGGGCGGCCCAGGGCCGGCCATGGATTTTCCGCGAAATCGAGGCGCTGCTTGCGGGAAATCCCGTGCCTGCCGAGCCTTCCGCCGCGGAGACGCATGATATCATCGCCGTCCACTTGCGCGATTTGTACGCTTTCTACGGCGTAGAGGCGGGGGTCAGGATCGCGCGCAAGCACATCGGCTGGTATTGCCGGGAGCGTCCGCACGCGCAGGCGTTCAGGCAGTCCATCATGCAGGTGGACTCGGCGGAGCGTCAGCTCGACGCGGTGCGTGCATTCTTTGACGCGCAGCAGGAAGCCGAGGCCGCCTGATCGACAATACGAATTGGGGAATTGAGGACGGGGACAATGCCGTTGCGCAGAAAGACAAGGATCCGCAGGGAGCCGAGGCCGGCCTCGTTGTCGGGCGGACGCAGCATTCCGCTGCGCTCGATGACGGAACAGGCGCTCGATAGCTATTTCACGAGCCTGAACGGCCACGCGCCGGGACACCTCTACAATCTCGTCATGCGCGAGGTCGAGGAACCGCTGTTCCGCGCGGCGCTCGATTATTCAGAGGGCAACCAGAGCCGCGCCGCCGAGGTGCTCGGCATCAACCGCGGCACACTTCGCAAGAAGCTCAAGACCTACGGCATTTCGGCCTGAACCTGCGCTCGACCGGGGCAGCCATCGTGAACACAACAATCCGGCGCGCACTCATCAGCGTCTCGAGCAAGGAAGGCCTGCTCGACTTTGCCCGCGCGCTTCGCGATCGAGGCGTTTCCATCGTATCGACCGGCGGCACCGCCGCGCTGCTGCGGGCCAACGGCGTCGAGGTGGACGACGTGTCGTCCGTCACTGGCTTTCCTGAGATCATGGACGGACGGGTCAAGACGCTGCACCCGCGTATCCACGGCGGACTGCTGGGTCGCCTCGGCACCGACGACGCGGTGATGGCCGAGCACGGCATCGAGGCCATCGACCTCGTCGCGGTGAATCTCTATCCGTTCGCCGCAACGATCGCCCGGCCCGGCTGCACGTTCGAGGACGCGGTCGAGAATATCGACATCGGCGGTCCCGCGATGGTGCGTGCCTCGGCAAAGAACCACGAGCGCGTTACCGTGATCGTCGATCCGCTCGATTACGGCACGGTGCTCGCGGAAATCGACCGCGGCGGCGGCACGGTTTCGGCGGAGACCCGCCTGCGGCTCGCCACCAAGGCGTTCGCACACACGGCACAGTACGACGCGGCGGTTGCTTCGTACCTCGGGCAGTCGGCGCGTTCGTCGACCAGCGATTTTCCGGACCTGCTCGCGCTGCAGTTCCGCAAGCGGCTCGACCTGCGCTACGGGGAAAACCCGCACCAGCAGGCAGCGTTCTACGCCGCGTCCGACGCGCAGGGAGCGTCGATCGGCTCCGCGTCGCAGTTGCAGGGCAAGGAACTGTCCTTCAACAACCTAGCCGACGCAGACACGGCACTCGAGTGCGTCCGCCAGTTCACGGCACCCGCCTGCGTGATCGTCAAGCACGCGAATCCCTGCGGCGTCGCGGTGGGCGCGGATATCGGCCAGGCCTACGATCGCGCGTTCAGGACCGACCCCACCTCGGCATTCGGCGGCATCATCGCCTTCAACAGGCCACTCGACGGCGCAACCACCCGCGTGATCCTCGAACGCCAGTTCGTCGAGGTTATCGTGGTCCCGGCAGCCGATGCAGAGGCCCGCGAGGCCTGCGCAAAGAAAGAGAACGTGCGCCTGCTCGTAACCGGCGATCTCGCCCCGAGCAGTTCGCGCCTCGACATCCGCAGCATAAATGGCGGGCTGCTAGTCCAGTCACGCGACGAAGGCATGGTCGCCGAGGGCGACCTGAAGGTGGTTACCAGGCGTGCGCCGACGCCTGCCGAACTGGCCGACCTGAAGTTCGCGTGGCGGGTCTGCAAGTACGTGAAGTCGAACGCCATCATCTACGTGAAGGACGGCGCGACCGTGGGCATCGGCGCGGGCCAGATGAGCCGCGTCGTCTCCAGCCGGATTGCGGCCATGAAGGCGCGCGACGAAGGCCTCGACCCCACCGGGTCGGTGATGGCGTCCGACGCGTTCTTCCCGTTCCGCGACGGCCTCGACGCCGCCGCAGAACACGGCATCGTCGCCGTGATCCAGCCGGGCGGATCGAAGCGCGATTCGGAGGTCATCGCGGCCGCCGACGAGCACGGCATCGCGATGGTGTTCACCGGCATGCGGCATTTCCGGCACTGAGGGGGCATTCGAGTCACGGGACATTCTGCTTTTCCACCAAGGAAATGGAGAATGCCCCCGAGAGATTCGAGAGAAAAATGTCCCTGAATTCATGAAAGTACTCGTCATCGGTTCAGGCGGACGCGAACATGCGCTTGCCTGGAAGGCAGCGCAGTCGCCGCGCGTGACGCAGGTGTTCGTGGCACCGGGCAATGCCGGCACCGCGCTCGAGCCGCGAGTTAAGAACGTGGGCGTCGCCGCGGGCGACCTCCCCTGCCTGGTGCGATTCGCACTCGACGAAAAGATCGATCTCACGATCGTCGGGCCCGAAGGCCCGCTGGTACTGGGCGTGACCGACGAGTTCGCCGCCGCGGGCCTGCGCTGCTTTGGACCGGGCCGCGAGGCCGCGCGCCTCGAGGGCTCCAAGGCCTACATGAAGGAATTCCTGAAGCGCCACTTGATACCTACCGCGGCGTACGCGACCTTCACGCGCGAGAGTTTCGATCCGGCCTGGGTCCGCGCCCAGCGCGCGCCGCTGGTGGTCAAGGCCGACGGCCTGGCTGCGGGCAAGGGCGTCATGATCTGCCAGGACGTGGACGAGGCGGTCGAGACGGCTGAGGCGATGTTCACCGGGCGCTTCGGAGCCGCGGGCGAGACCATCGTCGTCGAGGAATTTCTCGAAGGAGAGGAAGCGAGCTTCATCGCCATGGTGGACGGCACACATGTGCTACCGCTCGCCACGTCGCAGGACCACAAGCGACGCGACGACGGTGATCTCGGGCCGAACACCGGCGGCATGGGCGCGTATTCGCCGGCACCCGTGGTCACGGCAGCGGTGCACGAGCGCGCGATGCGCGAGGTGATGTGGCCCACGGTGCGCGCGCTCGCCGCAGCTGGCACACCATACGTTGGCTTCCTGTACGCAGGCCTGATGATCTCGGCCGACGGTACGCCGAAGGTGCTCGAGTTCAATTGCCGGCTCGGCGATCCCGAGACACAGCCGATCCTTGCGCGCATGCGCTCCGACATCACGGGGCTCTGCGACGCGGCGCTGGACGGGCGGCTTGCCGACGCGACAGTGGATTGGGATCCGCGCGCGGCGGTCGGCGTCGTGCTCGCGGCCGGCGGCTACCCGGACAATGCCCGCAAGGGCGACGTGATCCACGGCCTCGACGCTGCGGCGAAGCTGCCCGGCAAAGTGTTCCACGCAGCCACCACGCTGGACGGCAGTTCGGTGGTGACCAGCGGCGGCCGCGTGCTCTGCGCGGTGGGCCTGGGCGACGGCGTCAGGGCCGCGCAGCAGCAGGCATACGATCTCGCGGCCGCGATCTGCTGGGATGGCATGCAGTACCGTCGCGACATCGGCTACCGGGCGATCGCGCGCGAGTAAATCCAGTCGCCCGGGTCAGTCCCGTGCGTCGATCGGTTGAATCCGCAACCCACAACGGCCCTTCTGCCGCGGCGCAGAAGAAGGTCGGCGAACAGCCTGACTCGACTCCAATTCGTGCGAGTTGCAGCCTCCACAACACGAATCCTTTTCAAAAAAGAGGCTCTGGGCCGCCTGAGAGGTTTGACACGGTGGCCCGGTTTGGTAGGGTCTTTGACAGTAGCGCAGTTGAGAACGGTGTTGCTGGAGGGACGGAGCAATGAAAGAGAAGGAATGCTAGTGAAGAAAGCAATAAACGAACTACCGACTCGTCTCGAAGCTGGCGGCGTCTGCTTTCAGGGCCAGGACTGGGGCGACATTAACGTCGCTCGCATCCGTTTCCCAGCTGGTGCAGACGCCACTCCGCTGCTCGAGGGATTGCCGAACAATCTATGCCAGTGCCCGCACTGGGGGACCGTGGTCAAGGGTTCCATCCGCGTGACCTATGCAGACGGCACTGAAGAGACAGTAACCGCGGGCGAGGTCTACTACTGGCCGCCAGGACACACTGTCAGGGTTGACGAGGATTACGAGGCCATTGAGTTCAGCCCGAGCGACCAGATGGGTGAACTCATGAATCACATTGAAGCGAAGCTAAAAGGCTGAATGGGCTCAAGGCATGGAAGCATAGGGCGCCAAACAGCATCGACGGCTTTTCTCAGTCCGGCGCCTGCGCTTGGGGCGGTGCCCGCCGCTGCATCGCTTCCCTTCGAATCAGATAGAGGCCGGCTCCGACGACGATTGCACCGCCGAGCAGCGTCGCGGCGCCCGGCAGCACGTGCCAGATCGAGAAGTCGAGCACTACGCCCCAGACGAGTGCGGTGTACTCGAGCGGTGTCACGACCGCCACGGGTGCGTTCCTGAATGCCTCGGTGATGAGGTACTGCCCGATCGCACCCGCCAGGCCCAGGCCCAGCAGCAGCGGCCAGTCCGGTTGCTGCAGCGGCCGCCAACCGGATATCGAGAGCAGTCCGGCGCCGACCGACAGCATCGCCATCAACCAGAAGACCATGCTCTCGTTGGTGTCGGTTCGCGACAGCACCCGCAGCGTAATGACGGCGAGCGAGTAGCAAAGCGCGGCCACTACGGCCGCCAGGCTGCCTATCGAAATCCAGTTGCCCCCGGCGGGCCTGAGCATCAGCAGCACTCCGGCGAGGCCGACGCAGATCGCGGCCCAACGGTGGCGGCCCACAGTCTCGCCGAGCATCGGCACGGAGAGTGCCGCCACCACCAGCGGCGCGCACATGAAGATCGAGTAGGTGGTCGCCAGCGAGGACTCGCGGACCGCGAATATGAAGCTGCCGAGCATCAGCACACCGAGCGCGCCGCGAAACAGGTGCAGCCTCAGGTTCACGATGCGCAACCGCTCGACGCGCCCGCGCAGCAGTATCGGCGTCAACACGAACGGCAGCGAGGTGACGCCGCGCAGGAAGGCGACCTGCATCGGCGCGTAGTGCTCTGCGAGTACCTTGAGCAGCGCGTCCATGACCGAGAACACGGCCACGGACAGCAGCATCAAGGCGATGCCCCTGAGGTTATTGGTCTGCACGCGTCCCGCCCCCCGGCCGACCGCAGCCGGCCCGCGGCTCAGCGCTTCATCAGGTCGAAGAATTCGCTGTTGGTCTTGGTATCCCGCATCTTGTCGATGAGGAATTCAGCGGCCGCCAGCTCGTCCATCGGGTGCAGCAGCTTGCGGATGATCCAGATCTTGGCGAGCTCGTCCGGCGACGTGATCAACTCCTCGCGGCGCGTGCCCGAGCGGTTGATGTTGAACGCCGGGTAGACGCGCTTCTCGGCGATGCGGCGGTCCAGGTGGATTTCGCTGTTGCCGGTGCCCTTGAACTCTTCGTAGATCACGTCGTCCATGCGCGAGCCGGTGTCGATCAGCGCGGTCGCCATGATCGTCAGGCTGCCGCCTTCCTCGATGTTGCGCGCGGCGCCGAAGAAGCGCTTCGGCCGCTGCAGCGCGTTCGCGTCCACGCCGCCCGTCAGCACCTTGCCTGAGCTCGGCACCACGGTGTTGTAGGCGCGCGCCAGGCGCGTGATCGAGTCGAGCAGGATCACCACGTCCTTCTTGTGCTCCACGAGCCGCTTGGCTTTCTCGATGACCATCTCGGCCACCTGTACGTGGCGGCTCGCCGGCTCGTCGAAGGTCGAGGAGACGACCTCGCCGCGCACCGTGCGCGACATCTCGGTGACTTCCTCGGGCCGCTCGTCGATGAGCAGCACGATCAGGTACACCTCGGGATGGTTGCCGGTGATCGAGTTGGCGATGTTCTGCAGCAGCATGGTCTTGCCGGCCTTCGGCGGCGAGACGATGAGCCCGCGCTGGCCCTTACCGAGTGGCGCGATCAGGTCGATCATGCGGGCCGTGAGGTCCTCGGTGCTGCCGGTGCCGCGCTCGAGCTTGAGCCGGCGGGTCGGATGCAGCGGCGTGAGGTTCTCGAACAGCACCTTGCTGCGCGCGTTCTCGGGCGAGTCGAAATTGATCTGCCCGACCTTGAGCAGCGCGAAGTAGCGCTCGCCGTCCTTCGGCGGGCGGATCAGCCCGGAAATCGAGTCGCCGGTGCGCAGGTTGAAGCGCCGGATCTGGCTCGGGCTGATGTAGATGTCGTCCGGGCCCGCGAGGTACGAACCCTCGGGCGAGCGCAGGAAGCCGAAACCGTCCTGCAGGATCTCGAGCACGCCGTCGCCGTATATGTCCTCGCCATTCCTCGCATGTGCCTTGAGGATCGCGAAGATGATGTCCTGCTTGCGCGAGCGAGCCAGGTTCTCCATCCCCATCTGCTGCGCCATCTTGAGCAGGTCGGGAATGGGCTTGTGCTTCAGCTCCGACAGGTTCATCGAGCGGCGGCTCGCCTCGAGCTCCGCCGGGCTGATGACGTCGAGGTCGTCGGCGTCCAGGAAATCCTCCGGCGGCAGTTCGTCCTGCCGCGGCCCCCGGTTGCCATCGGCACCGCCGCCGCCTCCGCCTCCTCGGCCCCTCTTACCGGGCCGGTTACGACCCTGGTTGCCGAGGTAGCCTCTCACAGCTTGCTGTCCAGAAAAGCCGCGACGTCCGCCTTGCGGACGGCCCCGATCTTCTGACCTTCCGCCTGTCCGTTCTTGAACAGGATCAGAGTTGGGATGCCGCGGACGCTGAACCGCATTGGGGTCTTCGGGTTGTCGTCCACGTTCATTTTGGCGATCGTCACCCTGCCCGCGTACTCCGTCGCGATTTCGTCGAGCATCGGGGCGATCATCTTGCACGGGCCGCACCACTCGGCCCAGAAGTCGAGGAGAACCGGGAGCGGTGCCTGAAGTACGTCCGTCTCGAAGTTCGAGTCGGTTACGTGGATGATCTGCTGGCTCACCAGAGACTACCTCCGCTGGTGTTTCGTTGGTTGGTACGTTTGGGTCGGTCAAGGGGTGTCTTGTTGTGTTGGCAGGAGTCGTCGCCGGAGTTATCGAGTGACGGCGCGATCTGCGTGAGGCAAACTATCGGGATTGCTGGCTGTACACGAAATTCTGGATTCCCGCTGCACCGGGCGTGAGCGCCGGTCCCCTTCGGGGTCCGGCGAGCCGGCATCGCTACTTGCGGGAGCGGACTGTTAGCCGCGAGTCGGAGGGTATTTGACCCCGCTTTGCGCCAATTTGCAAGACCACTATCAACGACACTGGACCCGATGGCCGACGCACACCTGACCGACGTCTCATTCTCGAACCTGCACCTGCCGGAGTCCCTGGCCCGCGGCATCGCCGACGCCGGCTTCGAGCGCTGCACCCCGATCCAGGCCCAGACGCTGCCGCGCGCGCTCGCCGGCTGCGACGTGGCAGGCCAGGCCCAGACCGGCACCGGCAAGACCGCGGCGTTCCTCGTCGCGCTGTACGCGAGGCTGCTGCGCGCCGAGGTACCGCCGACCCGCAAGGTCAACGCGCCGCTGGCGCTGATCATCGCGCCGACGCGCGAGCTCGCCGTGCAGATCCACCACGACGCGGAAATCCTCGGCCAGTACACCGGCCTCCGGAACTGCCTCGCTTTCGGCGGAGTCGACTACGAGAAACAGCGCCGCGACCTGGAAGAAGGCGTTGACGTCCTGATCGGCACGCCGGGTCGCCTGATCGACTTCTACAAGCAGCACGTGTTCGACCTGCGCTCGGTGCAGGTGCTGGTGCTCGACGAGGCCGACCGCATGTTCGATCTCGGTTTCATAGCCGACATCCGCTACATCATGCGGCGCCTGCCGCCGCCGGACCAGCGGCTGAACCTGCTGTTCTCGGCGACCCTCGCGCAGCGCGTGCTCGAACTCGCCTACGAGCACATGAACGATCCCGAGCTGGTGCGCATCGAGCCGGACAAGATGACCGTGGACCAGGTGCGCCAGGTGATCTATTTCCCGTCGATGGACGAAAAACCGCGCCTGCTGATCGGGTTGCTGCGCAAGATGGACCCGACCCGCACGATGATCTTCGTCAACACACGGCGTGGAGCCGAGGAACTGGAGGGCCTGCTGCGCGCCAACGGTTTCAACGCCGAGGCGATTTCGGGCGACGTGCCGCAGCGAAAACGCATGCGCATGCTCGGCGATTTCCACAGTGGCGAGCTCGCGATCCTGATCGGCACCGACGTGGCGTCACGCGGCCTGCACATCGCGGACGTGAGCCACATCTTCAACTACGACATGCCGCAGGATCCCGAGGACTACGTGCACCGCATCGGCCGTACCGCGCGCGCGGGCGCCGAGGGCGACGCGATCAGCCTGGGTTGCGAGGACTTCGTGCAGTCGCTGCCGGACATCGAGGGCTACATCGGCCGCAGCCTGCCGCGCGCGGCAGTAACCGAGGACCTGCTCGCCGAAATCACCGTGCCGTTTCGCGAGCGCCGCCGCTTCGGCGGGCCGGGCGGCTCGCGCGGCGGTCCCGGCGCCGGTCGTGGGCGTGGCGGCGGTGGTGGCCGGGGTGGCAGTGGCGGCGGTGGCCGGAATGACGGGCGTCGCGGTCCTCCCCGTGACAGCAGGCGCAGCGAGAATCGTCCGCCCGACCGGCCGGCCGGCGGGACAGGCGCACCGAAAGCGGCTCCGACCGCTGCCGCGCAGCCCGAATCCGGCAAGCCCGCGCAGCCAGCCGGCGAAGGCGGCGAGCCGCGCAAGCGCCGTCGCAGGAGACGCGGCGGCGGGACGCCCCCCGCGGGCGGTGGCGGCGGCCCGACCACGCCGCCGAGCCCGTCCGACGGCTGACCCGGCTGGCCAGCGCCGCTACGGGATGAGGTCAGCCAGGCGCTCGATGCCAGTGAAGCCAGGTGCCTCGGCGCGCCCGGGCTGGGTCGAGTCGGGCTGCAGTACCTGGTAGATCCAGCGCACGCCTGCGCTACGCGCGGCTGAGAGGACGGCGACGCTGTCGTCCACGAACAACGTCGAGCCCGGCACGACGCCGTGGTTCGCGGCGAGCCGCTCCCAGAATTCCGGCGATTCCTTCGGAACCCCGAACTCGTGCGACGAGACGAGTTCGTCGAAGTGCTTCTCGAGCCCGGTCTCCGCATTCTTGATGCCGAGGCTGATCGGGTGCGCGTTGGTCGTGAGCAGGACCCGATGACCGCGAGCGCGAAGCCTGTCGAGGAAGTCGACGACGCCGGGCAGGTAGCGGATGTGGCCGCGCATCTCGTGCTTGAGCGCGGCCACGTCGAAGCCCAGCTCCTCGCTCCAGTGGTCTATGCAGTACCAGTCGAGCGTGCCGTGTTTCGCATCGAAGCGCGGCTTCAGGTTTGCGAACGATTCGCGCGCGTCGAGTCCGCGCGCTTCACCCCAGCGCTGCGGCAGGACCTCCAGCCAGAACAGGTTGTCGAATCGCAGGTCGAGTACCGTGCCGTCCATGTCGAGGCACACGGTCTCGACCTCGGACCAGTCGGGCGGGACTGCGCAACGGCTGCTGGATGCTTCGTGCACGATGCTGAAAGGCGCCGGATGGCTGACGGGCCGCTATCATACGGCGCCACCGAACCATGCTGGAGTCCCTGAATGGCATCCGATCCCGCCGAACTGCTTCCTGGAGTCCTCGACGCCGTCGCCGCCGCGTCAACCGCGATTCTCGAGGTTTACGCTTCGGCGCTCACGGTCGAGTACAAGGCCGACGACTCGCCGATCACGCGCGCCGACCGGGCAGCGCACGAGATCCTCGCGGCCCGCCTCGCTGCGCTGACACCAGGGATTCCCGTGTTGTCCGAGGAGGCCGAAGACGCGCATGCATTCGAGATGCGGCGCAACTGGCGCGAGCTCTGGCTGGTTGACCCGCTTGACGGTACGCGCGAATTCATCGGGCGCAACGGCGAATTCACCGTGAACGTGGCGCTGGTCAGGGACCACGAGCCGGTGCTCGGCGTGGTCGCGGCCCCGGCGCTCGGCCAGACCTATTTCGCCGCCAGGGGGCACGGCGCCTTCTGCTCCGACGGCAGCACGGCGCCGAGGCCGATACACACGAGATTGGCCGCAGATCCGCTGGTCGTGGTCGGCAGCCGCTCGCACCGGGGCGATTCGCTGGACGACCTGCTGGCGAAGCTCGGCCCGCACGAACTACGCCCGACCGGCAGCGCGCTGAAGTTCTGCCTGGTCGCCGACGGCACCGCGGACTTCTACCCGCGGCTCGGCCTGACCTCCGAATGGGACACCGCCGCGGCGCAGGCGGTGCTGGAGGTGGCAGGCGGCGCGGTTACACAGCTCGACGGCACACCGTTGCGGTACAACCAGCGCGATACGCTGCTGAACCCGCATTTCATCGCTTACGGTGATCCGTCGCGTAACTGGCCGGCGCTGTTCTGACCGGTGGAACTCTCGTGGTGGCTGCTCGCATTCCTGGTGCTGCTGATCGCGGTCGCCTGGTACTGGCATGACAGCCTCGGGGCCCGCGAGCGGGCCAACGTCGTGGCACTTGAGACCTGCCAGGGCACCGGCGCGAGCCTGCTGGACGGCACTGTCGCGTTCCGCGCCCTGCGTGCCGTGAGGGTCCGCGGCGGTGCCCTTCAGCTCCGCCGCACCTACGTATTCGACTACACGCGCGACGGACACACGCGACAGCAGGGCTTCGTGGTACTCACCGGGCACAGCGTGGACAGCGTCGGACTCTGAGCCCGGCCCATCCGCCGGGCGGGCCGACCCTACCCTTTTTGCCGCGCGCAGGGCTAAGCTACCCGCCCCGGGCAGGCTCGAGCGGCAACGGTTTCACCGATGGCGGAAGTGAGCGACAACGTCGATACCGAAACGTTCAAGCACATTGAGCGGCTGCGTCAGCTGCGGATCGAGCATCGCGACCTCGACGACGTGATTCACCGCCTGCAACTCGACCTCTACGTGGACCAGGTGCAGATGCGGCGCCTGAAGAAGCGCAAGCTGCTGATCAAGGACCAGATCGCCCGGCTGGAGAGCCAGCTGATCCCGGACCTCAACGCCTGAGTGATGGCAAAACCGATCGAAACTGCGGCCGACATTGCCGCGCGCCTTGCCACCCCGGCCAACCTCTCGCAGATCGCGGTCATCGCCATCGCGGTGCTGCTCGGCCTGTGGACCGCACGGCTGCTGCGGAAGCTGATTCCATCGGCGGGCGCCGCCGACGACCCGCGTGGTCGCGTGCGGGAAGTCGCCTGGGTCGGTGCACCGTACGCGATGGTGCTGTTGATACTGGCTGCGGCCGACGGACTGTTACACGCGCTGGGCACGCCTGCGCAGCTCGTCAACATCGCGGTCCAGCTGGGTGGGCTGCTGCTGCTCATCCGCGTCGTGGTGTACGTGGCCAGGGTCTCGATGGGTTCTCGGGCGCGACTGAAGGGCTGGGGCACGGGGATCAGCTTCTTGCTGTGGACCTTCCTGTCGATGCACCTGCTCGGCTGGGGCGACGCGGCAATCGGGCTGCTGGACGGCATCGGCCTCAACGCGGGCAAGACACGCATCTCCGTGTGGTCCGTGATGAAGCTGCTGGTGACCGTCAGCCTGTTCGTGATGATCGCGATGTGGATGGCGCGCTGGCTCGAGCGACGGGTGCTCAAGCTCGACGCGCTAGCGCCCAACATGCGCATCGGCATCGCCAAGTTCACCCAGGCGTTCCTGGTCGGCCTGTCGGTGCTGGTCGGGTTGAATGCGGCAGGACTCGATCTCACGACGCTCAACGTACTCACCGGCGCGGTCGGTATCGGCCTCGGCTTCGGCCTGCAGAGCATCGCGGCCAATTTCGTCAGCGGCTTCGTGCTGCTGATGGATCGTTCCATCAAGCCCGGCGACGTGATCAGCTTCACCGGGATGCCCGGCACGGCGACCGAGGGCTTCGGCTGGGTGGAGGAACTGCGCGGACGCTACGTCGTGGTACGCGATCGCGACGGCGTATCGACGCTGGTGCCGAACCAGAACCTGATCACCACCTCGGTCACCAACTGGAGCTACTCGGATCCGCGGGTTCGCCTCAAGCTGCCGGTCCGGGTCAGCTACCGCGGCGATCCCGAGCTTGCGATGCGCCTGCTGCTCGAGGCCGCGTCCGGCCACCCGCGAATCATCCACGACCCCGCGCCGGTCGCGCGCCTGATGCACTTCGGCGACAGCGGCATCGAGCTCGAGCTGCGCTTCTGGATTCCCGATCCGCACGAAGGTGTGAACAACGTACGCTCCGACGTCAATCGCGCGATCTGGCGACTGTTCTGCGCGAACGGCATCACGATCCCGGTTGCGCAGCGTGAAATTCGCGTCGAGATGGCCGAGCCCAGGATCGGCGCAGTTGAACCGGGCCGCGGCGACTGAGGCCCGATGCCGGTCGAGGTCTCAGGCTCGCTCTCGATCCCCGACGAGTTGCTGGAATTTCGCGCGGTACGCGCCTCGGGGCCCGGCGGCCAGAACGTCAACAAGGTGTCCAACGCAATCGAGTTGCGCTTCGACTCGGCCTGCTGGCCACCGCTCGGTTCCGCAGCGCGTGCGCGCCTGAAGCGCATTGCCGGCCGGCGCATGACCGCCGCCGGCCTGATCGTGATCGACGCCCAGCGCCTGCGGTCGCTGGAGCAGAACCGTGCCGACGCCATCGGGCGGCTGGTCGCGATGATCCGCGAGGCGCTCATCGAACCGAAGACCCGGCGGCCGACGCGGCCGACCCGCGCCTCGAAGGAACGGCGGCTGGCGAGCAAGACCCG
>JALHTE010000017.1 GCA_022865595.1 Steroidobacteraceae bacterium | reverse complement strand
GTGCTCGCGCGATGACGCTTTGCCTGCCGTAGCGACCGGCCGACCGGCTCCCCGGTCGAGTCGCTCCTCGGGAATCGCTTTGTCGCCCGGAGATCCGATCGTCCGGTCACCAGTGGACATGCCTTGCGCCGTGCGCGGCGTGGCACCGTGCACGCCGCCAGGCCCGCACGCGTAAGGGTCGATGGCCGGCCCGATCGGTCCCGGTATATCGATGCTGGTGGAATCGATCTCGGTCCAGCCTTCGGGCATGGAACGTCGCGCGAACGCCGTGCCGCGCAGGTCGCGGATCTCGTCGATGGGTGTGCCGGCCGCGAGCCGGTGCGCTATCTCGCAGATCTGGCGCTCCGCATTGCCGTAAACGAGCAGGTCTGCCTTTGCATCGAGCAGCACCGAGCGGCGCACCTTCTCGGACCAGTAGTCGAAGTGCGCGATGCGGCGCAGTGACGCCTCGATACCGCCCACCACCAGCGGCACGTCCTTGTAAGCCTCGCGCACGCGCTGCGAGTAGACGATGACGCAGCGGTCCGGGCGGGCTCCTCCGGCCCCGTACGGTGTGTAGGCGTCGTCGCTGCGGACGCGGCGGTCCGAGGTGTACCGGTTCACCATCGAATCCATGTTGCCGCCGGTCACGCCGAAGAACAGGTTCGGGCGACCGAGCGCCATGAAATCGCGCGTCGAGTGCCAGTCCGGCTGGGCGATGATGCCGACACGGAACCCCTGCGCCTCGAGCACACGACCGACGATGGCCATGCCGAAGCTCGGCAGGTCCACATAGGCATCGCCAGTGACCAGGATCACGTCGCAGGAATCCCAGCCGAGCTCATCCATCTCCGCCCGCGACATGGGCAGGAACGGCGCCGGGCCGAAGCGGTGGGCCCAGTGCTTGCGGTACGAGAACAGGTCGCGGGCTGGCTGCATGGGACGCAGTTTAGACGGCTTGTCGCCATACCGTACTGGTGCCCTGTGGCACGAGCGGATTCGAGGCGATACAGCGCGCGGCGTTCTCAGGCCAGGGTGTGGTACACCTTCTGCACGTCCTCGTCCTGCTCGAGCTTGTCGATCAACTCGAGTACCTCGGTCGCCTGCTCTTCGGGCAACTCGGTCGCTGCCTGGCAGATGTACTCGTGCTCGGCCGAGATCGGCGTGATGCCACGGTCCTCGAGCGCCTTCTGCAGGGTGCCGAAGTCCTCGAAGGCGCAGCGCGCGACCAGCTGCGGTTCGTCCTTCTCGCCCGTGCTTTCGCCGAATTCCTCGAGGCCGTGGTCGATCAGGTACAGCTCGAGGTCGTCCTGGTCGATGCCTTCGGGGCTGAGGCGGAACACGCCCATGCGCTTGAACTGGAACGCGACGCTGCCGGTGGTGGCCAGGTTGCCGCCGTTCTTGCTGAAGGCATTTCGAACGCTCGCGACGGTGCGGGTCGGGTTGTCGGTCGCGCACTCGACCAGCACCGCGACGCCGTGCGGGGCGTAGCCTTCGTAGAGCAGCTCTTCGAAATTGGCGGCGTCGCGGCCCGAGGCGCGCTTGATCGCAGCCTCGACCTTGTCTTTGGGCATGTTGACGGCACGGGCGTTCTGGATCACGCGCCGCAGCGCCGGGTTCGAGTTCGGGTCGGGGCCGCCCGCCTTTACCGCGATGGTGATTTCCTTGCCGATGCGCGCGAACTGCTTGGCCATGCGGTTCCAGCGCGCGAACATCGTATGCTTGCGGACTTCGAAAATTCGACCCATGGGAACTCGACCTTCCTTGAAGGGCGCGCAATCTACCTGAGCGCGCGACGCGGGCCAATCCGCTCGCCCAGGCATCATAACAACTGGCAAAATGAATCGACCGAAATTACTGGCTTGAGCGGCACCATTGTCAATATTCAATGAATTCACATATCCCGGGTGGATCGGACCTGAGCCACCATCCGTTGCGCGTTGCGAGGAGCGTCGCAGGAGCGACTCGGCATGAGTTTCTATCGCCACTACATCTTCCCGAAATTCCTCGACCTCGCTATGTCCAGTCCTGCATTTCGCAAGCCGCGCCGTCGGACGCTGGCGCGGGCTCACGGCCGGATCCTCGAGATCGGTTTCGGCACGGGCTCGAACCTCGAGCACTATCCGCCCGGCGTGCGGCGCATCGAGGCCATCGACCCGGACCCATACCTGGACCGGTACTCGCGTCCCAGGATCGATGCGTCGGAAGTCGAGGTGGACTTCCATCGCCTCGATGCCGAGCACCTGCCGTTCGAGGGCGAGCGATTCGACACGGTGGTGAGCACGCTCACCTTGTGTTCAATCCCCGATGTCATGCACGCGCTGGGCGAGATCCGCCGGGTGCTGAAGCCCGGCGGACAGTTCCTGTTCATGGAACACGGTCGCGACCCACGCCCTGCATCCGCCCGATGGCAGGACCGGCTCACACCGCTGTGGAGGCCGCTTGCCGGCGGGTGCTGCCTCAATCGACCGGTGCTTGAGCTGATCGAGAGTGCCGGCCTGGTGCGAGATCAGGTGCAGTCCAGCTACTTGCGCGGCGTGCCCACGCTGCTCGGTTACGTGACCGAAGGCGTCGCGCGCAGGCCTGGAACGCTGCAGGGTACGGCCGCCATGCCTTAGACTGACCGTGATGGCCTGCGAACCGGCGTTCGCCCGTTGATCCGGGTGCCGCCTGCAAGGAGTTGGCAATGAAAACCTCCGCGCCGATTGCGGTGCTTGCAGCCATCGTTGCGCTGGCCGGCAGTGGCTGTTCAATCGAGATCAACGACGATGACGCCGGCGTGAGCCAGCAGTTCGGCACAGACTATTTCGGCGCCGGCGGACTGCTGAATCTCACGGATCCGGTGGAAGGCGACGCCTTCCTGGCAGGCGGCCAGGTTGCCACCGCGAGCGAGGTCAATGGCGACCTGGTGGCCGCAGGCGGCGAGGTGTCGATCGGTGGCAGCGTCGGCGACGACGTGTATGCGGCCGGCGGCGACGTGAAGGTGGACGCGATCATCCACGGAAACGCGCGAGTTGGCGGCGGTGACGTGGCCGTCGGACCGGCGACCGTCATTGCCGGCGCCACGACCCTGACCGGTGGCAGCGTTGACTTCGAGGGCAACTCCCACGGATTGCTGAAAATCTCGGGCGGTACGGTGACGATGGCGGGCCAGGCGCTCGGCGACGTCGATGTCCGGTCCGAGGAACTGGTGATCCGGCCGGAAACGCAGATCGGTGGGCGGCTCATTTACCGGGGCCCCGCCGAGCCAGTCGTCCCCGAGGGCGCGGTCATCGCCGGCGGGGTCGAGTTTCACGAGTCCGGCCATGGAAAATTCATGCACGACGAGGGCGGCCCGGTGCGCGAGGCCGTGCACTGGGTCGGGTCGGTACTCTGGTTCGCAGGCGTGTTCCTGGTCGGCGCGCTGTTCCTGGTGCTCTTCCCGGGGCTGTCCGCGCGAGCCGCGGAAACGATCAGGCGCGATCCCTGGCAGTCGGTCGGCCTGGGTTTTGCCATCCTGGCCTGTGTTCCCATTGTCGCGGTGGTGTTGCTGGTGACCATCGTCGGCATTCCGCTGGCGTTGCTGCTGGTGCCCCTGTACCTGCTGCTGATGTTCCTCGGCTGGATCGTCGCGGCGCTCTTCATCGGGCAGCGCGGACTGGCCATGGTTCGCGGCACGGCCCCCGCATCCACCGGGTGGCGCCTGCTCGCGCTGCTGCTGGCCCTGCTGGCCCTTTCGCTGGTGCGTCACGTGCCGTTCATAGGGGGCATCGTCGTGTTCGTGACGCTGATCGCCGGTATCGGCGCGCTGGTTTCACAGGGCTGGGCGCGGCGCGACAGCGCGACGGCGGCCACCGGCCGGCCATTGTGAACTACTGGCCGCACCTGGTCGCCGTACTGGTCGGCGCGGGGCTCACCGTGCAGGTGGGCATGAACGCGACCGTGCGCGCAGTGATCGGCTCCCCGGTCATTGCGACCATCGTCAATTTTGCGATCGGCCTGGCCGCGCTGGCGGTGGTCGCGCTGGCGAGCGGTGCGCGTGTCGTGCCGGGTTCGACGGCGGCCGTACCGGCCTGGGCATGGCTCGGTGGCCTGCTGGGCGCGGTCTATGTTGCTTCCACGACCGTGCTGGGTCCCAGGCTCGGCGCCGCTGCGCTGCTCGCTTTTACACTCGCGGGGCAGATGGTCGCGGCGCTGGTCGTGGACCAGTACGGTGTCATCGGGTTCCCTCAGAGCCCCGTGACACCCGCGCGATTGTTTGGCGCCGTGCTGGTGATCGCGGGCGCGCTGCTGATCATTCGTCGCTGAGGAGATTGCCGTGGCCAGGACGCCTTCCACCATGCTCGCGCTCGGCACGATGGCGCCGCCGTTCGACCTGCCGGACTTCGACGGCAAGCATCATGCACTCGCGGACTTCGCGGCTTCCCGCGCCCTGCTGGTCGTATTCACCTGCGAGCACTGCCCGTTCGCCAGGCACATCCGAGCCGGATTCGCGCGTTTCGCGGCCGAGTACGTTCCGCGTGGCCTTGCCATCGCGGCGGTGAATTCGAACGATATCGCCGCCTATCCGCAGGACGGGCCCGATGCGATGCGGGAGGAGGCACGCTCGGCAGGCTACGTCTTTCCTTACCTGCTCGATGCAGACCAGTCGGTCGCGAAAGCGTTCCGTGCGGCCTGTACGCCGGACTTCTTCCTGTTCGACGCCGACCGGCGGCTCGTGTATCGAGGCCAGTTCGACGACAGCCGGCCCGGCGACGCGCGGCGGGTGACCGGGACGGACCTGCGCAGGGCAGCCGATGCCGTGCTGTCGGGAACGGCCGTGGATACGGAGCAGCGCCCGAGCGTCGGCTGTAACATCAAGTGGAAGCCAGGCGCGGAGCCGGACTACTTCGCGCACTGAGTGGGGCCGCCGCGGCGGGCTGGAAAAGGACGTCGCGGACAAGTCACCGGCTGGCGCTGCGCGCCGGGAACGTCTCGACGATGGCGGCGGCCATCTCCTCGGCCGTCCGAATGGCCTGCTCCGATGAAGAACTGCGCGTTTCTTCCGATATCGCGCCGCGCCAGATTATCTGGCCGGTCGCCGGGTCGTCCACAAACACGATCACCGATCCCTCGGTCACGCGGCGCTCGCGTGGTAGTTCGGATGCGGCGGGCGGTTGCGGATTGCTGGTCATCAGCACGTCATCCGGGTTGGGCGCATTGAACCTGGGAGAATTCGGCGTCTGGTATTTTCTCGTGCCGGCGACCTGGTAGCTCACCAGCATCTGTGCCGACTTTGCATCCGCTACCTCCTGGTAGCCTTTTTTCACGAGTCCGGCGACCACCGCCTGGCGGATGCGCTGGTCGGCGGCGGCAACCACAGAGGGCTTGATCTCCACCGCCGTCCCCACTTTGCCGCCCGTCCAGGCAAACGTCGGCCGCGACCTGATGTCGGCACCCGGTGCCTGGTAGCTGTCTACCTGCCAGGTCGTTGCGCAACCGGCGGCGAGCGCGAGCAGAAGTACCGCGTAGTGTCGATGCGATCCCATGGCCGTCTCCCTGTCTGCTGAGCCGAGTCTATTAGGAATTGCAGCGGCCGTCCGTCTGCCGCGCATGCCACATTCCACCATTGCGCGCGGCCCCTGCCCGGCGCAACGTGGGCATGAGCCCCAATGCAGGGGAGGTTGACATGAGCAAGTACCGAATCCTGGTCGCCGATCAGGCCGAAGCCATTTTCTACGATGCCGCGACATTGACCGGAGCTCCAAGCGAAGTGGGCCGGATCAGTGATCCGCTGGCCCGTCTCCACGACCGCGACCTCGCAACCGACCGTCCCGGGCGGAGCTACGAGAGCGTGGGCGGAGCCCGCCACGCGGTCCAGCGCGAGGAAACACCACGCCGCACGGAAGCAGTGCGGTTCGCGCGCCGGATAGCCCGCAGGCTCGATGACGCCCGCAGGAAGGACGAGTTCGACCGGCTGGTCGTGGTGGCTGGTCCGCCGTTCCTCGGGCTGGTGCGTCAGCAGCTGTCCGGGCCGACGCGCGCACTGGTTGCCCGCGAGATCCCCAAGGACCTCGTGCACAGCGCGCCCGAGGTGCTGGCGCAGCGGCTGGCCGCTATCTCGAACCCGTAGCGGACGGCTGCTGACCCGGGCGTTTTGTGATCCGCGTCCCGCTGCGGCTGCACCTGGTGGTGTGTGCCGCGCGGCGGGGCATACTGGATGCGGTATAAAGGGCAGCATGACGGGGCGGCGCATGCATCGACCGGACAGCTGGGCGCCAGACGCAGAAGGCTTTGTGCGCCTATGAGTTCCATTCTTCTCGTCTACGAGCGTGACCAGGACCTTTCGGCACTGGAAACGCTGCTGCAGTCCCGGGGCCACCACGTGGCCAAGGCGCGAACCGGGCTCGAGGCGCTGGACCTTGCGCGTAACGATACCCCTCACGCAGTCGTCAGCGACGTGCTGTTGCCCTTGTTGGACGGCTTCGCGCTCTGCCGCCGGCTCAAGGAGGATCCGGCAACGCAGTACCTGCCCGTGTTCCTGCTGTCGTTCCGTGTCGAGGGCCCCAAGTACGAGGCATTTGCGGCGGAGGTTGGCGCCCAGCGATTTTTCCCGCGCGGCTCGACGCTCGAGGAACTGGCTGCGGCCATCGACGGACTGAAGTCGCACTCTGACACGATGCGTATTCCGGCGCTGGTGCCGGAACTCCTCGACCGGCAGCAGCACGACCGCCGTCATGTGGCGGACCTCGAGCGGCAGCTGCGCGAGCTCCAGTATACGAACAGGCTGCTCGCGTCGGCGGAACGCGCTGCCCGCAGCAAGATCGACCGCGACGCGAAGGATCGGGCGAGCCACGCGGTCACTGAATCGGACAACGCGAGGGAACTGCAGCAGCGCGTGGACGAGCTCGAGGCAAAGCTCCAGGAGCAGGCCGAGACGGCATCACAGGCCACGGATGCTGCCGAGAAGGTCCGGGCGAGCAGCGCGCGCGCTGAGACGCTCGAGTCGCGACTCGAGGAACTGCAGTCCAGCCGGGCGAAGGCACAGGCCGCTTCTGCGGATGCAGAGCGCGCATTCGGCGCCCAGCCGCTCCCGACGCTGCTGTCGGACATGGAGAGCCACGAGATCCGGGTCGCGAGCGATTCGGCGGCTGCCCTGCTCGGCGTTGCGCCACGCGAGCTGGCGGGCAGGTCGCTGAAGGACCTTCTGCCGGGTTGCGTGCCCGGTGAGGACAAGGTTTTTCCGCAGGACGTCAACGTCGTCAAGCCGGACGGCACGCACGCGGTACTCGAACCGCGACGCACATCGGTTTCATTCGCCGGGCGCGCCTGCTGGCTCACGACCCTCGTGGACGTCACGGCGGAACGCGAGCTTCGCGAGACGCAGAGGTTGGCGCAGGCACGGGCGGCCGCGCTCGATACATCCCCGGTTGCCACCTGCCTGGTGGACGAACACGGCCAGCTGACGCATGCAAACCCGGCGTTCGGCGCGCTCATGTCGCTCGACACCGACCGTGTCGACGGTATTTCCCTGGCAGGGTTCGAGGACCAGGAGGGCGGCTCGTCCCCGGCGGACCAGGCTGCGATGGCCGCAGGAGCCACGCCGCGACTCGCCAGGTGGCGCAGGCCTGACGGCAGCTCGTTCGACGCGGAGATTTCCAGCGTAGCGCTGCCGGATCTTCCCGGCGCGCGCATCGTCACCGTGCGAGACGTGACCGACAGTCGTCGCGCAGGCGATCGCACCGAACGCGAAAGACAGCTGCACGAGGGTCTGCTCGACCTGGCGCAGCACACCCACATGCTCACCGAGACGGAGGTCCCGGCCCGCGCGCTCGAGCTGGTGCGCCGGCTCACGGGCAGCGAGCAGGGTTACGTATTCCTGGCCACGCCGGACGTGGCGCACCTGGAGCTTGCGGCGCGCAGCGCTGCCGCCGCGGATGCGGGGCAGGCGCTTCCAGTGCGCTGGCGCGGAAAGCCGCCCACCGAATCGGCGCTGATGGAGTGCGCGAATTCGCTGCAGGTCGCACAACGCGAGGCTGCGGAAGGCACCGGAGTGCTGCGACAGGCCGGGCTGCCCGGATCGCTTGCGCGCCAGCTGGCGACGCCGATCCTTGATGGCGGTCGGCTGGTCGGCGTGCTGCTGCTGGCGGACAAGCCGGCGGCGTTCGACGAGGAGGATCGCGACAACGCAGCACAGGTAGCGGATGCGCTCTGGAAGGCGCTGCGTCGCAGGCGTTCGGACGCCGAGATCGTCAGTGCCATGGATCACATGGAACGCGTGATGCTGGGCGCGGTCGAGGCGATCGGCACGCTCACGGAATCGCAGGACGGCTGCAAGACGGGTCGCGCAAGGCGCGTCGCGGATCTCGCGGCCGGCATCGGCACGGCCATGGGCCTGCCGGGCCACAGCGTCCGGGGGCTGCGCGTGATCGGCCAGCTGATCGACGTCGGCATGCTGCACATTCCGCGCGAGATCCTCTGGCGACCGGCGCCGCTAGACGCAGCGGAGTTCGAACTCGTCAGGACACACGTGGACCGCGGCTATGAATCGCTGCGCCGCATCGATTTTCCGTGGCCGGTCGCGGAGGCAGTGCGCCAGCACCACGAGCGGCTCGACGGCTCGGGCTATCCCCGCGGACTCAAGGGCGACGAGATCCTGCTCGAGGCGCGCATCGCCGCGGTATCCGATGCGGTGGAGGCGATGTTGTCGCCACGGCCGCAGCGCCAGGCGCTGTCGATGCAGGCCTGTATCGAAGAGTTACAGGCACAGTCCGGCCGCCGGTACGACGCAGCAGTGGTGAAGGCCTGCGTGCGGCTGCTTCGCGAGCGTGAGGCGCCGGAGGTACAGGCCGGAAAGCGGATCGCCTGAGGCGTCGATGCACCTGCAGTTCTTCGGTGCAGCAGGGGAAGTCACCGGGTCCTGTCACATCCTCGAGGTCGGCCACCACCGCATCCTGCTCGACTGCGGGCTCATCCAGGGTGGCGTGACGCACGGTGAGAGAAACCGCGAACCGTTTCCGTTCGACGCCGCGCAAATCGATGCGGTCATCCTGAGCCACGCCCACATCGATCACAGTGGCCGATTGCCGCTGCTGCACAAGCGCGGTTTTCGCGGGCCTGTGTTTGCCACTGCAGCCTGCCGCGACCTCGCACGTGTCCTGCTGCTGGACTGCGCCTCGATTGCCGCGCACGACGCCGCGCGTGCGGCGCGCAGGCGCCGGCGCAATGGCGGCCAGGGCACCGTCGAGCCTCTATTCACCGAGGCAGACGCAGAAGCAGTGCTGGGCCTGTTCCGCAGCGTGCGCTACGGGCAACCCTTCCAGGTGCTGCCCGGCGTCGAACTTACCTTCCGGGATGCGGGGCACATACTGGGATCGGCCTGTGTCTGCCTGCGCCTGGTCGAAGGCGATCTCGAACGGCGGCTGGTCTTCAGCGGCGATCTCGGCCAGTACGACTCTCCCATACTCCGGGACCCGGAAGCCGGCATCGCGGCTGACCTGGTGCTGATGGAAAGCACCTACGGAGGCCGTCAGCACCGCGATCGCGAGGCCACGCTGGCCGAGTTCGGCGAAATACTTCTCCGCACGCGGCGCGACGGTGGCAACGTGCTGATTCCCGCTTTTGCAGTGGGCCGCAGCCAGGAAGTTCTTTACCAGCTCGGCACCCACTACGACGAGTGGCAGCTCGCTGACTGGCAGGTGTTCCTCGACAGTCCGATGGCGATCGAGGCATCGGAGGTCTACTGGCGGCATTCGGAACTCTTCGACGAGGAGGCGCGCGAACTGCACCGGCGCGAAGAATCGATGCCGGCGCTGCCGAATCTCCGGCTTTGCAGGACGGCTGAAGAGTCGATGGCGATCAACCGCTTCACCAACGGAGCGATCGTGATCGCTGGCAGCGGCATGTGCACCGGTGGACGCATCGTGCACCACCTGAAGCACAACCTGCCGCGCAGCGAGTGCGACCTGGTCTTTACCGGCTACCAGGCGGCCGGAACGCTCGGCCGCGCGCTGGTCGACGGTCGCGACGAAGTCCGCATCCTCGGCTCGGTGGTGCCGGTGAATGCGCGTGTGCAAACCCTGGGCGGATTCTCGGCGCACGGCGACCAGGCTGACCTGCTGCGCTGGTACTCCGGAGTCGAGGGCGAGCCACCAGTGTGGCTGGTGCACGGCGAGCCCGATGCATCGGCTGCGCTGCGCGACGTGCTTTCGCGGTCGGGCGTTCAGGCAGGCATCGCGGAACCCGGCCTGCGGCTCGATCTCGGCACCCTCGGGAAGACGGCGCAGGGCTGAGGCCCGGCGCGACTGCCTGCTCAGCGGTCGACGTCGAATCGCAGCGTGGCGGTAGAGCGGTGTGCCACCGGCTGGCCGTTGGCGATTCGAGGCTTGTACCGCCAGGATGCGAGCGCTTCCATTGCCGAGGATTCGAAAACGCCACGGGGCGTCGCGTCCACGACCTCGATGTCGCGCACGGTGCCTGTTTCGGTGATCGTGAAACTGAGTTCCACCCAGCCTTCGACACCGTCGCGCAGCGCGGCGGCCGGGTACACGGGGTTGGTCGAAGACACGCGGCCCAGCTCGTCGGACGGCATCGCGAGCATGGCCGAGACGGCCGGGTCCGTGCGGGGCACCGGCTTATTCGGCGCAGGTGGCTCCGGCGTGGGTGTGCGCACGTAGCCCGCAATTGGAAGCCGGCTTGCGGTGCGCATACTGGAAGCTGGCGCGGGCCGCGGCGCGCGGCGCGCCCTGAGCGCCGCGGCGCGAATTTCGTCTGCGTTCGCGACCGTAGGTGTGAGCGGATCGGGAGTAACGACCGGCCGCATGGTAGTCGTGGTCGGTTGGCTGACCCGAGGCGGAGCCTGGAACCGAATGGCTGCCGGGCGGCTGGTCACGGGTGGCACGGAGGCGACCGCGGCGCCGGAGTCGCTTGACCGCCGAGGCGCCGGGGGCGAAGCAAGCCCGGGATGCCCGGTCGTTACCGGCTGGGTCACCGCCGCGGTCGTCGGCGCCGGCGTCGATTTCGTCGCCTGTGCCGGTTCCGGTTGGGGCGGCGTTGCCAGGAACTCGGCCAATCCTGTGACTGCAGGACTGGCCGCGTCCGCGGACTGCAATCGGGCGAGCAGCCGCCGGGCCTCGGTCCGGTTCCCGTCGGCTTCAGCCTGCCGCGCGACACTTACGAGGTGCTCGATAGTGCGGTCGAGTCCTGCGCGCGCCTCGGCCTGGTCAGGCCTGGACAACAGCACGGCGGCATACAGGTCGAGGGCGTTTCGTCCCGACGGAGCCTCGAACCGGCCCGCCACGAAAGCGGCCCTCGCGCGCGAGAGCACTGGATCGGCCAGTGGCTGGGTCGCTGGCTCGATCGCCCGGTGCGCCGGTGCGGGAGCAGGCGGGTCGGCAAGCTGGTTAAAGCCGCCGCCCAGGAACAGCCAGAGCAGCGCCACGAATATCGCCAGGCCTCCGGTCACGAACAGCCACTTCGATGGATCGAAGCGGCCGGGGATCATCGTGGCCAGCGGCAGCAGCGGCTGAGTCGAGTGCGCCTCGCGCAGTTCGACGTGGCGGCGTACCGCCGCATTCAGGAACATGCCGGCGCGCTTCGCCGTGAGCGGCTTGTGCATGAACCGATAGACGCACCCGCTGCTGATCAACCCGGCGAGCAGCGCCTCGTCCTCGAGGCGGCCGGCGACGACCACCACGACATCCGGGAACTGCGCGACGATCTCCGTGATGAGCGTCGCGGGCATCGTCGACACGGCTGCCATGTCGACCAGCAGCACGCCGCACCGGCCAGTGAGCAGAAGGTCGACCGATTCCTCCGCCGAGCGCGCCCGCCAGACGGGGTTGCGTTCACCAATTGCGCCGCGGATGGCATCGAACAGCAGCAGGTCCTCGGACAGGACCAGCACGTCCACCAGCACCCCCGGATCGCGAGTCTCGGAAGCGGGCAGGGGCTGGCGCTGTGGGGCGGAATTCGACACTGTCGCATTCCGCAGTAACCGGGTCGAAACGTCTATCGTTTGCGTGCAAAAACCTGAGGCAATTCAAAGTTCAGCAACGCCGGGCCGGACACCCTGGACCTGGTCCAGACGGGTGTGCGGGGACCGCGGCGAGACCCCGCATCGACCCACTCGACACGGGCCGGCCTCGCGAGCATCATCGCCCAGCGTCACCAGAGAAGACCGGTGCACCGGTCCAGTCGGAGCATGAGAACACCGGTCAAGTACATGTCGCGGATTGCGGCTCTGCATCGCTCGTCACTCGAGCGGCTGCTGTTTTTCAATGGCTGCCAGGACCGGGTCGCGCAGGGCATCGTGGACGCAATCGAAAAGTTCGGCCCGCCCGAGATCCGCGAGGACGAGGGCTGGCTCCGCGTCAAGGTGGCCGGCCTGACCGACGTGCAATCGCTGTTCGTCGTCGACGACGAGACCGGCGAGCCGTTCGGCGTCGCCGTTTACACCCGTCCGGACCTCGAGCACATCACGGTGCTGCATATCGGGATCGGCGAGGAGTACTGCGCGGGCGGAAAGCGTGAGGGCCTGAACCTGCTCCTGCGTCTCATGCAGGAGATCCGGCGCTCGGCGAAACGGGTCAAGGGAGTTCGTCGCTTGAGCGTGCATTACGGCATGCAGCGACCCCGTGCCCAGGCCTGAGCGAAGCGCGCGCGACAATTTCCTGATCGCAGTGCGTGCGCTGCTCGCAGCGCTCAGCGCCGCGACGCTGCTTGCGCTCGCGGCCGGTCTTGGCTGGCCCTTCGAACTCTTCGTTCACTTCCGCATCCAGTACGCGGTGGCCGGCCTCGCGCTCGCGGTGGCGATGCTGGCGACTGGAAGTCCGCGCGCCTCGCTGCTCGCGATACTGATCGCGGCCTTCAACGCGCTGCCCGTAATGCAGCGCGTCCAGGCGGGCCAGCCCGGCTTCGCGTGCGTCGGCCCGCGGTTCGCGGTGGTCACCGCCAACGTCCAGTACGGCAACGTCGACCGCAGTCGTTTCCTTGAGTGGCTTGCCTCGCACCCGGCGGACCTGGTCGTGGTGCAGGAATTGACCTCGGCCTGGGCCCACGACCTGTCCAGGCTTCCAGCCTACCCATACCGCGCGATGCTGCCGCGTGAGGACGCCTATGGCATCGGTGTCCTGAGCCGCTGGCCGCTGGATCCGGTCGAGCCGGAAGACTTTGCCGGCGACGGCCTTCCATCGCTCGCCGGGCACGTGCAGATCGCGGATCGGCCAGTGCGCTTCCTGGCCCTGCACACTCGCTGGCCTGTCACGCCCGGGCGCGCGCGCGCGCGCGATGCCTCGCTCGAAGCTGCCGCGAGATCGATCGCGGCAGGGACCGGTCCGGCGATCGTGCTTGGAGACCTGAATGCCACGCCGTGGTCACCAGCCTATGCCGCTTTCCTGCGAACGTCCGGAATGCAGGACGCGGCGAACGGCTCACGCTGGCAACCGACCTGGTTGCCTGGCTTCTGGCCGCTGGCGCTGCGGATCGACCACGTGTTCGTGTCGCCCGGCCTGTGCTCTGAGGGCACCCAGGTCGGGCCGGCCGTTGGCTCGGACCACAGGCCGCTGCTCGCAAGGCTGAAGTTCGCGGGCTGATCACTCGGCCGCGAGCGTCTCCCCGGTCGGCGGCGCGAACTCGCGGCAGCATTCGACCAGCCAGGCGCGGAACCGCACCACCTTGGGCAGCGAGAAGCTCTCCGGCGGCGCGACGAGATGCCAGGCATTGCTCTGCTGCACGCTTGGCATCATCGGGCGCACCAGCCGGCCTGCGGCGAGATCCGCGGCGACCAGCGACCAGCGCGCGAGCGCGACGCCCTTGCCCTTTTCAACCGCGGCCAGGGTCGCCACCGAGTCTTCGGCCATCGGGACGCTCTCGGCGCGCGTGGTGTCACCCCCGACGCGGCGCAACCAATCGACCCAGGGTTCCGCCCGGCTGTGCACCAGCGGATAGCGCGAAAAATCGTTCAGTGTTTCGATGGGACCCAGTTCCGCGAGCAGGGCGGGGCTGCAGACCGGGAATACCCACTCCTCCAGCAGCCGCTCGGACTTGAGCCCGGGCCACGAGCCCGCGCCGTAGATGATGGCCGCGTGGAAGTCGTCGCGGCTGAAGTCCAGAAGTGCCCTCGCCGGTCCGAAGCGCACCTCGATCTCCGGGTGCTGGCGCGTGAACTCGCCCAGGCGCGGCAGCAACCACCGTTGCAGGAACTCGCTCGGCACGCTCAGGTTCAGCATGCCGCCTACGCGCTCGCGGCGGATCCGGTCCACGCCGCGGCGCAGTTCATCGAGACCTCGTCGCACGCCGGGCAGCAGCTCGGCACCCTCCTGGGTCAGGGCGACCGCGCGGGTGTGGCGGCGAAAAAGCGGCACGCCAATGTCGGCTTCCAGCGACTTGATCTGGGCACTGACCGCGGCGGTCGTGACCCCGAGTTCCTTCGCTGCAGCGGTGAAGCTCAGGTGCGTCGCCACGGCCTCGAAGACGCGCAGCGCGTTCAGTGGGAGCCGGCCGGGATCTGCCGCCATGGTCGCCGCCTCGAGTAAACTATTGGTTAACAATACTGGCGAACTCGCCTCATCGCAAGGCATTGAGCTAATGTCTGTCGAAGGAATCTGAAGAAAGGGGCCGGGATGAAAGAGCGTGTCAACTACTCGACCGGCACCCCCTGGGAGCCGGTGGTCGGCTACTCACGGGCTGTCCGGGTCGGGCCATTCGTATGGGTCGCCGGCACGACGGCCACGGGGCCTGGCGGGCGTATCGTCGCGCCCGGCGACGCCGCCGGGCAGACGAGACAGACCCTGGACAACATTCGTGCGGCGCTCGAGCGCGCGGGTGCCGGGCTGGAGCACGTGGTTCGGTCCCGGATGTATGTTCGCGACGTGAAAGACTGGGAGGCGGTGGGCCGCGTGCACGGCGAGTACTTCGGTTCCATACGCCCGGCCGCGACGATGGTGGAGGTCAGCGGCCTGGTGGATCCGGACATGCTGGTCGAAATCGAAGTGGATGCCTGCGTGACAGATTGAACGCACGGGTCGGGGCAGGGTCCCAGGTAAGGACGGGATTCAATTGGAGATGCACATGATTCGCAGGACCTTCACCTGTCTGCTGGGCGTGCTCGCCGCCTGTGCGGTGTTCGCCGGGTCGACGCCGCCGCAGGCCGTGCCAGCCGCGGATGCCGCGGCGGTGCAGCCGGCCACCCCACCGGTGCACCTGGTCCAGGTTTCCCAGGATGCGCTGGTCAAGATGCAGGCTGACA
The DNA here is from genome assembly GCA_022865595.1 of Steroidobacteraceae bacterium. Lineage (GTDB taxonomy): Bacteria > Pseudomonadota > Gammaproteobacteria > Steroidobacterales > Steroidobacteraceae > RPQJ01. The sequence goes on along the minus strand of JALHTE010000017.1, from coordinate 32,225 downwards.
GGGGCAGCCAGGTCTTCATCCTCGACGTGCGCAAACCGAAGGAGTTCGCGGAGGGGCACGTGCCCGGCGCGGTCAACATTCCCTATGACCAGGTCGCATCGCGCCTCGGCGAGATCCCGAAGGACGACGAGATCATCCTCTATTGCCACTCCGGCCGGTGCGCGGGGCTCGCAGCCGAGACGCTCGCGGCCAACGGGTACACGAAGCTTGCACACCTCGAGGGCGACATGCGGGGATGGCAGAAGGCGGGACGCCCGGTCCAGACATCGGCTGAGCCGGCAAACTAGCCCGCGACCCACGGAGCCGACGAGCGCGACCGCGGTGGGCGTGCGGCGTGCGCCTCAGCTGCCGGTGCCGAGCGCCTGGTCGAGGTCAGCGATCAGGTCCGAGACGTTTTCGACGCCGATCGAGAGTCGCAGCAGGTTCGGTGGTGTCTGGCTGTGAGGACCTTCCATCGAGGCCCGGTGCTCAATCAGGCTCTCGACACCACCCAGGCTGGTCGCTCGAGTGAACAGCTGCGCGCGCGCTGCCACCGCCATTGCCTGTGCCGCGCCGCCGGGTACCTGGAATGACACCACCGAGCCGAATCCGTCCGGCATCTGCCGCACCGCCAGCGCGTGTCCGCTGTGGCTCTCGAGGCCCGGATAGTGCACGCGCTCGATCCGGCGGTCGGCATTGAGGAAGCGCGCGATCGCCGCCGCATTGGCCGATTGCGCGCGAACACGCAGCGGCAACGTCGCCAGGCTGCGCAGCACCAGCCAGCAGTCGAACGGCGACGGGACGCCGCCGGTCGTCGACTGGAAGTCGCGAAGGCGCTCCAGCGCAGGCCCCTTTTCCCGGGTCACGAGTACGCCACCGAGCACGTCGCTGTGACCGCCCAGGTACTTCGTCGTGCTGTGCATGACGAGGTCCGCGCCGAAATCGAAAGGGCGTTGCAGCACGGGGCTTGAAAACGTGTTGTCGCAGGCGAGCAGCGCGCTGCACTGGTGCGCGAGGCGGGACAGCGCCGCGATGTCGCTCACTTTCAGCAGCGGGTTTGACGGCGTCTCGACCCAAAGCAGCGATGCCGGCGCCTCGAGTGCCCGGGCGACAGCCGCAGTATCCGACGTATCGACGAATTCCGCGCTGATCCCGAAGTCGGCCAGCAGCCCGCGAAGCTGTTTCGCGGTGCCGTGGTAGCAGTCGGCCGAGCACACGATCCGGCCCCCGGGAGCGGCCAGCGAAAACGCGGCGAGTGTTGCCGCGGACCCGGACGCGAACGCAACCGCTCCCGCGCCGCCTTCGAGCGCCGTGATCGCCCGTTCGAGCGAGTTGCGGTTCGGGTTGCTGTTGCGCGTGTAGTTGTGGCCTTGCGGGTAGTCGCCGTCCGCGGCGCGCTCGAAGGTCGTCGAGAGGTGGATAGGCTCGCGCAGCGCGCCGGTTGCCGGGTCGGTTTCGCGCCCCGCGTGGACCGCGAGTGTCTCGATCTTCATGGCGGGCGCTCAGTCGTGGGTCAGCAGGTAGCTGCGGCCCTGGTACTCGAGCACCACGCCCGTCGGCGTGATCTGGCTGACCACGGGTCCTTCCTGCAGCGTTTCGCCTTCGCGGTACTTGCGCGCATTGATGAACACCAGTCGCTGCGCCGGTACGGTTGCGTATACGTGCAGGTCGAGATTGAGGGCTGGTATTCCCGTTGCAGCGAGCTGGTCCGCCGAAGGCAGTCCTGCTCCGGTGCCGGAGGGCTGACGGCTGGCGGCTGGCTGCGGCGTGTATGAATCACCGCCAACCGTTGCGGAGTCCGGCAGCGACTCGTAGACGACCGACCCGCGCCGCGTTGGCACGCGCGTCACCGCCGCCGGGCCCTCGGGCACGGCCGCGGCCTGTGCCGACATCTGCGGATCGAGCTCCGGCGGGCCACCGGCCGTTTCCGCTTCGAGCGGATTCCGACCCTGGCGGACCGGTGCCGTCACGGGTTCGGCCGGGCGCAGCATCGCCGGTGGCGGGACCGCAGCAGTTGCGGGACTGTCCGCCGTGGTTGCGGGCGATGTATTCAGCGGGCCCGGTGCGGCGCCGGAGGGTTCCAGTGTGCCATCCATGACTGCGGCTGCGGCCGGCGGGGCTGCTGGCTCACTCGCCGATTTCCGCAACAGCCACACGCCGACGACCAGGAGATTCACCAGCAACAGCGCAATTGCGATCGGAGCCCACACGTTGCTGCGCGGGCGCGGTGCCGCAACAGGCACTTCAGCAAGGGCGGGACCGGTGGTTCGCTGCCGCTCGTGCTCTGATTTTCGCAAGGCGTCGAGGATGAACGACATCGTTCAGCTCTCCGCCGGTCGGGACACGATCGTCGGGGACCCGGTCGCGCGGATCACCGTGTCGAGCACGATCTGGGTCTGCACACCTGCGACACCGTCCACCACGAGCCGGTGCTGGCGCTGGAATTCCTGCACTTCGCTCGTGAGCTGCGCGTCGTAGACGTCGCTGCCCCCCGGGGCCGGGGGCAGGCCCTGTGCGGCACGCAGGCTTTCACGCAGCCACTTGACGTCCGCGCCGCGTGAGCCCGGACCGAGAGACTTCGGCACCGCCAATGGTGGTCGCCACAGGAGCAGGAAGTCTCCAAACCAGTAGCGCGAGGCCTCGGCGATCGGCACGGTACTCAACTGGTCGCCGATGCCGAAGGACGCTGTTTCGTCGGTCAGGCCCTCGAGCACGACCTGGTGTGTCCGTCCGGCTTCATCGGTCAGCGTGAGTATCGCCGGTCGGTCAAGTGTCTGGAGCTGCGCCCACGAGCCTTTCTGGAACAGGCACTCGAGACCCTGGCCCGCCGCCTGTTCGCAACCGGTGCCCCTGGACGGATCGTAGCTCGCACCCCAGGCCTTGAAGAGTCGGCTGAGCGCGGCTTCGGTCGTCGTGTCGCCGGCGTGAGCCGCGAGCAGGTCGTCGAGTTGTGCCGGCTCGACCGCGGCAGCCGGCGTCACCGCGTCGGCCATTGCGGATGCGGTCGGAATCGCCGGCGCCGGCGACGATTCGACGGCCTCGGCAGCAGCAGGCGCAGGCGCCTGCTGGTTCTTCGACCACAGGCTTACGAGACCCACTGCCACGAGCCCGACTGCAGCGGCAGCTGCCGCAGCCGTGGCCCACTTGAGCCAGGGCGCGGGAATCGGGCGTCCATAAACCTCGGAGGCTGCCTGCCGGATCAACGCCCCGCCGACACGGTGTTCCTCGCGCGTGAATCCGCCGAGCAATGCACGGTCCGAGACCACGTTGATGACGCGCGGCACGCCGTGGCTCAGGCGCTGGATCTCACGCAGTGCCGACGGCGTGAACACCTCGGCCGTCGCGCCGGCGACCCGCATGCGGTGGCGGACATAGCCCGCCGATTCCTCGGCCGAGAGAGGGTCGAGGTGGTACCGGCCGGTGATGCGCTGCGCGAGCTGCCTCAGTTCCGCGCGGTCGAGCAGGTCGCGAAGCTCGGGCTGGCCGATCAGGATGATCTGCAGCAGCTTGGTCGTCGCGGTCTCGAGGTTGGTCAGCAGCCGTACCTGTTCGAGAGTCTCCGTGCTCAGGTTCTGCGCCTCGTCCACGATCAGCACGACGCGACGGCCGCGCGCGTGCGTGTCGAGCAGGTGCCGCCCGAGCAGGTCCATCAGTGTCTTGGTGCTGCCTCGTCCCTGCTCCGGCACCGGGATGTGCAGCTCCTCGCAGATCGTCAGCAGGAATTCGGCTGGCGTGATGCGCGGATTCAGGATCAGTGCGACGTCCGCGTGGCCCGGCAGTTGCTCGAGCAGGCTGCGGATCACGGTGGTCTTGCCGGTTCCGACCTCGCCCGTGAGCTGTATGAACCCGCCGGACTCGTTTATTCCATAGAGCAGGTGCGCGAGCGCCTCCGCATGACGGCCACTCAGGTAGAGGTAGCGCGGGTCAGGAGTAATCGCGAACGGCTTTTCCTGGAGCCCGAAAAAGCTCGTGTACATGCGGAGTTAGCTTCGCCAATGGCCCTTGGGTCGGGTCGCCAATGATGCCTGCCCGGGCGGAGTGTGGCTAGCGCCTGCGCGCACGACGGCGAGAATCATCTCCGGCGGTCCGGCCGAGGGGCTACGGCTTCGGGTCTGGCTCGAGCGAACTCGCGGGTTTCAGCGCGACCCTGCCGAACTTCTCGCGAATTCGATCCACGGCGGCATCGAGCTGCCGGTTGCGTCCCGTCTCCGGCGCAGTGAAGAGGTCCATCTGCACCGCGGGCGCGAGCCCACTTGCGCCGACACCGAGCAGGCGGAGTCGAGCCCGCGGCTGTTCGGCCAGCCACGCGCGCAGCAGCTCGAGGGCGATTGCGGTGATGACCCGGGTCTCCTGGGTCGGGGGTTCGAAATGCCTCTGTCGGGTGAAAGTCGTGAAGTCCGCGCGGCGTATCTTCACCGTGACGCAGCCGGCGGTCAGGCCATTTGCCCGCAAGCGACCGCAGGTCCGGTCGGCCAGCCGTACGATTTCGGAGGCGAGCTTCGCGTGATCCGAGATGTCCGCTTCGAATGTTTCCTCGGCGCTGACCTGTTTTTCATCGACGTCGGGTGTCACTGGCCGCTCGTCGATGCCTGCTGCACGTTCGATCACTCGTTCTGCGTAGCGGCCGAAGACCGGCCTGAGCTGGGCCGGGCTGGCCCGCCGCAGCTCGCCCAGCGTACGAATGCCGAGCGCCTCGACCCTGGGGGCCGTCTTTGCGCCGAGACCGAACAGCCGGCGAATAGGCAGCGGATCGAGCAGCGCCTGCACTGCGTCCGGTGGTACGACCACCAGGCCATCGGGCTTCCTGAGGTCAGAGGCAATTTTCGCGACCAGCTTGTTCGAGGCGACGCCAACCGACGCTGTGAGCCCGGTGCGCTCGTGGATCCGCCGCTTGATTTCCCGTGCGATGTCCTCGGCCGGCCCGAACGCGGCGATGCTGCCGGTGATGTCGAGGAAGGCTTCGTCCAGCGACAGGCCCTGGACCAGCGGTGTGAATTCGTGGAAGACCGCGAAAATCTTCTTCGACTCGGCAGCGTAATGCGAGATGCGCGGCGCGACGCAGATCGCTGCGGGGCAGCGACGCAGCGCCTCGCGCACCGGCATCGCCGAGTGCACGCCGAATTTCCGCACCTCGTAGCTGGCGGCCGCCACGACTCCGCGCCCGCCGGTCCCGCCGACGATCACCGGCTTGCCGCGCAGCGCCGGGTCGTCGCGCTGCTCGACCGACGCGTAGAACGCGTCCATGTCCACGTGCAGGATCCAGCGTCCGTCGCGAGTTGGCATGGGCACGGGTGTGAGCGCGGTGCTGCCGCTCTAAAGAGTAAGCGCCGTGTAGATGAGCAGGCCCGCCAGCGTGATTGCCACGCACACCGTGTACGCGATGCCAAGCGCAGAGTACTTGAGGAACGTGACGAGGCGACCCTGGCCGTACACGCGCCGCATCGCGATAAAGAGGTAAACCGGCACGTAGATAGTGAACGCGGCCATCAGGAACTTGGCGACGGTGGCTGCGCCCGTGGCGAACGACGTTCCCGGAGCAAGCCAACCCAGGCGTTCGGTGAGCAGGAACACCAGCCCGCCCAGGAAGAAGAACGCATGGAAGTGCACCACGAACAGCAGGTGTTCGACGTAGTAGCGCCCGGAGCCTATGTACAGCAGGTACATCACCACGGCGATCAGCGGCAGGAAGATGAACATCATCTTCGGGATGTTCTGGAACAGCGCCCGGCCGAAGCTCGGCGTGTCGCTCCAGATCTTCTGGCAGGCCTGGCGCAGCCTGGGTTCGTACTCCTTGCCCCAGGGCGCCTCTAATCTCAGGCTATCCTGGCCGCAGGGGTCCTTCAGCACGTCCTTGGCCTTGCCGAGATCCTCGGCTGGCACGCCGGCCATCTCCCTGGTGAGGTCCGAGCGGGCCTTCGCCTGGTCCTTCTCGGGCATCCGCTTCACGAAGGCTTCGATGAGACTAGTCGTCTCCGCGTCCAGCGTCGGCGCCGGCGTGTCGGTCGCGGTCGGCACGCCCGCGTCGGATGCCTGGGCGCTCCCGCTCCCCTGCGTACTTGTTGAAGCTGACTTGGCTGCCGGAGTCGTCGCGGGTGTTGCTAAGGTCTGCTGGGCGGCTGAGGTCGTCGACCCTGACGCTGCATCGCCAACGGCGATCTGCAGGTTGGCGCCGCCCTTGCCGTCGCTCGTGAAGTGCAGGGCCGAGCCGGGGTCGCTGCCCGTCGTCGCAACCACGAAGAATGCGACGCTGAGCAGTACGTACATCCTGAAAGGGGGCGTGTAGCTCGCGCGGCGCCCGCGCAGGTAGTCCTGGGTAAGCTTGCCGGGGCTGAATGCGAGCGGTCGCAGCGTTCGCCAGATGCGCGAGTCCCAGTCGAGCATGTCGCCGAGCAGGTCGCGCGTCATCCCCCACAGCGATAGCACCCGGACCTTCGCCCGCTGCCCGCAGTGCGCGCAGTGTTGTCCGGTGAGCACTTCGCCGCAGTTCAGGCAGTTCTCCGTCGAGACAGCACCGCGTATGAATTCCTCGCGGTGCGCGAGCACGCGGCGAGTGGCCACGAAGCGATCGCCAAGCAGCGCCGCTCCCTGCGCCTCCAGCTGCGGTGCGTGGTTCTCGAGATAGTCGTCCAGTACCGCGCGGTCGCGCAGACGATACTGGACCGTGCGCCGGATTCGATCGCCCGGCGCGACGGACGCTGCAAGGATCTCTGCCGACAGGAATCCCGGGAACTGCAGCACGTCCGCGATGTGATCGCGCAGCCAGGTATCGAATGGGCCCTCTATGGCCGGATCGGCGTCGAGGTCCACTTCATAGATGACGTCGCCGGCGCTAGGCAGGATTTCGCTCACGGGCACTAGCGTATCAAACGGCGCGGCCCTGCCACCGCGCCGTCAGGTGCGTCGATCAGATCAGGTCCTTGACGCCCTCGCGCTCCTCGAGCAGCTCCTTGTAGGTCGCGTCCATCTTGCCGCGGCTGAAGTCGCTGACGCCCAAGCCCTGTACAACCTGGTAGTCGCCGTTCTTACACGTGACCGGATAGCCGTAGATGACCCCGGCGGGGATGCCGTAGCTGCCGTCTGAGGGCACGCCCATGCTGACCCAGTCGCCCTCTGGTGTGCCGGTCACCCAGGTGTGCATGTGATCAATCGCTGCCGACGCGGCGGAGGCGGCCGAAGACGCGCCGCGCGCCTTGATGATCGCCGCACCGCGCTGCTGCACCGTGGGGATGAACGTCTCCTTGTACCAGGCGTCGTCCACCAGCGAGAGCGCGGGCTTGCCGGCGACCGTCGCGTGGTGCAGGTCGGGGTACTGCGTGGCGGAATGATTGCCCCAGATGATCACCTTGCGAAGGTCCGTGGTGTGCTTGCCTGTCTTCTCTGCGAGCTGCGACAGGGCGCGGTTGTGATCGAGGCGCACCATCGCAGTGAAATTGCGCGGGTTCAGGTTGGGCGCGTTGCGCTGGGCAATCAACGAGTTGGTGTTGGCCGGGTTTCCGACGACCAGCACGCGCACGTTGCGGTCGGCGACTGCGTCGAGGGCCTTTCCCTGCACGGAGAAGATCTGTGCGTTCGCGAGCAGCAGGTCCTTGCGCTCCATGCCGGGCCCACGCGGGCGCGCGCCGACCAGCAGTGCAAACTGGCAGTCCTTGAAGGCGACCGCCGCGTCGTCTGTTGCGACGATGCGGTTCAACGTCGGAAATGCGCAGTCGTTCAGTTCCATCACCACGCCCTGCAGCGCACCCAGCGCCGGCGTGATCTCGAGCAGGTGCAGGTTCACGGGCTGGTCCGGTCCCAGCATCTGGCCGGAAGCAATACGGAACGCCAGGGCGTAGCCGATCTGGCCCGCTGCACCGGTGATTGCGACGTTGACTGGAGTCTTCATGGGGTCTCTCCGCTGGTTATCCGATGGCCGCGGGCGGGCGAGGGCCCCATTGCGGGGTCCGGCGTCCGGCGGGACCAGAATATTAGCGCGTGGTTGCTGGAAGCCTGATACGTGTCTGCCGTCACGTAATTCGGGCTTGCAAAGATATTGGTGTTGTAGTTAACTATAACACCAAACCAAGTTAGTGCACGAGACATACGACAATGAGCGCAGGGAGCAGGCTTCTGGCGACGATATTTGCAGGGATCGTCTGGGCAGTTGCAGGATTCACGGTCGCGTCGGGGCCGTTGGTGACGAAGGCCATCACGCCAACGGTCCTCGACGCGGCTGCGAATTCCGCGGTCAAGGCGGGCAACTGACAACCGGAGGCCGGTGATCAGTGTTCTGCTACAGTAGTTCAGGACAGCACCGAGCCCCCGCCGAATGGACTCAAACTGGAACGACGGCCAACCGATCTACCGCCAGCTTCGCGACAAGGTCGTGGCGATGATCCTCGAAGGGGCACTCACCGACGGCGACGCGCTGCCATCGGTCAGGAGCGTGGCCGCGGAGTTCTCGCTCAATCCGCTCACGGTCCTGAAGGGCTACCAGCAACTGGTTGACGAACGACTCGTCGAGAAGCGACGAGGGCGGGGAATGTTCGTGACGGAAGGCGCGAGGACTCAACTGCTGAAGGGCGAGCGGCAGCGTTTCCTGGAGCACGAATGGCCACGGGTTGTCGCCACCATCGAGCGCCTCGGATTCGACGCGGCAGACCTGCTCGACGGCAGGAAGGAAAAAAGCAAATAACTGCCGGGCAAGGCGGTCGAGCGCAGCACCCGCCTAACGAGGCCCACTCGCCCGCGCGCGGCTACTCGCCTTCCTGGATCGTCACGCCCGCAGGCCACTTCGTCGTGATCGCCGGCGGCAGCAACTTGTACATCACCGGTGTCGCCAGCCGACCAAGCAGCGTGGACGAGAGCAGTCCGCCGATGATCACGATCGCCAGCGGCGAATAGAGTCCGGATCCCTGCACGGCCAGCGGCAGCAGTCCGCCGATCGCGGTCGCGGAGGTGAGCAGGATTGGCAGGAACCGGACCTCGCCGGCGCGCTCGATCGCCTCGTCCAGCGGCACGCCCTGCTCGCGCAACTGGTTGGTGAAGTCCACCAGCAGGATGGAATTCTTGATCTCGATGCCGATCAGCGCGATGAGACCGATCGTCGCGGTGAACGACAGCGTGTAGCCAGTCGCCAGCAGTGCCAGCAACCCACCGGCGACGCCGAGCGGTATCACGCCGGCGACGATCAGCATGGAGCGGAAGCTGCCGAACTCCAGGATCAGCACCGCTAGTATCCCGAACACGGCGACCAGCACGGCCGTACCCATTCCGCCGAAACTCTCCTGCCGGGCCTCCGCCTCGCCCCCGGCCCGGAACGCGTAACCCGTCGGCAGTTCGAGCTCTTCGAGCCGCTCGAACACGGCGCGCGTCACCTTGCTGGTGTTGTAGCCCGCAGCCGGGTATGCGCTCAGTACCACCTGCCGTTCACGGTCGTGGCGTTCGATCTCGCTTACGTCCGCCGTGAATTCCGGCGACGATATCTGCCTCAGCGGGACCGGCTGGCCGGACACGGACGCCACCTCGATCAGGTTCAAGGCGTCGAGCGTCTGGCGACCGTTCATCGGCAGCCTGAGCGTAATGTCGAACTCGTCGCCGTCGGACTCGCGAAACTTGCCGGCACTCAGTCCCGCGACCGCGGCGCGGACGGTACGATCCGCCTCCACCGGCGCGACTCCGAGCAACGCGGCCTTCTGCGTGTCGATCCGCAGGTCCAGGTCGGTCCGCCGGCGTCTAAGCGGATTCTCCACGTCGCGCGCGCCCGGCGTGGACTCGATCAGGGCCGCGGCTTTCTCTGCCAGCTCGCGCAACTGGCCGAGATCCGGGCCTGAGACGGCGACCTCGATCGGCGCATTGATCGGCGGCCCGTTCCTGTAGGACTCCACCAGGATTCGCGCACTCGGGTAATCCGCGAACTTGCCACGCAGCTCCTCGTAGAGCACGGGGCTGCGACGCGGGTCGAACTCGTTCAATTCGACGAACACCTCGGCGACGTTCGCGTTGGTTTCTTCGGGGAAAATGTTGTAGTAGACGCGCGGGTTCCCGCGGCCGAGGTTGGCGAACCAGTGCTTGATTTCGGGACGGGTGGCCAGTTCGTCCTCCACGAACCTGAGCGCGCGATCAGTGTCCTCAAGGCTCGCGCCGTCGGACGCCTCGATGGTTATGTGGAACTGCGGGATGTCGGCGGGCGGAAACAGGCTCACACCGATCAGCGGTACCAGCGCGAGCGATGCGGCCACGAAGGCCAGTGCCGCGAGCAGCGTGCGACGCGGATTTGCGAGAGCCACCCTGAGTGCCGGGGAATAGACGCGGTGAATGACCGACATCAGGGCCTTCAAGGCGCGGTTGCCCTCGCCGGCCTCGCCCTCGGGCCGCAGGATACGGCTGGCGAGGAACGGAATGACCGTCAGCGCGACGAACAGCGACGCGAGCACCGTGTAGAGGACCGCGGCGGGCAACGACCGTATGAACTTGCCGGCGCCCTCGGGCAGGAACAGCAGTGGGAGAAATGCGAAGAGCAGCGTCGCGGTGCAGCCGAGCACCGCGAGCGCGATCTGGTCGGTGGCAGCGATCGCAGCCTCGAATAGCGTATGACCGGCGCGCAGGAAGCGTGCGATGTTCTCCACGACCACGATCGAGTCGTCCACCAGCAGGCCCAGTGCGAGCACGAACCCGGCGATCGAAAGCTGGTTCAGCGAAAACCCGGTGAAGTAGAGCACCGACAGGCCGATCGACAGCGACAGCGGTATGGAAATCATCACCACCGTGGCGGCGCGCAAGCCGAGCGGCAGCAGCGTCAGCGACACGAGCGCTATCGCGATCGCGAAGTCGATGCCGAGCCGGGTCAGGCGGTGCCGGACGTTTCGGCTCTGGTCGAAGCCGTGCTCGATGGTGACCCCGTCCGGCAGTTGCTGCTCGAACGCCTGCACCTTCGAGTAGATCCCGTCCCGCACCTCGAAGACGTTGACCGCATCCTTTGCATTCGCCGTCACGAACACGGCCCGCCGGCCATTGAACCGTCCAACGTAGCGCTCCTCGGTGGCCTCCCAGCTGACCTCGGCGACATCGCGCAGCTTCACGACCCGGCCGCCACGGCTGGCGACGATGGTCTCGGCAATCTCGTCGAGGGAGTCGTAGCCGCCCGAGGTCTTGAGGTTGTACTTGCGCAGGCCGACGTCGACCGCGCCTCCCGGTACCGTGGCATTCCCGCCGCGCACCGCCTGCTCCACCTGCGTGAGCGAGACGCCCGAGCGGCCCATGCGCTCGAGGTCGATTGCGATGCGTACCTCGGGTTCCGGAACGGCCCAGAATTCGCTGCGGCGTACGCCGGGCACGGTCTCGATCGAATCGCTCAGGTCCTTGGCGAGCCGGTGCAGTTCGCGGTAGCTGGCGTCCTCGCTCACCAGCGCGAACTGAACGATGTTCACCAGGCCCGAACCCGCCTTGCGAACCTCCAGGGATGCAAGGCCGGCGGGCAGGTCGGCGCGAATGCGGTTTACCTCCCGCACGACCTCGCCGTATTTGTCGTCCGGGTCGGTGTCCCAGTTGAATTCAGGCTGGATGACGCCGACGCCGTCCATCGAGCGACTGTCGATCTTCTTGATGTCATCGAGCTCGTTGATCGCATCCTCGATCGGCTGCACCACGAGCCTCTCCATGTCCACTGGATCGGCGCCGGGGTATACGGCGACGACAGTGGGGATTGGCACGTGGAATTCCGGGTCCTCGGAGAGCGGTATGCTCAGCAGCGAATTGACGCCGACGGCGGCCAGCAGCCCGAACATCACCAGCGTGAACTGCCAGCGCCGGACGCAGAATGCCCAGATGCGCATGCAGCGTCAGCCTGGCTGCCCGATTACGCGGACCGGTTTGCCATCGGTGAGCCATGCCGCCCCGTCACTGATGACAAGCTCCCCAGCCTCGAGCCCGGCGGCAATGACCACGCGGTCCCCGGTGATCGAGCCGACCGTGACCTCCCTGCGGTGCGAGACGCCCTGCTGTGGATCGAGCACGTACACGATGGCCTGCTTGCCGTTCGCTTCCACGATCGCCGTGAGCGGCACCACCGTCTGGGGCTTCGACTGCGCCGCGTCGCTGACGGCAAGCGACACCCTTCCGACCAGGCCGCGCGCAAACCGCGCGCCGTCCGGCATCACCTCGATCTCGACGTCAAATGTACCGGTGTGCGGGTCCGCGCTGGAGCCGATACGCGTTACCCGGCCGGTGAACTCACGGCCTGGGAACGCATCGAACGAAATCATTGCGACATCGCCCGCGTTGACGCGTACTGCGTCGCGATCCGCTAGCGCAGTGCGAATCAGCCAGCCTCCCGACGTGCCGCCAAGCAGCAGCACAGGCTGCCCGGACTGCACCAGCTCGCTGGGATCGGCAAGCCGCTGCAGCACGACCGCATCCTGCGGAGCCTCGATCCTGGCGTAGCGCGCGTTGAACCGGGCGGCATCGAGGTTCGATCGCGCCACGCTGTAAGCGGTGGCCAGGTCCTGCACCTGCTCTTCGGTCGCGACCTCGTCGGCCTTCAACCGCCGCCCGCGCTCGAGGTCGCGCCGGGCCTTCTCGGCCGCCTCGCTCGCCTGGTTCAACGCGGCATCGACTTCCGCGCGCTTGATGGTCGCGAGCAGTTGCCCGCGCCGGACACGGTCGCCGACGTCGACGCTTACCGTATCGACCACGCCCCCGACCTTGAAGGAAAGCCGGATCTCGTCGCGCGGCTCCAGGACCCCGACCGATCTCACCGAACCCTGTAGCTGCACGCTCTCGACAGGTGAGGTGCGGACCGGCGCAGCGCTACGCGGTGCCGCTGGTTGCGACGGGGACTCGCGGCCGCAGGCCGTGAGCAGCAGGCCGGCGACCGCCAGCGGAACGATGATCCTGGTCACTGGTAGTCCTCGTCGGCCGCGTGCGGGTCGCCGATGGCAAATTCGAGTTCCGCGAGGCGCCCGAGGAACTCGGTGCGCACCCGGTTAAGGTTGAGCTGGGCGTCGGTGAGCGTGCGGCGGGAGTCTATGAAATCAGCCTGGTTGATCTGGCCCAGGTCGCGCTTTCGAGCGGTGATGCGGAACCCTGCTTCGGCAGCCTGCGCACGCTTCTGCGCAGTGCCGATAGACGCGTCCGCGACCTGGAGTCGCTCCAGTGCACGCTGCACTTCGAGTTGCACCTGCTGTGTTGCCAGGTCGCGCGTGGCGCGGAGTTGCTCGGTCAGCGCGCGCGCCTCGTCGAGCGCAGCCTGGTCGGCACCGCCACGGAACGCGTTCCAGCGCAGCACGATCGACGCGAGCACGTATCGTTCGTCCGGCCCGAAGCCGTAGTCCTCGCCCTGGATGCCGGCCTCGGCGCCGACTGCCAGCGTCGGCTTGAACGCGGCGCGCGCGAGATCCTGCTCTGCAAGGCTGCCCGCGATGGCGGCGTCGAGGCTCTGGATCTCCGCGCGACGCTCCATGGCGACCTGCTGCATGACCGGGACGTCGAGCCGTCGGCCGGCCAGGCGCCGGATCACACGGTTACGGAAACGCTCGACTGTCGCCTGGTCGATGCTCGCCCCAGGCACCGGCGCCGAGAGCGGGTAGTTGCGCAACAGGTTGACGTAGCTGCGCGCGACCGCGACGCGGCTCGCGGCGGCGAGGCGGTTCTGCTCGATTTCAAGCAGGTCTGCCTCGGCACGGTAGACGAGATCGCGCGTGATGCGCCCGTTGCGATACAGGCTTTCGTTGGCCGCAAGGTTTGCCCTTGCGAGTTCCAGCGTTGCATCGAAGACCAGCGCCTGCTGCTGGGCAGCGAGCCACTCGTAATACGCGACCTTGGTGTCGCGGATCACTCGTGTTCGCAGACCGGAAAAGTCTGCCTCGGCGCGATTCAGGTTCTGCCTGTTCCCCTCGACGGCCGGCGCGAGACGCGGTTCGTAGAGCGGCTGCGCGAGTACCAGCCGCGTGTTCTGCTCCTGCGGCAGCAGCAGGCTGATCTGCTGGTTTTTAACCCGCGGGAAGGAGACAGGCTGCCCGGACTGGACAAGCAGGTCGTCGAGGGTCTCGTAGACCGGGTTCAGCAGGTCGCCGACCGGGAATTCAATCGTTCGGCCGCCGTCGGCGACCGAGTAGCGCGCATCGAAGTCGAGCACGGGCAGGTAGCGCGCGCGCGCGCGGTCGAGCGCCGCCACGCGCTGCTGAACGCCGGCAGTTCCGGCGCGCAGTTCGAGGTTCGCCGCGAGCGCGTCGTCGAGCACCTGCCGCAGGCCGTCTTCCACCGTTCCGGCTGGCTGGCTGTCCGTCTTTGCGGGCGCGAGCTGCGCCATCGTCGACAGCGCGTCGGCGGCCACGACCGACGGCGGCGGCACGGGTGCGACCTGCGCCTGCGCAACGTTGACAGTCAACACTGCCAGGGCAGCCAGGCGCCAGGGGACCGGCCTCGGCAGGCTCGCTGGACGACGGGCAGACAGGACCAGCATTGCCATGATTCGTCCAGGACTCAGGGACGCAGCGCGCCGAGGACCAGCGCGAACGAGTGATCTATGAACTGCTGGACGGGGATGCCCTCGTGCTCGATCTGCCCTCGCTTGCTCGATGCGATCTGGATCACGCCATGCGTGAATGCCCACAGCCCGAGTGCGGTCACGTACGGTTCGCCGAGGTCGGCGCGAACCGAGCCATCCTCGACGCCCCGGTTCAGCGAATCGACAATCGTCTCGTGCACACGATGCCCTGCCTGCATGCACGCGGCTTCATTCGGCGGAACTGCGGCAGCGGCGCACTCTTCACCACAGGCGTGCGACTGGTAGCGTGAGCACGCGTCGTAGTAGTGCGGCATCTCGTGCGAGAAGGCGACGTATGCCCGGCCAATGGCCTCGATTTCGTCGAGCCCGCAGGCTCTGCCGGTGCGTGCCGAATCGAACCTCGTCCTGAGCGTGTTGAGCGCACGCTCGACCAGCGCCAGGTGCAGGTCGGACTTGTCCTTGAAATAGACGTAGACGAGCGCGCGGCTGAGGCGCGCACGCCGGGCCACCTGTTCCATCGTGATCGTGTCCCAGCCGGCCTCCGCATACAGGGCGTCGGCGGCGTCCACGATCTCGGTCCGGCGCCGGTCGCGCTCTTCGAGGCGGCGTTCGCTGATGTAGGACATGGCACTATCATCAGTAAGTGCTGACGTAGTGTCAATAAATAAACGGCTGTATATATCGGTGGATGGATCACCCGATGCGAACTGGCCTCCGCGAGATTCCGCATGGCATTCAGTTCTATAACTATTTGTTTTATATAATTATAAAGATCACGCCCCGGCTCGGGGCGTGTCGCTCGGCCGCGACCGACCGGCCGGTCAGCCCATCAGCAGCCGGCTTTCTTCCTGCTCGAGGCGCTCCGGCGTTCCCCACAGGATGACTACATCCCCCTCGCGAAGCTTGGTCTCCGGATCCGGATTCCTGCCCACGATGCCGTCGCGGCGAAGCCCGTTGATACGCACTTCGCCCTCATCCAGTTTCAGTTCCCTGATGGTCCGGCCGACGGCCCGCGCCCCCGGCGGCAGGATGACGGTGCGCAGTTGCTGTCGCAGCGGGTGGTCTTCGTCGAGATGTCTGGCGTCGTGCTTGCGGAACACGTTGCGCAGGATCGAATAGCGGTCGTGGCGGATGTTCTCGGTCACCTCGAGGACCTCCTGCGCCGGCACCTTGAGGCACAGCAGCACGTGGGAGACGAGCGACAAGCTGGTCTCGAATGTTGCCGGGATCACTTCGGTCGCGCCCGCCGCCTGCAGCACGTCGAGCTTCGCGTCGTCCTCGGTGCGCACCAGGACGGGCAGGTCGGCGCGCAATCGACGCACCCTGCGCACGATCCTGAGCGCGGTCTCGGGGCTGTCGAATGAAATGACCAGCACGCTGGCCCGGTCGAGCCCCAGCGAGCGCAGCACTTCGGTTTCGGCGGTGTCGCCGTACACGACCGGGTCGCCGGCCTGGCGTGCGTCGCGCACCCGGAACGGGTCCTGGTCGATTGCGATGTACTCCAGGCCCCGTTGCTCGAGCACGCGCGCGAGGTTCTGGCCGACGCGCCCGAACCCGCAGATGATCACGTGGTCACGCTCGGCGAGCTGCCGGGTTGCGACCGTCTCCAGCACGGCTTCGGACGGTTCGACGGACTGGCGACGCAGGATGAAGTCGGCAATGCGCCCGTTGTAGCGGACCAGCAGCGGACCGACCAGCATGCTGAGCGCCACGGCAGTGAGCAGCGGCTGGACGATCTCCGCATCGACCATGCGGCCCTTGAGCAGCAGGGTCAGCAGTGCGAAGCCGAACTCGCCGCCCATCGCAACCACGATTGCTGTGCGCAGCGCCTTGCGCGCATTGGGCACGAACCGCCGCACGATCAGCGTAACGATCGCCGCCTTCAGCAGCAGCAGGCCGATCAGCAACGCGAGGATCAGCGGCAGCTGGGCCACCAGCAGCCGGAGGTTGAGCAGCATGCCCACCGAGACGAAGAACAGGCCGAGCAGGATGTCCTGGAACGGCTTGATGACCGCCTCGGTCTGGTGCCTGAACTCGGTCTCCGCGAGCAGCATTCCCGCAAGGAACGCACCGAGCGCCATGGACAGCCCCAGTGCGTGGGTCGCCCACGCTCCACCCAGCACCACGAACAGCACGGTCAACGTGAATGTCTCGCTGCTGCGGTGCCTGGCGATCTCGTGGAACAGCGGGCGCAGTACCCAGCGGCCGGCCACCAGCACGACCACCAGCGCGGCGACAGCACGCCCGGCCATGTTCAGGAACCATGCCGGGCCTACGACCTGGTCCGCCTGACCAAGCGACGTCGCGAGCGCGAGCAGTGGCGCGAACGCCAGGTCCTGGAACAGCAGGATCCCGACCGCAAGCCGCGAATGCGTCCGGTTGATCTCGAGCTCCTCGCCCAGTTGCCGGACGATGATGGCGGTGGACGACATCGCGAGCGCGCCACCCACCACGATGGCCGCGACCGGCTCCAGCCCGAACGCCCACGCGCAGCTTCCGGTCGCTGCGGTCACCAGCACCATCTGCAGGCCGCCGATGCCCAGCACCTCGGCCTTCATCGCGATCATCCGCGCCAGCGAGAACTCGAGCCCCAGCGTGAAGACGAGGAACACCACGCCGAACTCGGCAAGCATCGCCACGGACTCGTCGTCGGAGGCGAGGCCGAGCGCATGCGGCCCCAGCAGCATTCCCACCAGCAGGTAACCCAGTATCGGAGGCAGCGCGAAGCGCCGCACCAGGCTCAGCACCAGCACCGAGCCTGCGAGAAGAATCAGTATCTGCGAAAGGACGTTAGCTGCCATCGACCTCACCACGTTCGTCCACCGATGCTAGCATTCAACGACTGCGCCGGATCGCGAGGATAAAGTGAACTTCCAGGCAGTCCTGGGCGAAGCGTGCGACCACCTGCAACTGGCGGGCGATTGCCGGATGGACGACCTGCCGGCGCTGGAATCGCGGCTCCGGGCCGTGGCGGATGCCGCGCCGCCCGCGCTTACCGTGGATCTCGTTGCTGCCGGTGCGTTCGACATCGGGCCGGCGTGGCTGCTGCACCGCCTGCTCGCGCGGCTGGCCGCAAGTGGTACCCGTGTTTCCGTCGAAGGCGCGGCGCCCCGGCATTTCGCGTACCTCGAAGGCCTGCCGGAATCGGAGCCCACGCCGGAACCCGTCCAGGCAAGTCCGGCCGCAATCAGCTGGCTCGCCGACATCGGGCGGGCGCTGGAAGCGCGCGCTCGGACCTGGTACGACGCATTCATCTTCGGCGGGCAGGTGCTCGTCACGGCAGGATCGCGCTGGACCAGGCTCCGGGGAATGCGGCTGCCATCGGTGGTGCGTCACGTGTACGAGGCAGGCGTTCGCGCCGTGCCGGTGGTCGCGCTGGCCGCATTCCTGATCAGTGTCAGTGCCGCCTACATCGGGGCGCAGCAGTTGCGGCCCTTCGGGGCCGAGATCTATACCGTGGACCTGGTGGCAATCGGCGTTATGCGCGAGCTGGGCGTGCTGCTCACGGCGATCATGGTCGCGGGCCGGACCGGCAGCGCTTTCGCGGCCGAACTGGGCGTCAAGAAACTCAATGACGAAGTGGACGCGCTCGAGTCGATGGGACTGAACCCGCTGGAGCTGCTGGTGCTGCCGCGGGTGCTCGGCCTGGTGATCGCGATGCCCCTGCTCACGGTCGTCGCGGACGCCATGGGGCTCGCGGGCGGCGCGGTGCTTACCCGATATCTCTTCGACCTTCCATGGCCGCAGTTCGTCACCAGGCTCGACGGCGCGATCTCGGACACGACATTCTGGGCCGGACTGGTGAAGGCGCCGGTCTTCGGGCTGGTCATAGCACTCACCGGAACGCTGCGTGGACTGCAGGTGCGTGATTCCGCGCGTGAGCTTGGACGCCTGACCACGGTCGCGGTGGTGCAGTCCATCTTCCTGGTGATCCTGGTGGACGCGATGTTCGCGATACTGTTCCTCGAGATCGACTTCTGATGCCGACACTGCAGCCAATCGTCTCGGCCCGTGGAATCGTCAACAGGTTCGGTTCGCAGGTGGTGCATGACGGCGCCGATTTCGACGTGCACGAGGGTGAGGTGTTCGGCATCGTCGGCGGTTCCGGCAGCGGCAAATCCGTGCTGCTCAGGACCCTGCTTGGCCTGCGGCGCCCGGATCAGGGAACCGTGAGCATCGAGGGACGCGAAATCACCTCAATGGGCGACCAGGAGCTGCGCGACGTAAAGCGACGCTACGGCGTGACGTTCCAGCACGGCGCACTGTTCACGTCGCTCACCGTTGCGGGAAACGTCTCCCTCCCGGTGTTCGAGGCGATGGAGCTCTCGCAGCAGACGGTGACCAGCCTGGTTGACCTGCGCCTGCGCATGGTCGGGTTGCCGCTGGACTCGGCGGCGAAGTTCCCGGCCCAGCTCTCCGGGGGCATGGTCAAGCGCGTCGCGCTGGCCCGGGCGCTGGCGCTGGATCCGAAATTGTTGTTTCTCGACGAGCCCACGGCCGGGCTCGACCCGATCGCCGCCGCGGCATTCGACGAACTGCTGCTGTACCTGCGCCAGGCGCTCGGCCTGACCGTGGTGATGGTGACGCACGATCTGGACACCCTCGTGCGTACATGCGACCGTGTTGGCGTGCTCGTGGACGGAAAAGTCATCGTGGACACGCTGCAGGGAATAGTTGCCAACGATCACCCGTGGATTCGCCAGTACTTCCACGGTGAACGGGGCCGCACTGCGCTGCGTGAGAAGGAGGCCGTCCGTGGATCGTGACGCGAAATACGCGGCCGTCGCTGCGTTCGCGCTGCTTGTGATCGCTGCTGCGGTCGCGTTCGTGCTGTGGTATTCGGGCGCGAGCGAGCGGCGCGAGTACGTCCGCTACGAGATCTACTTCGATGGCTCGGTCAGCGGGCTCGACCGTGGCAGCCCGGTTCGTTATCTCGGCGTGGACGTTGGCCGGGTGCGGAGCCTGTCGGTGGACCTCAAGAATCCGGGACGCGTGAAGGTGCTGGCGGAAGTGGATTCGCAGGCGCCGATTTCCGGGGCGACTCAGGCCTGGCTGGGGCTGCTCGGACTCACCGGCCTGCTGTACATCGACCTGCAGCAGGACCCGGCTGGAGATGCGCAACGTCCGCTGTCAAAGGGAGAGGACTACGACGTGATCCCGTCGCGCCCGGGCGACATCGAGGCGTTCCTCTCGAAGCTGCCAGACCTGCTCGCGCGTGCGGCCGGACTCGCGGAGCGCCTCGAACAGGTTCTGGACGACAAGAACCTCGACGCGGTATCCGAAACCCTGCAGAACATGCAGGTTGCGTCCCGCGACCTGCCGGTAGTGACACGCGAGGCAGCATCGCTCGCTGGCGACCTGCGCAGGACCTCGAACGAGGTGAGCGAACTTGCGGCCAGCATGCGTGGCGTCGCTGACAATGCGGCGCCGAGGCTCGAGGAGACGCTGGTCGCCTCGCGGGCCGCGATGGAAAAGCTCGGCCATGCGGCCGACAGCCTCGACCGGATCGTATCGGGCAACGAGGCCACGCTCGCCCAGTTCGCAGGCAGCGGCGTCGGTGATCTTCGGCAGCTGATCATCGACCTGCAGGGCACCAGCGACGAAATGCGCGCACTGGCGCGCAGCCTGCGTGAAAACCCGTCGGGCCTTCTGATCGAGCGCAAGGAATCCGGCATGGAGATCCCACCGTGAGACGCATCGCCACCCTGCTTGCAGCGGCATGCCTCTGTACGGCCTGCGTCGGCTCGGTATTGCGTTCCGATGCGGATGCGCCCGCCCGGTATCGCCTGGATGGTCCTGCGGTCGAGCCCGGGGGCACCACGCTTCCGCTCGCGATTACCGTGGCGCGGCCGCGCAGTCCCCTGTCGCTGGACACCGACCGGATAGCGGTCACCACACCCGGTCTCGGCTTCGACTACCTGGCTGGAGCCCGCTGGTCGGACCCGGCGCCGCAGATGCTGCAGCAGGTGCTGGTGGATGCGCTTGCACGTGATGCGCGCTTCGCAACGGCTGTTGCGGCGCCGAGCAGGGTGCCAACCGACCTTATGCTCGACGTCGAGATCGTTCGTTTCGAGGCGGCCTATGCAGACGTGGGCGCGCCGCCGACTGTCATGGTCGAGTTCGGCGTGAATCTCGTGAACGTCCGCAGCGGTCGGCTTGTGACGAGCTTTCGCATCGCAGCGACGGCCGCGTCTGCGAGCAATGACCGTGGGTCGGTGGTAGCGGCGTTCGAACAGGCGACCGACCAGGCCTTGCGGGAGGCTATAAGCCGGGTAGCGGCTGACGCAGCACCGAAATCCTGAGGCATCGACGGGCGCGCGCCGGTCGTGAGGCGTCGCGTGCAAGACGCCAGGGCAACGGACCCCAGTAGATGACAATCGACTACGAACCGATCACGCCACCGGGCAGGCTCGACGCACTGCGTGAGCTTCGTCTTCCCATCGACGCGCTCCGGTGGGCGCCGTCGTGGCTTGCGATGAAATCGGGCCGGGCCGCGAAGCCGCGCACCGTCATCCTGTTGCCGGGATTCGGCGCAGGGCCGAGGTCGATGCAGGTCGTGAAGTCTTTCCTGGGGCGCCGAGGTCATCGAGCGCTCGACTGGGGACTGGGACTGAACACCGGCGACGTGCGCAAGTTCCGCGCAAAGCTCACGAACATCGTCGCCGAGGCAATCGAGGCCCACGAAGAACGTGTAGTGCTGGTCGGCTGGAGCCTGGGCGGTTACATCGCCCGCGAATACGCCCGTGAGCGCGAGCGCGAGATCCGCAAGGTCATCACGCTCGGCAGCCCTGTCATCGGCGGTCCGCGGTACACGGCCACGGCCGAACGCTATCGATCGCAGGGTCACGACCTGCACGAGATCGAGCGCGCCGTTGCGGAGCGTTATGCGACGCCGCTCCGCGTGCCGGTGGCGGCAATCTACTCCAAGCGTGACGGCATAGTTGCCTGGCGAGCCTGCATCGACCAATGGTCACCACGGGTGCGCCATGTCGAAGTCAGCGAGACACACGTCGGCCTGGTACTCGCGCCGCGCGTGATGGCCATCGTCGCGGAAGAGGTGGAGCGGGACTAGCATTCCCGGTCCGGCGGCTGCCGGCTCTCGAGAAGCGCAGATTCGTCACCTCCCCTGTGACTCCCGTGAACGAGCCAGTTCATCGAGGAACCGCGTCGCGATAGGCGACAGGCTCTTGCCGCGCGGGTAGAGGATCCACCAGTTCGAGTGCAGCGGGAAACCCGCGACGCTGAGGATCGCAAGGCCATCGTCGGCCACCTCGCTCCCCAAGGCATGGCGCGACACCACCGCGATGCCCATGCCAGCCGCAACCACCTCCCTGATGGCCTCGTTGCTGCCGATCTCCAGGCGCACATCGGGCACCAGGCCCGCGCGCTTGAAGTGCGCGTCGCAGGCGAGACGAGTACCCGAGCCCGCTTCGCGCAGGATGAACCGCTCGCGGGCGAGGCGTGCGAGCGACAGGCGTTTCTTGCCGGCGAGCGGGTGCGACGCAGCGGCGATGACTACCAGTGGATTCGGCAGGAACGGGTGGCGCTCGAGTGCGATGTCGGCGGGCGGGATCGACATGACGTAGAGGTCGTCGCGGTTGTCGCGCATGCGGGCAATCACACCGTCGCGATTGAGCACCTCCAGCGCGATGTCGATATCCGGATGTCGCGCGCAGAAGCGACCCAGGATGCGCGGCACGACGTACTTGGCGGTGCTCACCAGCGCGACCCGAAGGCGGCCGCGCGTGAGCCCCTTCATCGCGTCGACGCGCTGCACGAATGCAGCCCACTCGTCGCTCATCGCCCGTGCTGTCCGCAGCAGGTCGTCCCCCGCCTGCGTGAGATGGATACGGTTGTCGATCCGCTCGTAGAGGGGTAGCCCCACCGCGTCAGTCAGGTCCTTCAGCTGCATCGACACGGTCGGCTGGGTCACATGGCACGCCTTCGCGGCCGCAGTGACGCTCCCGTGCTCCGCGAGGGCGGCGAAGAGGCGCAGCTGGCGTAGCGTGGAGTGCATAGACGTTACTCGATGGGTCTTAAAGTAATTATTGATTTTACTCTATGTCATTAAATCCGTACCGTCCCGCCGCCATATTCACCGGAGCGTCGCATGCAAAGCCTTCTCGACCCCGCCGTCCTGTTTTTCGTGTTCGGCGTCGCTGCGGGGCTGGTGCGCTCCAACCTGGCGATTCCGACTGAGGTATCGCGCTTCCTCTCGCTCTACCTGCTGATGGCACTGGGACTCAAGGGAGGCTTCGCGCTGGCCAAGTCCGGGCTCACCGCTGATGTCGCGGTGACAATCTGCTGCGCGCTTGCGCTCGCGGTCATCGTGCCCGCGATCGGGTACCAGGTGCTGCGCCGACTCGTATCCGGCTTCGACGCGGTGGCCATCTCCGCGACCTACGGTTCAGTCAGCGCAGTCACGTTCATTACGGCGACCCAGTACCTGGACGGCCGCGGTGTGGCCTACGGCGGGCACATGGCCGCAGCATTGGCCCTGATGGAGTCGCCCGCCATCATCATGGCGGTGATTGTCGCCAATTCCATGCGTCGGTCGCAGGCCGTGCCGGCAGGTGCGAGCCTCCCCGGTGGGGCGGCCACCGTGCCGGGTTCGTCGCCGGGCGCCGGAATGTCGCTCGGAAAGATCCTGCACGAGTCTTTCACCGACGGCGCGCAGCTTCTGCTGCTCGGTTCGATGGCAATCGGACTCGCGACCGGCGAGGCGGGCATGGCAGCGATGCAGCCGTTCTCCGGAGATCTATTCAAGGGAATGCTCGCCTTCTTCCTGCTCGACATGGGCCTCATGGCCGCGCGCAACCTCGGCGAGCTGCGCGGCAGGCCGCCGACGCTACTCGCGTACGCCGTGCTCGCGCCGGTCGCCCACGCGTCGCTCGCGCTCGCGCTCGCCATGCTTGTCGGCCTGTCGCCTGGCGACGGCGCCCTGCTCATGGTGCTGGCGGCGAGTGCCTCATACATAGCGGTGCCGGCTGTGCTGCGCTACGCGGTCCCCGAGGCGAACCCATCGCTCTACTTCGGCATGTCGCTTGGCGTTACGTTCCCGCTCAACATCCTGTTGGGAATACCCGTCTACTCGGGCGTCGCCAGCCTGATGCTGGGATAGACGGCGCGCCCGCGGTGCGTTCGCCTGGCAGCGGGAAATGATGAAATTGCCCAGGGCAACCCCGAGGTCCCGACCGGTTCCGGTGCCGCTCGATTCCTGGTAGAAAACCGACCAGCCTGACATCTGGAAACTTGGTTTGCACTTGACCTTGCCTCCCGCGGTCGCCACTGCGGGCACGGCCCGACCGCTGGCCTCAGGGCCTTGCGTACCAAGCCTTCACGCCGGGGTGATCGCGCACCGCGTCGTGAACTGCGATGAGCCTGGGGTAACCGGCAAAGATCGTGGCAGGTATGTGATCGACCTTGCCGCCAATGAACCAGCGCACGGCCATGTGCAGCTTGAGGTCCACGACCTGCAGCTGGTCGCCGCCGAAGAACGGGGTGTTCACGATGTTTCTCTCGGCTGCCTCTGCCCAGGCCGGCAGGAAGGCCGCCACCAGTGCCTCGCGCGCCGCCTTCTTCTCGGCTTCCGGCATCCGCAGCGTCGGCGAGACGACCGCGCGCAGTGTCTCCACGTGCTGCATCATTCCCTCGTGGCGTGCCGCCTCGAAGTCATCAGCCGGATGCAGTCCATGGCGGCGACCGATCAGCACCAGGATGGCGTTGGTGTGCGCGAGTGCAGGCTTTCCGGGGAGTTCGAGGACCGGCAGCCCGCCGTAAGGCATCTGTTGCTTCATGGCGGGCCATTCGACCGGCTTGATACGCACGTCTTCGAAGTCGACGCCACCGAGGTGCAGCGCGAGACGACATTCCTCGCCGCGACTGACCGGGGCGTCGAAATAGACCAGCCTGGGCTTTTTCATGGTGAAAAAAGAGTACCACGCCCGGCGATTAGCGGGCCCCGCGTGCGTCGATGTTCAGGCCGGCAGCCGCAGGATCGGGTGCTGGCCAGTTGCCTGCCTCAGCATGGTGTCGAGGAAATCGTCGGCCGTCATCGGATCGCCGAACAGCCGGCCCTGTCCGTACTGGCAGCCGCTGTGCAGCAGGAACGCCCGCTGTTCCTCGGTCTCGATGCCCTCGGCCAGTACCTGCAGGCCGAGGCTGCGACCCATCTCGATGATGGTGCGCACGATCGTCGCATCGTCCGGGTCTGTTGCCGCGTTGCGGACGAACGACTGGTCGATCTTGAGCGTCCCGATCGGGAATTGCTGCAGTGCGCTCAAGCTCGAATAGCCGGTGCCGAAGTCGTCAATCGAAAGGTGCACGCCCATGGCGCGCAACTCGTCGAGCAACGGTAGCGTGTGCGAGGCGTCCATCATCAGCGTGGTCTCGGTGATCTCGAGTTCCACGCGACTGGGCGATACACTGTACTTCTCGAACACCGAACGGCAGCGCGGGATGAAGCTCGCCTGGTTCAGTTCCTTCAGCGACAGGTTGATCGCAACCAGGCCCGGGTCCGCCACGCGCTTTTGCCATCCCGCATAGTCGCTGCACACCTGGTTCAGCACCCACGCGCCTATGTCGAGAATCAGGTGTGATTCCTCGGCAAGCGGAATGAACTGTGCAGGCGCGATCTCGCCGTGGCCCGGCAGCCGCCAGCGCAGCAGCCCCTCCGCGCCGATGACCTGGCCGCTTGCGAGGTCAATCTTGGGCTGGTAACGCACCAGGAATTCGTCGCGTACCAGGGCCAGCCTGAGCTTGGACTTGAGCAGCAGTCGCTCGACCGCCGCCGCATTCATCTCCGGGGCATAGAAGACCTGGCAATTACGCCCCGCACGTTTCGCATGGTACATGGCCGCGTCGGCATTGCGGATCAGGTCGATGACGTTGTCGCCATTCTCCGGGCACGCAGCAATGCCGATGCTCGCGGTGACCTCGAGCTCGTGCCCAGCCACGTGCTGCGGCCGCGCGATCTCTGTCAGAAGCAGCCGGGCCAGCGACGCCGCCTGCTCGTGCCGGTCTCCCTTGCTGGCCGTGGTCTCGGCAAATATCGCGAATTCGTCGCCGGCAAGGCGACCGACCACGGACTCCTGCGGAAGGATGCGGCCGAGTCGCTCGCTCAGCGTCTCGAGCACACGGTCACCTGCGTCGTGGCCGAAGGTGTCGTTGATTTCCTTGAAGTTGTCCACGTCCAGGTACAGCAAGGCGAGCGATCGACCTTGTCGCAGTGATCGGGCGATCGCCTGTTGCAGCAGGTGCTGGAACTGCATGCGGTTCGGCATCTTGGTCAGCGCGTCGAAGCGCGCAAGGTAACGGATGCGCCGCTCCGCCCGCTTTCGATCGGTGATGTCGCGCAGCACGTAGATGTTGCCCTGGAATCGGGGGTCTTCGCTCGAGATCGCGGACGCGGTAACCGACACCGGAATAGTCTGGCCGCGGGCCGTGCTTACCACGGTCTCGCCTGGTGCCTCTAGGACGCGGGCTGTGTCGAAGGTCGCGCGGTGGTCCTCGGCGATCAGCGACGCAAGGTCGAGGCCCGCGAGGTTCCCGGGCTCGTGTCCGAGCAGGACCTCTGCCGCGCGATTGGCGTTGCGCACGCGCCCGTCCGGCGCCATTACCAGCACGGCGTCGCTCATGCTGTTCAGCAGGATGCCGAGGTAGTCGCGGGATATCGTCGTGCTGGCGAGTGCCTCGCGCATTCGCTCCAGTGCATCCTCGATATGCGCAATCTCGCGAACGCCACTCGACGCGACCGGATCCGCGTAGTGCCCGCTGCCGATCCGCTCCGCACTGCGCACCAGCGACTCGATTGCGCTGTCGATGCGTGCGATCAGTCGCCACGCGAGCCATCCGGCGACAAGCGACAGGACCAGCCCTGCGGCAATCACCAGCTTGAGCCTGCCCCCGGACACGACCACCGCCTCTGTGAATGCCGCGGTCAGCAGTACGCCGACCACGACGATCGCGAGAACGTATCTATGCCTGAGACCTATCCCGCGCATGTGTCGCCTGGAATTCCCGCTGGTCGATGCCAGTCTGGATTGGTTCTAGTTTGCCCCTGGCGGACATCATAGACGCGGCAAGGCCTCGGAGCGACCCCGGCGGCGACGCCAAGCGCTTGAAGAAATGGAAAATATTCCGACACTGCCGGCCGGGCATGGCGCGGCCCGGGAGTCCGGTATGCTTGGAATCCGGGGGCGTAGCGCATGAATGAACTCGAACTGACTGGCCGCGCCAGGACTCACGTGGTGGAACTCGAACGTCCACGATGTGTGCTGCACGCCGAGGTCGTAACGTCTTTTCTGGCAATGCGGGACGCTGCCGCGCAGGCTGGCGTGGACCTGGTCGCCGCATCGAGCTTCCGGGACTTCGACCGCCAGGTATTCCTGTGGAACCGGAAATGGAGCGGCGAGCAGCCGTTGCTCGACCGCAGCGGGCAATCCATCGATCCGGCGTCGCTCGACGACGCGCGCAGGGTGGACGCGATCCTCTGCTGGTCGGCCATACCCGGCGGCAGCCGCCATCACTGGGGTTCCGACGTGGACGTGATCGATGCGGCCGCCATGCCGGACGGGTACAAGGTACAACTGGTGCCAGCTGAGTATGCAGCCGACGGAGTGTTCGGCAAGCTCGGCGCGTGGCTCGATGCGAACATGACGCGATTCGGGTTTCACCGGCCCTATGCCTCGACTGGCTGCGGCGCCGGCGTCGAGCCCTGGCACCTGAGCTACTGGCCCGTGTCTTCGGCTGCGCTCGAATCGCTCAGCCTGCCGGTGTTGCGCGCTGCGGTCGCGTCAAGCGACATGCTTGGAAAGGCGCAGGTGCTGGAGCGCCTTCCGGAAATCTACACGCGCTTTGTGCTCGCGGTGGACCGACCTTCACCGGGTGGTGTACAGGGTGGCAAGCTTTCCCGCGCAGGTGGACCCGTGGGCCGGTCGGAATCGACAGCGCAGCCACGAAAATGAACGATATGGACTACCAGTCTCTTGCCGTGGTCAGCGCGTCCACGCTCGCGCTGGTGGTCATCTGCGTGCTGATCCACTACGAGGGGCTTTCACAACTGACCACCCGCCTGAAACGTATTCGCATCCGGCCACGGCCGCGCATCCTGGTCATGATTTTTACGATCCTGCTGATCCACGTGAGCGAGATCTGGATCTTCGGCCTTGGGTACTTCGCGCTGGCCCACAATCCGGCGCACGGGCAGCTGCTGGCGTCACACGCTGTTGGCCTGTTCGACTATGTCTACTACTCCGCCACTTGTTACACCACGCTTGGACTGGGCGATCTCACGCCCGTCGGCAACATCCGCTTCCTGACCGGAATGGAGAGCCTCGCGGGTTTCGTGCTGATCGGCTGGTCGGTATCGTTCACCTATCTCGAGATGGATCGATTCTGGCGGGGTTGACCCGCTACGATGAACGTCATGCGCAAGGTACACACCGCAGAATCGGCGATCGAGATTGCCCACCTGCGCAACATCCTCGAGTCCGAGGGAATCGCCTGCATCGTCAGGAACGACAGGCTGTCCGGCGTGGTCGGCGAGATTCCGTTCGTCGAGTGCTGGCCCGAACTGTGGGTTCGCGAACCGGGACAGGAACTGCGCGCGCGCGGCCTGATCGAGGTGGCGCTTCACTCTCAGCCGAGTGGCGACGCATGGACCTGTGCGCGCTGTGGCGAGCGGATCGAGGCGCAGTTCTCCGAATGCTGGAATTGCGCAGCACCGGCCGGAACCCCGCCGGAGGGCATTTGAAGACTCTCAAGCTTGATCGCCGCTACAACGGCCCGCCAGCGTCCGCGAACGGCGGCTATGCCTGCGGGGCGTTCGTTGTCGCGGCCGGTGCCGACATGAGCGTCCGGCTGCTGACGCCGCCCCCGCTCGATGCAGATCTCAGCGTGTCGCAGCTCGGCAACGGTGACTTCGAGCTTGCCTCGGCTTCGGGGCCGGTCGCGATCGGCCGGCCTTCGAGACTCGAACTCGAGGTGCCGTCGCCGCCGCCGTACGTACAGGCTGTCTGGGCATCCCAGCACTATCCGGGATTCAATCATCACGTGTTTCCGGACTGCTTCGTGTGCGGGCCGCATCGCCGGCGCGGCGACGGGATGAGGATCTTTCCCGGCATGCTGGAGACCGGCATCGTCGCGGCGCCGTGGCTGCCGGCCGATGATCTCGACGCCGGCGACGGCAAGGTCGCCGTCGAGTTCCACTGGGCGGCGCTCGACTGCCCCGGCTACTTCGCGCTCTGTGCGGGCCGTCGCACGATGGTGCTCGGCGAGATGCACGCGCACGTCGATCGCTGCGTCCGCGTCGGCGAGTCGTGCACGGTCATTGGCTGGAAGCTCGGCGCAGACGGACGCAAGCACTACGCCGGAACGGCGATCTTCGACCAGGAAGGCGAGCTCTGCGCTCGTGCGCGCGCGACGTGGATCGAGTTGAAGACGGCTGAACCCGGATAGCCATCCGCTTCACATGCGGCGCGCCAGCAGGGTTCCCAGCAGGCCTGCCGCGCAGAGAGCCGCGCCGGGCCATGGCGAGATCCCGATCGCGAGCCAGATGAACCCACCGAGCAGCGTCGTGGCCGCAACGATGGTCATGTCGCGCCGTCGCGCGCTCGCCCGGATTTCCTCGCGCAACTTCTCGATGCCGGGTTGCTCGACCTTGAGGCGGAAATTGCCTTCCGATGCCTGTTGCACGAACTGCTGCAGCACCTGTGGCAGCATGCGCAGCGCCTCGCCAAGCTCCGGCAACTGGCGGCGCAGCTGCTCGGCGACGTTGCGGCCGCTCAACCGGTCGGCGGCCCAGCTCTTGAAGACCGGCTGCGCGGTCTTCCACAGGTCGAGCTGCGGATAGAGTTCCCGGCCAAGCCCTTCGATCTGCAGCATGGTTTTCTGCAGCAGGATCAGTTGTGGCTGCACCTTCATCTGGAAGCGACGTGCCGTCTCGAACAGGCGCAGCAGCACCTGCGCAAACGAGATTTCCGAGATCGGCTTCTGGAAGATCGGCTCGCAGACGGTGCGCACCGCGGCCTCGAGCTCGTCCACGCGCGTGTCCGGAGGCACCCAGCCCGACTCCACGTGCAGCCGTGCCACGCGGTTGTAGTCCCGGTCGAAGAACGCCATGAAATTCTCGGCGATGTAGTGCTGGTCGCGCGCGTCGAGCGATCCCACGATGCCGAAGTCGACGGCCGCATATTTCGGATGCTCGGGGTCGTCCACCTGGACGAAGATGTTGCCGGGGTGCATGTCGGCGTGGAAGAAGTTGTGGCGCAGTACCTGCGTGAAGAAGATCTCGACCCCGTTCTCGGCCAGGCGCTGGATGTTGGTGCCGCGGCGGCGCAGTTCGTCGTGGTCGCTGACCAGCACGCCGTGGATACGCTCCATCACCATGACTTCGGGGCGACAGTAGTCCCAGTAGATCGCCGGGACGTACAGCAGCTCCGAGCCCTCGAAATTTCGTTTCAGCTGCGCCGCGTTCCCCGCTTCGCGCATCAGGTCCAGCTCGTCGTAGATGGTTTTCTCGTACTCGCGCACCACTTCGACCGGGCGCAGCCGGTGGCCCTCGGAAGAGTAGGCGAGGGCCAGGCGCGCCAGCACGTACATCACCTCGATGTCGCGCTCGATCCGCTCGCGCACGCCCGGACGAATCACCTTGAAGACGACGTCCTCGCCGCTGCGCAGGCGTGCCACGTGCACCTGCGCCACGGAGGCAGCGGCGAGTGGCTGTTCATCGAAGTCCTCGAATACCTCGCTGAGCGGCCGGCCGTAGGCGCGCTCCGCGATCGCGCGCGCCTCCGCGCCCGGGAACGGCGGCACACGGTCCTGCAGCTTTTCGAGTTCATCGGCGATGTCCGCCGGCAGCAGGTCGCGGCGCGTCGACAGTGCCTGGCCGAATTTCACAAAGATCGGCCCGAGCTCCTCCAGCGCGAGCCGGATACGTTCCCCGCGCGAACCGCCGCGACTGCGCTGGAACCACGTCGCCGGCGAAAGGTAGAAAACATATCGCAGCGGCCGGAAGAGGTGGGTCGCAAGCACGATCTCGTCGAGGCCGTGGCGGACCAGGACCCGCTGGATCTGGAGCAGGCGGCCGATGACTCGGAGACGCATTGGAATGTGACCGGTGGCCTGGGGTATTGAGCTGCGCGGAGCGGTGCGCCGCTAGTGATCCAGCCGGCGGCGTTTCACGCCACCCTTCGCGCCAGGCGAACCGACGCGAGCGAGCCGGGCCTCGAAGCGCTCGACGTCGTCACGCAGGCGGTCCACGTCGGCCAGGAATTCCTCCGCCTCGGTCCGCGTCGGCAGGTCGCGGCCTTCCTCCTGCAGGTACTCGGACACGTTGCCTGCGAGTGAGCGGCCCGCCTTGCGGCCGAAATCGAGGAATCCGCGTGCGAGATTGGCGATGTTCCGCGCGGCAACGTCACCGACGACGCGCGCGAGTTCCTCCTCGGCGTCGGGCTGCGCATGCTCAAGCAGTTCGCGGAATTTCTGCGCAACCTCGGCGTCGCCCTCGATGCGCACCCCGCCGCCGCGCAGTGCGCCCTCGGCGCGCGGTCCGGCGAGCGAGAGAAGCGAGATCGGCGATCCCGACAGCGAGGCGTCCGCCGCGGCGCCCTCGTTCTTCGGCGAGAGCGACAGCCGGCCATCCCGCGCGCTGGCGAAGAATTCGAGCGGAGTTCCGGTCACGGCGAGCGAGACGACACGCCCGTCGAGCTGGCGGCACAGCGCCTGCGCCTTACGCGACTCGGCGACATTGCGGTTCAGGGCTTCCTCGAGGCGCTCGAGCAGCATGTCAGTAGCGGAAGCCGCGGTGCAGTGCGACGATCCCGCCGCTCAGGTCGTGGTGGCGGCAGTCCTCGAGCCCCGCCTCGCGCATCATCGCGAGCAGCGCCTGCTGGTCTGGAAAGCGGCGGATCGACTCGGCCAGGTACTGGTAGCTGTCTGAGTCCCCGGCCACCCGGCGACCGAGCCAGGGCAACACGCTGAATGAATAGACGTCGTATATCTTCTTGAGACCCGGCAGCGTGGGTTTCGAGAACTCCAGCACCAGCAGGCGGCCGCCCGGCTTGAGCACGCGCCGCATGGATGCAAGTGCCGCGGCCTTATCCGTCACGTTGCGCAGCCCGAATGCGATGGTCACGCAGTCGAAGCTCTCGTCGGCGAACGGCAGGCACTCCGCATTGGCTAGCGCGAAGCGCACGTTGCGCATCAGGCCACGGTCGAGCAGGCGGTCGCGGCCCACGCCGAGCATCGCGGCGTTGATGTCCGAGAGGACCACCAGACCGTCCTCGCCCACCTGCGCGGCCATGCCGGCCGAGATGTCGCCGGTGCCGCCGGCGACGTCGAGCGCCGACTGGCCAGGCCGAAGGCCGGTCTGCGACAACATGAACCGCTTCCACAGGCGATGCACGCCTGCCGACATCAGGTCGTTCATCAGGTCGTACTTGTCCGCGACGGAGTCGAATACCTCGCGGACACGGACCGCCTTTTCGGCAGCCGGAACCTGCCGGTAGCCGAAGTCCACGGAGCCGGGCGCGCCCGGGGCCGGCGTTTTGGGGTCTGCTTCGCTCATGAGGCCGCCATTCTACGCGGTGGAGTGCAATGCTGTCGGGTGAGTGCCGTAGCACCCTCCCGGGGACGCCGTGAACCCGTCCCTGGGGGCTCGCGCGCGGCGTCCATGCCGCGCGACGCCCCGGGAGGGTGCTACGGCGCTCACCCGGCTCACTCAGCCGCGGGGTTTGGATGGCGCCGGCGTCGGGTACGGAAGCCC
>JALHTE010000156.1 GCA_022865595.1 Steroidobacteraceae bacterium | reverse complement strand
TGCCACGCATGTCCACCAGCAGCGGGCGCAGCGTGGCCGCCTGCGAAGCCATGGTCTCGTTCAATTGCGCGATCAATGCCTCGCGCTCTGCGGAAATAGTCCCGGGCAGCGCCTCCGCGACCGTGGCAAATCGCGCGGCCGCACTGGTCAGGCTTGCGGCTTGCCGCTGCAGCGTTCGCGATTCCGGGCCAGCCGCGAGGCGATTCATCGAGCGGTCGAGCTGCAGGTCGAAGAGGATCGGCAGGCGTTGTGCGTAGTAAAGCGCGCGCTCGGCCAGCAGCCGCGATTGCTCGACCTGCCTCACCGCGGGGTCGAGGCCGGACATCGGGTCCAGGCCGACGAGCCCGATCAGGCTCGAGGGCATCGAGACCTTGCTCTTGCTGCTGGCGGTCGGGACCTCGGTGAGGAACTCCTGGAAACGCACGAATGGCGCGATCTGGCTGTCCGGGTGCTTTTCGCGCCACTCCGTCATCACCCGGCGCAGGTCCTCTATCTGCGCTGGCGTGAGGATCTGCGCAGCAAGTTCCCAGGCGGCGGTCTCGAGTTCGGCGTGGACGGCCAGCATGGCCGCCGCCTGGTCCGGAAACCTTGCGGGCCCGCTCGTTTCGACCATCATCCGGCTCAGCGTGGCCAGCGTCACGAGATCCAGCGTGCCGAGCATGGCATTCTCGGCAGTGGCATCCGAATATGCGGTATTGGCCTCCGCCAGTATCCATCCGGACAGGGCGTAGCGCTGCATCGGGTCGCTGTCCGCGTTTTCCAGGTGTGCAATGGTTTCCACCAGCGTGCCGACGTACATGTCGGCGTAGCGCATGTTGCGGGCCTGAAGTTGCAGCAAATCGCTCGCCCTGGCTTCCTCCTTGCGGCTCTCGGGGAACATGCCGCGGATACTGCCGCAGCCTGCCAGGGCCAGCGTGCAGACCGTGATCGAGACAGTGACGAAACCCCGCAGGATGCGTTGCCGCGGCATCTCGTGCAGGCTGGTGGATCGCGTGGACATCCGTGAAGTATGGTTAGGCGCCGCGCCGAAGCAAGAGGAAGGCGGCTCCGGGCTTGCCACCGAGTGTCCGGGGCGCCCGATGAGCCTAGAATTCGCAGACGTGTTACGGGCGCCCGGAGCGTGGGCGCCGGATGGGTTCCGCGGCGGGCCATGGCCGGGTCCTGGCCCTGCTGCACTTGTGCACTTGTCTGGAGGCTACGTGATCCGCTGGATCGTCATCTTGTCGCTTTTGCAGGTCGTTCCGTTCTGGCGGATCTTCAAGCGCATGGGTTTCCCGCCCTGGCTTGCGATCATGGCTTCGCTGCCCCTGGTCAACCTGATCGTGCTCTATTTCATTGCCATGACTCCCTGGCCCAGCGAAACAGCCTCGAAACCGCCACTGTGCGGGCCAGGGGCCGACGCGCAGTTCTGACGGCCGTTGTCGCGGCTGCCGGCCTCGGGTACCGTGACGGCCCCCGGATCCGGAGGATCCGACCGTAACCGAGGATTGAACCCATGGCCGGCCAGACCAACGCACCCGACCCGAAGATGGACTCGCAGGACCTGTACCGCGAGGACCTTTACACCGACCGGCGGGTCGGCACGATTCGCGTGATGACGCCGGTGAAGCCGGACGGTACCCCCGATCCGTCGCGTGCAACGTCCTACGTGGGCCAGGCGCAGATCATGACGCCGGCGGGAGCCCTGCCGCTCAGCTTCGAGATCGAGGCGAAGACGCTGGCGGAAGCCTGCGAGGGATTCGCTGCCGGTGCCAAGGTCGCCTTCGAGGAGACGATGCAGGAACTGCAGGAAATGCGCAGGCAACAGGCCTCGTCCATCGTGATCCCGGACGCGGGTGCGGCATCCGCGATTGCCGGGCAAGGCGGCCCCCCGCGTGGAAAAATCCAGTTTCCATGATCACGGTCTGCCGGTCCGCGCGCCGGTCCTGATACCGACGCGCCCGTGACCGACTCGCTGCTTGAACTGCGTGATGCGCTGCGCAGGTTCGCCGCGGAGCGCGACTGGGACCAGTTTCATTCGCCGCGCAACCTCGCTGCAGCGCTGTCGGTCGAGGCGGCGGAGCTGCTCGAGCCCTTCCAGTGGTTGACCGATGAGCAGAGCCGCGACCTGTCGCCCGAGGCGCGTGCGGCGGTCGAACAGGAACTCGCGGACGTGCTGCTCTACCTGGTGCGCCTTGCCGACAAGCTCGACGTCGACCTCGCCTCAGCCGCGCGGGCGAAGATCGCGCGCAACGCCGTCAAGTACCCCGTCGAGAAGGCGCGTGGGTCGAGCAGGAAATACGACGAGATCTGAGGTTCAAGGGCCCGCCCCGGCAGGCTATTGACTGTCTCGCGGGTGAGCAACGATTCTCACTGCTCACGCCCGATCGATTTCCAGAAGGATAATTCCATGTCCGGCCGTTTCTCCCGCAGCCTCGAGCTCGCCAGAGCCTCCTTTGCCGTCGTGCGCGCGGACAAGGAACTGATGCTGCTGCCCGTCATGTCGGTGTGCGCGCTCCTGCTGCTGCTGGGCAGCCTGCTGGTTCCGGTGGCGATGCTCGGTGGATTCAGCAGCGGCGCCGCGCAGGGCGACAGCCCGGCCTCGCTTGCAGCCGCGCTCGTGTTCTACGTCGCGACGTGGTTCGTAGCCCTCTTTTTCAACGCGGCGCTGGTGGGCGCGGCCATGATCCGCATGGACGGCGGCAACCCGACGCTGAGCGACGGGCTCAGGATCGCCTGGGCGCGCAAGGGCCGCATTCTCGGCTATGCGCTCATCGCCGCGACGGTCGGCCTGGTGCTACGCGCGATCGAGGAGCGCGTGGGGTGGCTGGGTGCGCTGGTGGTGAAGCTCGTGGGCGCCGCCTGGACGGTCGCGACGTTCCTCGTGGTTCCGGTGCTGGTGACCCGTGACGTCGGGCCGCTGGCGGCAGTCAAGGAAAGCGCTGGGCTGCTGCGCGGGACCTGGGGCGAGAACCTGATCGGCAATTTCGGACTGGGTCTCGTTTTCGCGGCGGTGTACGTTGCATGGATCGCCGTGTGCGCCGTGGCGCTGTACCTCGCGGTGCAGACCGGGGCGACCATGCTGATGGGTGCGGTGGTGCTGGTCGGTGTCGTGGTGCTGCTGGTGCTCTCCGCGCTGCAGGCGACGATGCAGGGCGTATACGCGGCCGCGCTCTACCGATATGCGACGCACCCTGGCACCGCAGTGCCGGGCTTTGCCCCGGACCTGATGCGGCACGCCTTCCGCGGGAAATCCTGAGCTCTCCCGGGACAGGCCCATTCTGCGGGCACTACGGATGCCCATCCACATGCCTGCCGAGGCAGCCTTGTATGGGGTACGCGCGAGTTTCCTGCCACCTGGCCGTCGAGTCGCGTAGTCCTCGCCACAGGGGCAGCGCATGAGACCCGAAGAACCCGTGTCGCGGATCATGACCGAGACCGTGGTCGTGATCGAATCGGACCGTCCGGTCAGCGAAGCGCTCGACTGCTTTTCCCAGTACTCGATTCATCACCTGCCGGTGGTTCGCGAGGGAAAGCTCGTCGGCATGCTGAGCTCGGCCGACCTGATGAAACTCGAGCACTTCATGCCGAAGGCGGCTGCGGACCGTGCGAAATTCCTCGACGAGCGCATGAGCATCGAACAGTTGATGCACACGCCGGTGCTCAGCCTGACGCCGCAGGCGAGCATCGCCGAGGCCGCCGGGCTGATGAGAGACGCCGGCGTGCACGCCGTTCCCGTGGTGAACGACGCCGACCTGGTCGTCGGCATAGTGACCACCAACGACGTGGTGCAGCGCCTGCTGCACGGCCCACCGCGCGTGGGTATTGCTGCGCTGGCAGGCGGCATGAAGCACGCACCGCCCGCCGGCGACTCGGAGCAGGTGCATTATCGCCAGCGGCCCAGCGCCGAAGAGCTCGCGACCGCGATGGCCACGGCAGAGCTGCTGCACGTCGAGGCTCGTGATCCCCGGTTCCTGGGCAAGAGCATGCTGTACCTGGAGCAGCGCAACGGATTCCTGGAGAAAGTGTTCGAACTGTCCGATCGTTTCCTGAGGTCGGGCCAGGACGTGCACGTGCACGCGCAGCTGCTGAAGGCGATCCTGGCGGCGAAGCGTGCCGAGGAACACGCCACAGGGCAGGCGCGCGTTCCGTTCCCGCTGGAGTAGGGGGCGCCTGGAGGCGGGGCCTGTTCGAGAAGGGCCCGGCCGCTGCTAGAGACGCGCCGCCAGCCGCGAGGCCTGGTCGATCGCGCGTTTTGCGTCGAGTTCGGTGGCGACGTCGGCGCCGCCGACCAGGTGGACGTTTGCACCGGCGGCGCGCAGCGGTGCCTCGAGCTCGCGCAGCGGCTCCTGGCCGGAGCACAGCACGACCGTGTCCACCTCGAGCAGCATCGGCTTATCGTGCGCCTCGCCGAAACTCAGGTGCAGTCCACGTTCGTCGACTCTCTCGTAGTTGACGCCACCGATCATCGTGACGCGCTTCGCGCGCAGCGCCGCGCGGTGGATCCAGCCGGTGGTCTTGCCAAGGCCCTTGCCGAGTGGCGCGGCCTTGCGCTGCAGCAGCGTGACCTCGCGCGCCGGCGCCTCGATGCGCGGCGTGACGAGGCCGCCTCGCGTGACGGCGGGATCACCGACGCCCCATTCGGCCATCCACGCAGGCAGGTTGAGCGCCGTCGAATGACCGCCTGCGACCAGGAACTCGGCGACGTCGAAGCCGATGCCGCCGGCGCCGACGATGGCGACTCGCTGGCCTACCGGGCTTCCATGCAGCACGTCCACGTACGACACGACCCTGCCCGTGCGCGCCTGTTCTGCAGCACCGTCGATATGCGGGTCGCGCGGCGTGACCCCGGTCGCGATCACGATCTCGTCGTATCCGCCGTCGATCAGTTGCGAGGCGTCCGCACGCGTTCCGAGCCTGAGCGAGACGCCGGTGATTTCCAGGCGCTTCGCGAAGTAGCGCAGCGTCTCGTGGAATTCTTCCTTGCCCGGGATGCGCTTGGCGAGATTGAACTGGCCGCCGATCTCGCGCGCTGCCTCGAACAGGTCCACGCGGTGACCGCGGCCGGCGAGCACCGTTGCGCAGGCGAGGCCTGCGGGACCGGCGCCCACCACCGCGATGCGCCTTGCAGCAACCGCTGGCGTGTAGACGAGCTCGGTCTCGTGGCCAGCCCGCGGATTCACGAGACATGAGGCGATGCGCCGCTGGAAGACGTGGTCGAGGCAGGCCTGGTTGCAGGCAATGCAGGTGTTGATCTCGTCGGCGCGCCCTTCGGCCGCCTTGACGACGAACTCCGGGTCCGCGAGCAGGGGCCGCGCCATCGAGATCATGTCGGCGCAGCCGTCGGCAAGCACCTGCTCGGCCACCTCGGGCGTGTTGATGCGATTGGTGGTGCACAGGGGGACGCTTACCTCGCCCTTCAGCTTCTTCGTCACCCAGGCGAAGGCGGCGCGTGGCACCGAGGTCGCGATCGTGGGCACGCGTGCCTCGTGCCATCCGATGCCCGTATTGATGATGGTCGCGCCGGCTCGCTCGACCGCCTTTGCGAGCATCACGACCTCGTCCCAGCTGCTGCCATCGGGCACCAGGTCCAGCATCGAGAGCCGGTAGACGATGATGAAGTCCCGCCCGACGGCTTCGCGCGTGCGCTCGACGATCTCGACCGGCAGCCGCATGCGGTTCGCGTAGCTGCCACCCCAGTCGTCGGTGCGCTTGTTGGTGTGGGCGGCGAGGAACTGGTTTATGAAGTAGCCCTCGGAGCCCATCACCTCGACGCCGTCGTAGCCGGCTTCGCGCGCCAGCGCGGCGCAGCGGACGAATGCGCGGATCTGCCGCTCGATGCCGCGTGCCGTGAGCGCCCGCGGCGTGAACGGCGTGATCGGCGACTTGATTCGCGAGGCCGAGACCGCAAGCGGGTGGTACCCGTAGCGCCCGGTGTGGAGGATCTGCAGCGCGATGTGGCCGCCCTCGGCATGCACGGCACCGGTGATCGGCCGGTGCCTGGCGGCCGCGGCATGCGTCGTGAGCCGTCCGCCGAACGGTGACGTCCAGCCTTCGATGTTGGGAGCGAATCCTCCGGTCACGATCAGCCCGACACCGCCGCGGGCCCGCT
>JALHTE010000155.1 GCA_022865595.1 Steroidobacteraceae bacterium | reverse complement strand
CAGGTAGCTCTGGTACGTAGGCTCCGACACCCGTCGGACTTGTCTCGAGAATGACCTGAAAACGCATCGACTCTCCTCAACGTCGCCTCAGTCCCGCTTGCTTGAGAATACTATTTCGCGTCGCCGGCGGATGCAGACCACCTAACGGCTCGCCGGATGTCGCTCGACGTCGGTCAGCGCGAAGTCGCTGCCCTTGAACAGCAACGGCTCGCCGCTCGCTTTCGACAACGCATAGGCAAAACAGTCGCCGAAGTTGAACCCTGCCGGGTGATTGCCCTTACCGAACGCACGGTGCGCGCGCCGCGCGTAGTCGGCCTGGTCTGCATCCACGGGCACAAGGCCGATCGACGCCTTGGCGATCAGCAGGTCGAGATCACGCACCGCATCGGTGCCTCGTCGAGTCGCGAGCGCGATCGAGCATTCAACGAACGAGACCACCGACATCGAGCACGCATCCGCGGCCTCGATCGCCTCTGCAAAATCCGCCCGCTCGGGTTCATCCTGCAGGATCGCGAGCAGTGCGGAGGTATCGAGAATCATCCGCGTGGCAACCCTTGGGAGTCGTAGCCGAGAATCTCGTCAGCATCACGCGCATCGACCACCGGCAGCGCCGCGCAATGCGCCGAAATCTCGTTGATATCGTCCAGAAGCCTCCGCCGGCCCCGCACGCGCCGTGTGCGTTCGAGTCGCTCGTGGAGCGCCCTGCGCACCGCCTCGGTCTTCGTCTCGCCCGTGAGGGTCGCGAGAGCGGTCGCCAGTGCCTCTGTCTCGGCGTTCCTGATGTTCAGTGCCATGCTGTCATTATGTGTAGCTGATTTTAATGTATGTATCATAGCCATTGCCCGCAGGATCTCAAGCGCCCGCAACGGCTACTATTCGCCCTGCTCGGCACCCGATACCAAGCCAATTTCTATCCAATACGCACGGAAAGACCCGGCCTCCCGATAGCCCCGATGACCACCAAGCCCTCCAGACGCACAGCCACTGCATTCAGCCTGGTCCTGCCGCTGCTCGCGCTGGGCGCCTGCGCGGGCATGGAGTCGCGCTCGTCGACCCCTGCCCCGTCGCCGCCGGCTCTGGCTGCCCCTGCCCCGGCAACCATCGCGCCTTACCTCGACACGCTCGCGAACATGGCACCCGGCGACCCGACCCGGCAGCAGACGGAACTTGCCGCAGCGCTCGCGTCCGCGAGGCAATCACCGACCGCGGCCAACAAGCTGCGCTACGCGCTCGCGCTCGGCGCCGCCGGGCACAAGGACAGCAACCCCGTCGAGGCGAAGCGCCTGCTCGCCGACCTGCTGGCTGGACCCAACGACCTGGGCACACAGGAGCTGGAACTCGCGAACGCCTACCTGCGGGAGTTCGACGCGCGCGTCGCGCTCTACGCCGAGCTCGCGCGCCAGCGCGAGGAATCGCAGCAGAAGCTGAAGTTGAACGACAGCAGCGCGACGAAACGTGCCGACGCGCTTGCGGCAGAGAACGCACGCCTGAAGAAGCAGCTCGCGGAAGCCAACCGCAAGCTCGAGGCCGTCGCCGAGATGGAGCGATCGCTGCAGGAACAGGCGCAGGAAGAGGCGCCGGAGCCAGAACCCGAGGCACCGCCACCGCGGCCCTGAGTCAGGCGACTCGCCTCATATCGCCTTGTCCAGCACCTCTGCCATGCGCGTCTGCCACCCAGAGCCCGTCGCCTTCCAGCGCGCAAGCGTATCTTGAGGCAATCGAATCGAGATCGCAGTTCGCGCCCGCCCCGTCTTAGGCCGACCGCGCGGCTTCAGCATCTTCTTTGCAACGCTCGCCTCGAAGATCTCCGGCAACACCTCTGCCGCTGGTCGCGCCTTGGAGAAGGTCGCCGTCTTCCATTCGGGATTGTCTTGCGTCTTCCGTTTAGTACCAGTTTTTCGCTTCATTATTCGTATATACACGAATTCAATCGAAATCGCGGTCGTGCGACTGCGTCCGGCTCAATCCCGCCGCATTTCCTCGAGATTGCCGGTCCATTTCAGCTTGCCGCGTGCAACACGTACCTGCTTCTGCCCCTTGAGAACGGCATCAAGCTCCGGCGAGCCTTCTCGCCGACGTTTTGACGCACGCGGATGACGGACGGTCAGCCTGAACTTGGCGCCGAGTCGGCTGGCAATGATGATCAGGCGGTCCAGCGTGAACCGATCGAGATCAGCCTGACGGATCCTCGAAAAATCGGCTGCTGCAATACCGGTCAGCTCCTGCGCCTTGCGCACGGTCAGGCCCAGCTGGTCGAGCATCCTGATTACAGAACCCGCGACATTGGCCTTGAGCAGAAGCAGGTCTGCGTCCGGATAACCGAAGTCCCGGTAAACGTTGCCACTGCCTCGGATGAATCCCAGCTTTTCGTCTTTCATGATTGTTCTCCCCTGACTTGTCGCAGTCGTCGGCGAATCAATTCGATTTCGTGAATCGGCGTCTTGATGCCCCGATGTGATTTCTTCTGGAACACGTGCAGGACCCAGAGATCCGCACCTGACTTCAGGTCGACAATCACTCGGTATGCATCGCCCCTGTAGCGCGCAGCAATTTCTACTATTCCCGGACCGAAACCCCGGAGCGGCTTGACCAGCGTCGGCCTATCGCCATCTGCCAGAAGCGTAAGCACATGCAGACAGAGACGTCTCGCGCCCTCCGGGAAGCCAACGAAGTCGCGGCGAGCGGCCACAACCCAAGATATTTGCCGAGATTGCCGCATGGTGCAACGCCCTCGATTTGTTGTCAACGGTGACAACACAATGAAGAAAAACAACGCTGCATTCACCTCATATTTCAGTCGGGAACCGGCAGATTCCCAGCATCGTCCATACCCCTTCCCGCGACACCGCGGATCGCGGAACATGCCCCCATGTCCCGCCCCGCCCGCCGCGCACCTCGTATCCTGGTCGTTGACGACGACCCGGGGCTGTTGCGCCTGCTCACCATCCGGCTGCGCTCGCAGAACTACGTGGTCGAGCCGGT
>JALHTE010000154.1 GCA_022865595.1 Steroidobacteraceae bacterium | reverse complement strand
TCCTGGTCGCCCTCCCCGTACGACGTGTAGTCCTGATCGACCGTGTAGTCGGGGCGCATGCGGCTGTAGTCGCCACGCACCGCATGGGTGCTCGCCCCGTAGGTCACAACCGGGTCATGGCCTTTCATGCGCGTTTCTCCCGCCCTCGAAGTGCCAAGCATAGCCCGACCGGACGCCCGCGTGGACACGGCCGGGCAGCCGCGGCGCCCGGGTACCGGGGCGTGTCCGGTGAACGGCGGGTGTCTGCTATAGTTTTGCCATCCCGAATTCATGGCAACCGACGCCTGCCCGGCAGCTGTTCCCAGAGGAGTAATGATGAAGCACCTGATCCGCGCCTCTCTTGCCGCCGTGCTGCTCGCGTCGGGCGTTACGGTCCATGCTGCCTGCGTATACCCGCAGGCGCCGAATTCGATCCCCAACGGTGCTACGTCGACCAAGGAACAGATGCTGGAGGCGCAGGGGTCAATCAAGCAATATTCGGGCGCCGTGCAGGACACTTACCTGCCTTGCCTCGACACCGAATTGGCAGAGCAGATTGCCGCGCTCGACCCTGCTGACCCGCAGCGCGCACAGAAGGAAGCCGCGCTCAAGTCCATGCAGGTCAAGAAGCACAACGCGGCAATCGACGAATTGACCGCGCTGGCGGCCCGGTGGAGCGAGGAAATCAAGGCCTACAACGCAGCGAACAAGAAGTAGGCAGGCGAGGAACTCCCAGTGGAAGGCGATTCGGACGAACACACGGTAGTCGCGCTTCCCGGCCGCGACGCAGTGCGCGACACGCTTGGCCGGCCCATGCGTGACCTGCGCATCTCGGTCATGGACCGGTGCAATTTCCGTTGCCCGTACTGCATGCCGCGCGAGACCTTCCACGATCGCTACCGCTTCCTCAGGTCGTCCGAGCGGCTCGACTTCCGCGAAATCACCCGCGTGGCGCGCCTCGGCACGCGGCTTGGCGTGCGCAAAGTCCGCATCACCGGCGGCGAACCGCTGCTCCGGCCAGGCATCGCAGACCTGGTCGCAGAACTCTCGACGCTCGACGGGGTCGAGGACATCGCGCTGACTACAAACGGCGTGCTGCTCGCCCAGCATGCAGCGGAACTCAAGGGCAACGGCCTGCATCGGGTCACGGTGAGCCTGGACTCACTGGATCCGGCGGTTTTCGAATCGATGAATGGCGGGTTCGGCGGCCTCGACCAGGTGCTCGAGGGCATCGGGGCGGCCCTTGCCGCCGGACTCGACCCGGTCAAGGTGAATGCGGTCGTGAAGCGCGGCGTGAACGACCACACCGTTCTTGATCTGCTCGAGCGATTTCGTGGCACGCGGGTCATCGTGCGCATGATCGAGTACATGGACGTCGGTAACCGGAATGACTGGCACGCCGCCGAGGTTGTAAGCTCAGCCGAACTGCTGCGCCAGATCAGCCAACGTTGGCCGGTGACGGCACTGCCGGGCCGGCGCGGCCAGGTCGCGGAGCGCTACCGTTACGTCGACGGCGCGGGAGAACTGGGCTTCATATCATCGGTGTCGGCGCCCTTCTGCGGAGGCTGCAGCCGAGCACGCCTTTCGTCGGAGGGCTCGCTGTACATGTGCCTGTTCGCGGCGAACGGGCTCGACCTGCGCGCACCGCTGCGGGCCGGCGCGACTGACGAGGAACTCCTTGAACTCGTTCGCGGCACCTGGTCGCGGCGTTCGGACCGATACAGTGAGATCCGCGACGCAGAGCGCGCTGCGGCGCATCCGCTGCACAAGGTCGAGATGCATTACATCGGCGGGTAAGAAATGTTCAGCCATGTTGACGAGAATGACCAGCCTGCCATGGTGGATGTGAGCAGCAAGGCTGTTACCAAGCGCACCGCGGTCGCCGAGGCGAGGGTCCGGTTCCCCAGGTCGGTGGCCGACGCGCTGCGCGAGGCTGGATTCTCGACCAGCAAGGGGCCCGTTTTCCAGACTGCGATCATCGCCGGCGTCATGGCCGCCAAGCGCACCCACGAATTGATTCCATTCTGTCACCCGCTCGGCATCGAGAACTGCCGCATCGAGATCGACATGCCGGACGGTGACGAAGCAGTGATCCGCTGCACGGTAACCGTGCACCATCGCACCGGCGTCGAGATGG
>JALHTE010000001.1 GCA_022865595.1 Steroidobacteraceae bacterium | reverse complement strand
GTTCCGGGCTGGGGCAACGAAGAACTGCAGTACTACACGCGCGATCCCGAGAACGCCTGCGTCAGGGACAGCCTGCTGTACATCCGCGCGCTGAAAGAGCCGCTGCACGGCTGCGGCTATACCTCGGCACGGATCC
Organism: Steroidobacteraceae bacterium; assembly: GCA_022865595.1. GTDB lineage: Bacteria > Pseudomonadota > Gammaproteobacteria > Steroidobacterales > Steroidobacteraceae > RPQJ01. The sequence goes on along the minus strand of JALHTE010000001.1, from coordinate 13,305 downwards.
GGACGCGGAAGCGCGACGGAGCGCCGCTGTTCACCAAGCGCTACGGCAAGTTCGAGTTCCGCGCCAGGGTGCCGCACGGCAAGGGACTGTGGCCCGCGATCTGGATGCTGCCCCTGGACGACAAGTACGGCGGCTGGGCTGCGTCCGGCGAGATCGACGCCATGGAGATCGTCGGCACGCGCCCGGCCGAATACCTGGCCAGCGTCCACTTCGGGTCACATGCGCCCAAGCGCTCGCTGGTAACGCACGTGCACAAGTTCCCGGATGGCCAGACGGTGGCGGACTTCCACGTCTACGCGGTCGAGTGGGAACCGGGCGAGATCCGCTGGTCGGTGGACGGAGAACACTGGGCTACCCAGTCTTTCTGGTGGAGCTGCAGCAAGACGCGCAACGGCAAGGGCATCGAGGCCCGCAGCAGTGCGGACCTGAATCCCTGGCCCGCGCCTTTCGACCAGCCGTTCTACATCGTGATGAACGTTGCGGTCGGCGGGGATTTTCCCGGCGTTCCGAATCCGGAGACGCAATTCCCGGCCGAACTAGTCGTCGATTACGTGCGGGTCTACGACCGCGTGGGTGGCTACGACAAGCCCGCGCCTCGCGGCAAGGGCCGGCTGCCTTACCAGAAAAAACGCTGATGGTGATGCGCCGCGCGAGGCGCTTCGGGGGGGGGATCCTGTGAAGACCGAAAACCACAAGCTTTCCGTGACCGAGAAGTTCGGCTACGGGCTCGGCGATCTCGCGTCGAACATGTTCTGGCAGATGTTCGCCATCTTCATGGCGAAGTTCTACACGGACGTATTCCTGCTCGGCGCCGCCACGATGGGCACGATGATGCTGGTGACCCGCGTCGCCGACGCGTTCGTGGACCCGATCATCGGCACCATCGCCGACCGCACCGAGACTCGCTGGGGGCACTTCAGGCCCTACCTGGTCTGGATGGCGATCCCGATGGCTGTGACCGCGGTCCTCGCGTTCAGCGCACCGAGCTTCCAGGGCACGGCCCGTATCGTGTACGCCTACGCCACGCTGATGCTGATGATGTTCGCGTACTCGGCCATCAACATTCCGTACTCGGCGCTGCTCGGCGTGCTGACACCGGATTCCAAGGAACGCACCAGCGTCACCTCGTACCGCTTCGTGATGGCGCTGATCCCGGTATTCATCATCGTCAATACGGCCATGCCGCTGGTGCGGTACTTCGGCGGCAGCGACACGTCACCGCATGGCTGGCAGATGACGATGATCATCTACTCGGTCTTCGCCGTGCTGCTCTATTTCGCGACATTTGCGATGACGCGCGAGCGGGTGCAGCCGCCACCGAAGCAGGAAACCTCGCTGTCAACCGATCTCAAGGACCTGCTGCGCAACCGCCCGTGGGTGGTGCTCTGCGGGGTCGGCATCGCGGCACTGACGTTCGGCAATATCCGCAACACCGTCACCATCTATTACTTCGACTACGTGGTGCCGAACGGCAGCGGGTACTTCGGTCCGGTGATGACCACCGGGGCGGTTGCCTTCATTCTCGGCGTCATGGCGACTTCGCCGCTCGCGAAGCGCTTCGGCAAGCGGAAATTCTACCTGGTGTCGATGTCGCTGACCGCGCTGCTGACCATCGGTTTCTATTTCGTGCCGCCAGAGAACATCAAGCTGGTCTGGACGGCCAACACGATCATCAATTTCTGTGCCGCACCGACCGCGCCACTGGTCTGGGCGATGTACGCTGACACGGCGGATTACTCGGAGTGGAAGTGGGGCCGCCGGGCCACCGGGCTGATCTTCTCGGCGGCGTCATTTGCGCAGAAGTTCGGGTGGGCCATCGGCGGCGCCGGCGCCGGCTGGCTGCTGGCGTATTTCGGTTACCTGCCGAACGTCGCGCAGGGTCCGCGCACCGTCCATGGCATCGTGCTGATGATGAGCGTGATCCCGGCCATCGCCGCCATCGCCGCGGTTGCGGCGCTATGGTACTACGAGATCGACGAGGCGATGGTGCAGCAGATGTCGGCTGACCTTGCGGCGCGGCGCGGACCCGAGCCGGACGAGGATGTCGCCGCCCCACCTGCGGCGGTGCCGCCGGGCGTTCCGGCATTCGCCGTAGCCGAGCACCCGGAGGCCGTGGTTGGCCGCTCCGCCTCTGACCTGCACGAAGGCGAACCGCCAGCGCCCGCCTGGAGGCGCTCGCCGTCTGCGCCGCGGATTCCGGTGCTGGCCGGCGCCGATGCGCAGGGAGCGCCGCCTCCGCCCGCGCTATCACCCGAGGAACTCGCCAACCTCGCCGGCGAGTTCGCTGCCTCGCTGCACGCGGGCTTGCACGGCCTGTGCTTCAGTCCCTACCTCGAGGGCCAGGCGCCGGGTTCGATCGTCAGCGAGCAGCAGATCCGCGCGCGCCTCGGGATCATCCGTCCCTACACGGGCTGGGTGCGCACTTTCTCCTGCACCGACGGCCATGAGCAGACGCCGCGCATCGCCCACGAGATGGGGCTGAAGACGCTGGTAGGTGCGTGGCTGGGGACCGACCGCGAGATCAACGAGCGCGAAATCGCCGGAGCGATCGCGGTCGCGCAGGCAGGGCATGCCGACATACTGGCGGTGGGCAACGAAGTGCTGCTGCGCGAAGACATGTCCGAGGACGAGCTGCTCGGCTACATCGAGCGCGTCAAGCAGGCAGTGCCGGGAGTGCCGGTGGGTTACGTCGATGCCTACTACCTGTTCGAGAGACATCCCAGGGTAACGGCGGCCTGCGACGTGGTGCTGACCAACTGCTACCCGTTCTGGGAGGGCTGCCCGCGCGAAGAGGCAATCGCCTACATGCAGGCGATGTACCACCGCACCGTCGCGGTGGCCGGCGGCAAGAGAGTCATCATCAGCGAGACGGGCTGGCCGCACACCGGCACGGCCTTCCACGGTGCCGTGCCGTCGGTGGAGGGCGCGATGCGCTACTTCATCGACACGTACCGCTGGGCCAGGCAGGACGGAGTCGAAGTCTTCTACTTCTCGGCGTTCGACGAGGCGTGGAAGGTGGGTGCCGAAGGCGACGTCGGCGCCTACTGGGGCCTGTGGGACAAGGACGGCCTGCCTAAGTACGTGTAGACCCGGAGACGATCGCTGATGCTCAAGCTGCCATACGGAAACGCAATCTGCTACTCGGGATATCGCCGAGGCCAGAGCCCCGGTGACCGGATCTATCCGTCGCTGACCGAGATCCGCGAGGACCTGCACATACTGCACAAGAACTGGCGATTGCTTCGCCTCTACGACTGCAGCACGCACGCCGAACGCGTGCTGGAGGTCATCCGCCGGGACCGCCTCGATTTCCAGGTCATGCTGGGTGCGCACCTGGGCGCCGAGATGAACAATTTCGGCTGTCCATGGGGCGCCACCTACAGCGAGGAACAGCTGGAAGCGAACGTGGCCGAGAACGACGCCGAGGTCGAGCGGCTCATTACGCTCGCGCGACACAATGACGACATCGTCTTTTCGGTGGCGGTCGGCAACGAAGCGACCGTCGACTGGACCGACCATTTCGTGCCGGTCGATCGGATGATCCAGCATGTCCGCCGCGTCAAGGATGGCGTGCCGCAGCCCGTGACATTCTGCGAGAACTACGTGCCGTGGCGGGAAAAGCTCAGCGACCTGGTGCGGGAGCTGGATTTCATTTCGCTGCACACCTACCCGGTCTGGGAGTACAAGCACGTGCACGACGCGCTGCATTACTCCAAGGACAACTATCACAGCGTCGCCAGCCTGTATCCCGACAAGCCGGTGGTCATCAGCGAGGCGGGCTGGGCGACGAACTCGAACGGCCGCGGCATCAACCCGGAGAACTCGTCGCAGGAACTGCAGGCGATCTACTACCAGGACCTGATGGAGTGGACCAGCAGCGAGCGCATCCTGACTTTCGTGTTCGAGGCATTCGACGAGCCCTGGAAGGGTTCGTCGGACCCATTGGAGCCCGAGAAGCACTGGGGCCTGTTCACCGTGGATCGAGAGCCGAAGATCGTCATGCAGCAGCTCTACGCCGAACGGCTGCGCAATCGCCGGACCGCATGAGGCCGCCCGCATACTCGCGCCTGGCAGGCCACCGACAGATTCCGACGAAGACCATCACGGGCTGAACATGCAGCAGGGGAAGGCCGCCTTGATGATGCAGCCGTTCGACATGGTCGTGTTCGGCGGGCGGGGCGATCTCGCCAAGCGCAAGCTGCTTCCGGCGCTCTATCACCTCGATCACGAGAACCGGCTGCCGCAGGACGGGCGCATCATCGCCGTTTCGCGCGGGAGCATGAGCCGCGACGACTACCGTGAGCTGGTGAGGGAAGCCTGCGCGACGGAGCTTCCCACCGGGCAGTTCGACGACGAGACCTGGCAGCGGTTTTCAGCGCGGCTCGATTACGTCGAGGTCGATGCGACCGAGGCTCCGGCCTTCGGCGCCCTGCGCGATGCCCTTGCCGGCCGCGACGCGACGGTGCGCTGCTTCTACCTGGCGACGGCGCCCGAACTGTTCGGTCCGATCGCGTCCAACCTCGCGGGCGCCGGGCTCGTCACGCCGGTGACCCGCCTGGTGCTCGAGAAACCGCTCGGCAAGGATCTCGCCTCGGCAAAGGCCATCAATGCCGCGATCGGCGCAAGCTTTTCCGAGCAGCAGATCTTCCGCATCGATCACTACCTCGGCAAGGAAACGGTGCAGAACCTGATGGTCCTGCGCTTTGCCAACGGGCTGTTCGAGCCGCTGTGGAATCGCACCTTCGTCGATCACGTGCAGATCACGGTCGCGGAGACGGTCGGCGTCGGCGGACGCTGGAGCTATTACGATCAGGCGGGCGCACTGCGGGACATGGTGCAGAACCACATGCTGCAGCTGCTGTGTCTCACTGCGATGGAGCCGCCAATCACGCTCGACGATGATGCGGTCCGCGACGAGAAGCTGAAGGTCCTGAAGTCGCTCGCCCCGATCGCCGGCTCGGATGCGGCGCAGTTGACCGTCCGCGGCCAGTATCGTGCGGGCGCAATCGACGGACAGCCCGTGCCCGGCTATCTCGAGGAGTTTGACGCGGGCGCAGCCAGCGATACCGAGACCTTCGTGGCGGTCAAGGCTGGCATCGAGAACTGGCGCTGGGCGGGTGTTCCGTTCTACCTGCGAACCGGCAAGCGCCTGCCGTCGCGCGCGTCGGAGATCGTCGTGCAGTTCCGCACGCCGCCGCACGACCTTTATCCGGAGAGCGCAGGCGCCATCCACCCGAACCGGCTGGTGATGCGCCTGCAACCCGACGAGGGAATCCGCCTGCTGATGATGAGCAAGCAGCGGGGGCCGGGCGAGATGAAGCTCCGGCAGACCGCGCTCGACCTGAGCTTCAACGAGACATTCGGGGGGCGCAGCCCGGGCGCTTACGAAAGACTGCTGCTCGACGTGATCCGGGGCCGGCCGACGCTGTTCATGCGCGTGGATGAGTTGCAGGCGGCGTGGCGCTGGACCGACCAGATCGTGGCCGCCTGGAACCAGCAGGGAATCGTGCCCAGGTCGTACACCAGCGGCAGCTGGGGACCGAGCGCCGCCGTGGCATTGATCGAGCGCGACGGCCGCACCTGGCACGAGGACGATCCCTCGTGACGCACCCGGTCGTCGCCGAGGTCACGGAGCGGATTCGCGCTCGCAGCGAGCCGCGACGCGTGGACTATCTCGAGCGTATCGCGGAGCACGGCGCACAGGGAACACGCCGCGCCCGTCTGTCCTGCGGCAACCTGGCGCATGGGTTTGCCGCGAGCAGTGCTGCGGAGAAGTCGGCGCTCGCGGCGGGCCAGCGTCCCAATATCGGCATCGTCACGGCCTACAACGACATGTTGTCGGCGCACCAGCCGCTGCAGGATTACCCGGGCATCATCAAGGCTGCCGCGCTGGCCGGAGGCGCCACGGCTCAGGTGGCAGGCGGCGTCCCGGCGATGTGCGACGGTGTCACCCAGGGCCGTGCCGGCATGGAGCTTTCGCTGTTCAGTCGCGACGTCATTGCGATGTCCACGGCGATCGCTCTTTCGCACGACATGTTCGACGCGGCGCTCTGCCTCGGGGTCTGCGACAAGATCGTGCCGGGCCTGCTGATCGGGGCGCTTGCGTATGGCCACCTGCCGGCACTGTTCGTGCCGGCCGGGCCAATGACCTCCGGATTGCCGAATGCCGAGAAATCACGCATCCGCCAGCTGTACGCGGAAGGAAAGGTCGGCCGCCCGGAGCTGCTCAAGGCCGAGGCCGAGTCCTATCACGGACCGGGCACGTGTACGTTCTACGGCACCGCCAACAGCAACCAGATGCTGATGGAGGTGATGGGCCTGCACCTGCCGGGCAGCGCTTTCGTCAATCCCGGCACGCCGCTGCGCCTGGCCCTCACGCAGGCTGCCGCAAGGCGCGCCATCGCGATTACCTCGGCGGGCGGTGACTACCGGCCAGTGGGTCGCATCGTCGACGAGCGCGCGATGGTCAACGCGATGGTGGGCCTGCTTGCCACAGGAGGCTCGACCAACCATACGATTCACCTGGTCGCGATAGCTGCCGCCGCGGGCATTGCGATCGACTGGGAGGATTTCTCGGGCCTGTCGCGGGTCACGCCGTCGCTGACGCGGATATACCCGAACGGCCAGGCCGACGTGAATCACTTCCACGCGGCTGGCGGCATGGGCTTCGTCGTGAGGGAACTGCTCGAGGCGGGGTTGCTGCACGCGGATGTCACCACCGTGTGCGGCGACGGTCTCGCCGCGTACGCCCAGGAGCCATTCCTGGACGATGGTCGCCTGCGATGGCGTCCGGCCCCGGTGCAGTCGCTGGACGCGGACGTCCTGCGCACTGCCGCAGACCCGTTCGCGCCGGACGGCGGGATTCGCCTGCTGACCGGCAACCTCGGGCGCGCGGTCACCAAGGTGTCTGCGGTAAAGGCACAGCACCGGGTCATCGAGGCGCCGGCCGCCGTCTTCGACAGCCAGGACGCGGTGGTGGCCGCGTTCAAGGCCGGCAGGCTGCATCGCGACGTAATCATCGTCGTGCGGTACCAGGGTCCCCGGGCAAACGGGATGCCGGAGCTGCACCAGCTCACGCCGTCGCTCGGCGTGTTGCTCGACCTTGGACACAGGGTTGCGCTGGTTACCGATGGGCGCATGTCCGGCGCGTCGGGCAAGGTGCCTGCGGCTATCCACCTGTCGCCCGAGGCTGCCGCCGGTGGTCTCATCTCGCGCCTGCGTGATGGCGACCTGCTGCGACTGGATGCCGAGGCAGGCCGGCTGGAAGCACTGCTCGATGTCCGCGAGCTCCACGAACGGGAACGTCCAGGCGGCGTGCCACCGGGCCACGACCGGGGGTTCGGGCGGGAACTGTTCGCGAACATGCGCGGCTCAGTCACCAGTGCGGAGCAGGGCGCCATGACGTTCGGTGGTCCCTTGTACACGCAGTCACCGGTAGTGGCTGTCGACCTTTGAAGGACCGAATCCAATGCTGATCGAGTTGCTGCGACGTTACCGCGTGCTGCCGGTGCTGGTGATCGACGATCCAGCCGACGCCGTTCCGCTCGCCATTGCGCTGCGCGATGCCGGCGTCGGCTGCGTCGAGGTGACGCTGCGGCGGCCGGGCGCAATCGACGCGATCCGCAGCATTCTCGCCGAGGTCGATGGCGTGTCGGTCGGCGCCGGTACCGTCACGACGGTGGAACAGCTGGACCAGCTGCAACGGCTGGGCGCTGCATTCGCGGTCAGCCCGGGCACGAGCGCAGCACTCGTGCGTCGCGCGCAGGAGCTCGAGCTGCCGTACCTGCCCGGCGTGATCACGCCTTCCGAGGTGATGATGGGCCTCGAACTGGGGGTGACGGTATTCAAGTTCTTCCCGGCCGGCGCCTTCGGTGGCATCGGGGCGCTGCGCGCCTACGCCGATGTCTTCGGGCAAGTGCAGTTCTGTCCGACGGGCGGCATCGGCCCGGACAACGTTTCTGACTACATGGGACTTCCTAACGTCGCTGCCGTGGGAAGTTCGTGGCTAGCGCCTGCCGAGCTGGTCAAAGCCCGGGACTGGAGCGCGATCGGCGAGCGTGCAGCGGTGCTGTTATCGCGCCTCGCACCCGTCGCGGTCGGCTGAGCGCCACGGCACCGTGGGGTCGGACTCGGGGCGGGCTCGCCGCCTCGATCAGGCCTGTCTGCGCGCAGCAAAGGCAGCGGATGTAGTTGCCGCTTTGCAGCATAAATCCCGACGGTCATTTGATTGACACCGGCGAGACAAGCTGTGTAGATTTGGCCTTGAAAGCGCTTTCGGGAGAGGGGGGGTCCCGCGCCGGTGTCGCCACAGACGCTTCCCTCGCCGTTGCATCGAACACCGTATTCGGAGGCACGCCGATGAGACTCTTCAGGCAATTGACCTTGCTCGCTCTGACGATCGGCCTCGGCCTCAATCTCGCGGGGTGCCAGCCATCCGACGCGAAGGCAAAGAAGCAACCGTCGCTCACGTCCATCAGTGTCTCGCCGGCAACGGCGACCGTGATGCTGAGCAGCACGCAGGCACTGAGGGTCATTGGTACGTTCAGCAACAACTCGACCATCGACGTGACCTCGGCGTCGTCGTTCTCGGTAACTTCCTCGTCGCCCGCGGGTGTCGTGTTCGTCAGCAGCTCCGGTGTGGTGACGGGGGCAAAGGCCGGAACCGCGACGATCACTGCCACATACTCGACGCTCGGCATCACACAGACCGCGACGTCAGCGATCACCGTCCCGTCGGCGACGCTGGTGTCCATCGCGGTGACGCCGACGGCGCCTACCGTGGCGGTCGGTGCTACACAGCCGCTGACGGTCACCGGCACCTATAACGAGGGATCGAAGGCGGTCATTGCCGTCGGGTTGACGTTCGTATCCTCCGAACCTTCCGTCGCGACCGTCGGCGCTTCAGGAGTTGTAGCGGGAGTCGCCACCGGAACGACGACGATCACCACGACGGAAGCGACTTCGGGGAAGTCCACGACCACGCTGGTTACCGTCAGCGAAGGTGGTGGTAGCGGTTGCGGCACTACCGAGCCCACCTGCGCGCCCGCGACTGTGATTCCCGCCGACAACGTGATGATCTACAGCGACGGCGAGACGGTGCCGGGCTTCGACTCGTGCCCCAACTGGGGCCAGGCAACGATCTGTCATGGCGAAGTGACGATCGCCGGCAACACGTCGCTGTGGTACTCGGCGCTGAACTACGAGGGGCTCGACTGGTCGTCCAATCCGGTCAACGTGTCGTCCAGAGCGAAGCTGCACATCGACTTCTGGACGCCAGACCTGGAGACCGTGAGCGTGTCGCTCATCGGGGGCGGCCAGGAGAACGCCGTCGCCCAGGTGCTGACCACCGGAAGCTGGAACAGCGTCGACATCGACCTGAGCGCCTACACCGCACCCGACCTGTCGGCCATCGTCCAGATCAAGCTGGAATCCGCGACGCCGGGCACGCTGTACGTCGACAACATCTATTTCTGGGGTACGGCCGGCGGCGGCGGTGGCGGCACGACGATCATCACGTTCGACGAGGTGCCGCCGCCCAAGCTGACCGACTTCGGCGTCAACGGCGCACCGCCGGTCATCGCCAACGATCCGGCCGGCGGCGCGAACCAGGTGCTCAAGGTATTCAAGTACGCCACGCCGCCACCGGGTTCCGAGCAATGGGCCGGTGTGACGGTCTCGACCCAGACCGTTCCGCCTGATTCAATTCCCGCGATTCCCTTCACCGCGACCGACACGAAGATGACGGTACGGGCCTACAGCCCTGCGGTCGGCGTGCGCGTGAGGCTGAAGGTGGAAGACGCGTCCCAACCCGGCATCTCGTGCGAAACCGATGCGATCACCACCACCGCGGGTGCGTGGGAGACGCTGACCTTCGATTTCGCCAACCCGGGCACAAGCCCGCCGGTCGGCGGCGGCGCGACCTCGCCACTGGATCCGTCCAAGACCTATAACAAGATCTCGATCTTCTCCGACTTCGGCATCGGCAATGGCGGCTCCGCACCGCTGCCGGAGAATCGTGTGTACTACTACGATGACATCACCTTCCTCGGCACCGGCGGTGGCGGTGGCGGTGGCGGCGGTGGTGGCACTGCGCCAACAAATGCGCCGGCGACGGTCATCCCGGCGGGCTCGGTGACGATTTACAGCGACGCCGCGACGGTCGCGAATTTCGATCCGTACCCGAACTGGGGCCAGAGTCCGCCAGTCACGTTCAGCGAACCGACGATCGCGGCCAACAAGTCGCTGCTGTACGGTTGGGCTGGACCGGGCGGCCTGTACCAGGGTCTCGACTGGAGCGCCAATCCGGTCAATGTGTCGACCAAAGGCAAGCTGCACATTGATTTCTGGTCGCCGGACATCACCAGCGTGAAAGTGTCGATCATCGGGGGCGGCCAGGAGAATGCCGTTACCCAGGCGCTGACCACCGGAAGCTGGAACAGCATCGACATCGATCTCAGCAACTACACGTTGCCGGATAAGACGGCCATCATCCAGATCAAGCTCGAGCCGGCGACCGCGGGGTCGCTGTACGTGGACAACATCTACTTCTGGGGCACGGCCGGCGGTGGTGGCGGCGGTGGTGGCGGAGGGTGCACTGAAATGGGGTGTGCCGGGCCGGTCACGATTCCGGTCGCCACGACCAATGACGTGTTCGGATTCATCAAGGTCGGTGACGCCATCTTTGCCCAGGACTACATCGGTGCACTCGAAGGCAACGGCAACCATGGTGGGTGGGCAGGCGCGACGACGATAGGCGCGGCCAGCGGCGGGAGCATCGGCTACTACAACGACCCGCTGATGAGCACTTCGGGCCAGAAGATCGACGAGCTCGGATGGGTTGCCGGCACGATCGACAATCCGGGCGGCGTCCCCAGTTTCTTCCGTACCTTTGTGTTCACCGCGCCCGCCTCGACCTTCGCCGCGTCCTACATGGGCCTGTACGCGAACTCGCCGACCAACGGCACAGTTGACGTCAGCGGATACGCCAGCATCAAGTTCAAGTTGTGGGGTCCGGCGGAGATGTACCAGGTTCCAGGATTCGATCCGGTCATCGAGATCACTCTCGCTGGTCCGGCGGTCGCCGGCTGCGTCGCAACCGGCTCTGGCGGAACGGAGATCTCGACGACATTCACGGCGAACCAGAAGATCGGCGCTGGATCCTCTTACAAGCTCTCGCTGGCCGGTTGGACGGTGAAGGGTGTCTGTGGCACCGACACGGCCGGGACGGCCGTCGCCTCGGTACTCGGCAAGCTCGCCAGGGTGGCGGTGACGGTGCCAGGGTCCAGCTTCAACTTCACCAATGCCAGCGGGGCCGGACAGTACCCGACAGGCGTGAACCTCGGTCCGGTGGCGTTCACCAACAACTGAGTTCGTTATTCAGCACGCGCTGCAAGGGCCGCCCATTGGGCGGCCCTTTTTTTTCCGCCAGGGATCAGGCGATGCAGGTGGCGATCGCGCGCGGCGGCAACTCCGCCACGGTGCGGCTGCTGGCAACCCGCAACTCAAACCGCAGCGGCCGCTCGGTGCGGTTCATGACGACCGTGGCGACCGAACCGTCGGGATTGACGAACGACGCGGCCTCGAGGTCCTGCAGGCTGCTTTCGCACAGCAGGCGCTGTGCGCCGGGCTTCACGAACCTCGCGAAGTGCCCGAGGTAAAAGTACGAGCTCTGCAGCGAAAACGAATCCGACGAGGCGTCCGTGTGGATCGGTGCGCTGCAGAAGTTTCCGACGTGGTTCGGGCCACCCTGGCCGTCGAGCAGCAGGTTCCAGTCGATCCAGCCCACTGTCCAGCGGTTCAGGTCGTTGATCATCGAGCGCGCATAGCGCTCACCGAGGTCCCAGGAACCGTGATGCGGGCCGCCTTCCTGGCAGCCCTCCGTGAACAGCAGTTGCTTGTCCGGCCACGCATCGTGGACCTGCTGGACGTGATCGAAGCAGTCTTCGCCGTACCAGTGGAATCCCGTGCCCCAGACGTAGCGTGCCGAATCCGGGTCCGAGTACACGGTGCGCGCACGCTCGACCATCAGGTCGCGGTTGTGATCCCAGATGACTATCCTGACATGGCCGAGGCCCGCCGCCTCGAGCTCGGGGCCCAGGAAGTCGCGCACGAAGTCGCGTTCCTCCTCGGCGGTATAGATGCAGGAATCCCAGCTCTGCGTGGCCGCCGGCTCGTTCTGCACCGAGACGCCCCAGATCGGCACGCCCTCGGCCTCGTACTCCTCGATGAAGCGCGCGTAGCAGCGCGCCCAGGCGCCGCGGCATTCAGGGCGCAGCATGCCGCCACGGTTCATCTGGCCGCTTGTCTTCATCCACGCCGGCGGGCTCCACGGCGACGCGAGCAGCTTGATCGGCTGGCCTGCGACGCGTTGCGCCGCCTTGATGAAGGGCAGCAGGGCCTGCCGGTCACGCGCGATGCTGAAGCTCTCGAGCGCCATGTCGCCCGGCGTCTCGACATGCGCGTAGTTGCCGAGCGCGAAGTCGCAGCTGCCCATGTGCACGCGGCACAGCGAATAGCCATGGCCACGTTCCGTGTCGAAGTAAGCCTCGAGCAGTTCCTGCCGCCGCCGGTCGCCGAGCGCCAGCCAGTTCACCGCCGCGGCCTCGGTGAAGGCGCCGCCGAATCCCTCGATCACCTGGAAACGGCGTCCAGTGTCCACCGACACCGAAGGCAGGCCGGGCTCGCTGGCGTCAGGTGCCAGTGAGGGCCGCTCCGTCAGCCGGGCATCGCTATCGCGAGCAGTCAGGAACCAGCGGATCGCAGGGGGTTTCATGCCTGGTGACAAAGGATCGTGACGAACTCGATCCAACTCGTCCGTGCAATTGATAATGTGGAGCCATAGGATACGGGATGTCCGTCCGTCGCGACGGGTAGCCTGGGAACGCCGCTGCATTTGGGAGGACCAAGATGGCCACCGCTCGATTGACACCGAAGCTTGTTCTCTGCGGCCTCAGTCTCGCATTCGCGATGCTGGTGATTCAGGCGAGCCAGGCCGCCGCGCCACAGGACGCCATCCTCGGCACGTGGCTGACCGAAGACGGCCAATCGAAAGTGGACGTCGTGTCGGATAAGGCTGCCGATGGCAGCACCATATACTCGGGCAAGGTGTCCTGGCTCAAGGAACCTACGCGCGATGGCGAGCCGGTGCACGATGCCAAGAATGAGAACGCTGCGCTGCGCGACCGGCCCATCCTCGGGCTAGAGATCCTCTCCGGATTCAAGTCCACTGGCCCTGCGACGTGGGCCGGTGGCGAGCTTTACGCCCCGCGCAACGGCAAGAGCTTTCCGGCTGTCCTGACGCTCACG
>JALHTE010000153.1 GCA_022865595.1 Steroidobacteraceae bacterium | reverse complement strand
GGCGCGTCGCCGCGCACGCCTCGGAGATGCTGGAGATGGAGGCCGCGATCGCGCGCGCCGACCTGGCGCTTGCGGCCGATGGTCGTGCGTTGTCGCTGAAGCGGCTGGAAATTCTCCCGGCCACCCGCCAGCGGTGGGTGCTTCGCGCATGGTTGCGCTCCCAGGGCCTGCCGGTGCCGGCGGTCGCGACCCTGGCCGCGGCCATGCGCGACATGGCTGTAGCTGCTGCCGACCGGGTGCCCTGCACGAACTGGCCCGGCGCGCGGCTGTATCGCTACCGGAATCGCCTGTATGCCGAGGCCGAGGCGTCGTGTGCCGCCCGGCTGGAGGCGGGTCAGTGGCCGCAGGGCTCCCGGTTCGACCTCGGTGCGCTCGGGACGCTGGAACTCGTGCCGGCAACCGGCACAGGCCTGGACCGGGCGCGGTTGCCGGAAGTGCTCGAGCTTACTGCGCGCGCGGAAGGGGAGCAGTTCGTGCCGGCAGGCACGACGCATGTCCGGCCGCTGCGAAAGTGGCTGCAGGAGCGTGGAGTCCTGCCCTGGCGCCGTGCCCAGCTGCCGATTTTTCGCTCCGGCGGGCAGATCGTGGCGGTCGGCGACCTCGCCTGTGCCGCCCCTTACGCGGCACGGCCCGGCGAGCCATCGTTGGCCATTGCCTGGCGTGGCCGGCCGCAATTCACCGAGACCGAAGCAGCGGAAGTCAAGTTAGGCGCCATCGGCTGGCGCTTTGGTGACTGAGCGGCGCGAGAGGGGCGCTTTCGGTGGCCGGGAGTGGGTCATTCCGATAGACTGCTCTCCCGTCGTGCTTCTCCTGCGACGGTGATCCCTATGACTAAATTCGTCTGCGTGACCGGCGGTGTGGTTTCCTCGCTGGGCAAGGGCATTGCGGCCGCTTCCCTGGGCGCGATCCTCGAGGCAAGAGGCCTCAAGGTCGCGATGGTCAAGCTCGACCCCTACATCAACGTCGATCCGGGCACCATGAGCCCGTTCCAGCACGGCGAGGTGTTCGTCACCGACGATGGCACCGAGACGGACCTCGACCTCGGCCATTACGAACGCTTCGTGCGCACCACGACCGGCCGCAACAGCAACTTCACCACCGGGCGCATCTACGAGCGCGTCATCGCCAAGGAGCGCCGCGGTGATTACCTCGGCGCGACCGTGCAGGTGATCCCGCACATCACCGACGAGATAAAGCACTGCATCCGCATGGGCGCGGGCGACGCGGACCTGTGCATGGTGGAGATCGGCGGCACGGTGGGCGACATCGAGTCGCTGCCGTTCCTCGAGGCGATCCGCCAGCTGGGCGTGGAGATGGGGCACGACAACGTGCTCTACATGCACCTGACGCTGATCCCGTACATCGCCACGTCCGGTGAGATCAAGACCAAGCCGACGCAGCACTCGGTCAAGGAACTGCGCTCCATCGGCATCCAGCCCGACGTGCTGCTGTGCCGCTGCCAGGACCCGCTGCCCAACGAGCAACGGCGCAAGATCGCGCTGTTCACCAACGTCGAGGACCGTGCGGTTTTCTCCGCGGTGGACGCCGACGACATCTACAAGATCCCGTTGCTGCTGCACGAGCAGTCGCTGGACGCGATCGTGTGCGAGAAGCTGCGCATCGAGGCGCCCCCGGCCGACCTCAAGGAATGGCAGCAGGTGGTGGCCGCCAAGGGCAGCCCGGACATGACCGTGAACGTGGCCATGGTCGGCAAGTACGTGAACCTGAAGGACGCCTACCTCTCGCTCACGGAGGCACTGATGCACGCGGGGCTGCGCACGCGCACGCGCGTCAAGCTCCACTTCGTCGAGGCGACCGACATCGAGAAGAACGGCACCGGATGCCTCGAGGCAATGGACGCCGTACTGGTGCCGGGCGGATTTGGTGAGCGCGGCGTCGAGGGCAAGATCCAGGCAGTGCGCTACGCTCGCGAGCAGCGGGTACCCTATCTCGGCATCTGCCTCGGCATGCAGCTCGCGATCATCGAGTACGCGCGGGACGTCGCGGGGCTCGAGGGCGCGCACAGCACCGAGTTCAACCGCGAGTCGGCGCACCCGGTGATCGCGCTGATCACCGAGTGGCAGGACCAGAAAGGCACGGTCGAGGAGCGTAGCGAGCGGTCGAACCTTGGCGGAACGATGCGTCTCGGCGCGCAGGAGGTGCGAATTTCGCATGGATCCCTGGCGCACACCGTGTACGGTGCCGATTCGATCCGCGAGCGGCATCGCCACCGTTATGAATTCAACAACAACTACCTGCAGCGAATGATGAATGCGGGCCTGCGGTTCTCCGGGTTCTCGTGCGACGGGCTGGTCGAGATCGTCGAGCTTCCGCAACACCCGTTCTTCATCGCAAGCCAGTACCACCCGGAATTCCGTTCCACGCCGCGCGATGGTCATCCGCTGTTCACGGGTTTCATTCGCGCCGCCAGGGACTACCGGGCGGCGCAGCTTCCGGCAGCGGCAGGCGCATGAAGCTCTGCGGGCACGAAGTCGGCCCGGACCGACCGTTCTTCCTGATTGCCGGCCCCTGCGTCATCGAGAGCGAGGCGCTGGTGCTCGAGGTTGCCGGCCGCATGCGCGAGATGACGCGCGAACTGGCGATCCCTTACATATTCAAGGCGTCTTTCGACAAGGCTAACCGCTCGTCGAAGTCGAGCTATCGCGGCCCTGGGCTCGACGCGGGCCTAAAGATCCTGGCGAAGGTGAAGCAGGAACTGGGGCTGCCCGTGCTGACCGACGTGCACGAGGACACGCCGCTCGCCGAGGTCGCCTCGGTGGTCGACGTGCTGCAGACGCCCGCCTTCCTGTGCCGCCAGACCAACTTCATCCTCGGCGTTTCCGCGGCGGGCAAGCCCGTGAATATCAAGAAGGGACAGTTCCTGTCACCCTGGGAAATGTCCAACGTAGTGGACAAGGCCCGCTCGACCGGCAACCAGCAGGTGATGGTCTGCGAGCGCGGCTTCAGCTTCGGCTACAACAACCTCGTGTCCGACATGCGCGGTCTGGCGGTGATGCGCGCGACCGGCGCGCCGGTGGTTTTCGATGCCACCCATTCCGTGCAGTTGCCGGGCGGGCAGGGCAGCGCCTCCGGCGGACAGCGCGAGTTCGTGCCCGTGCTCGCGCGAGCCGCGGTCGCAGCGGGCGTGTCGGGACTCTTCATGGAAACCCATCCCGAGCCTGCCAAGGCGCTTTCGGATGGTCCCAACGCGTGGCCGCTCGACCGGATGCGTTCGCTGCTCACGATGCTCAAGGAAATTGATGCCGCGGTGAAGTCGCGGCCATATGAGGAATCGAGCCTATGACGAAGATCATCGATATCAGGGCCCGCGAGATCCTGGACTCGCGCGGTAATCCCACGGTAGAAGCGGACGTACACCTCGAGGGTGGCGCGGTCGGTCGCGCGGCCGTGCCGTCGGGTGCATCGACCGGCAGTCGCGAGGCCGTGGAGCTCCGCGACGGCGACAAGGCGCGCTACGGCGGCAAGGGCGTGCTGACCGCCGTGGCGAACGCGAATGGCGAGATCCGCTCAGCGCTTCTCGGCCGCGACGCGCGCGACCAGGAGGGCCTGGACGCACGCATGATCGAACTGGACGGCACCGAGACCAAGTCGCGCCTGGGCGCGAACGCGATCCTGGCCGTGTCGCTGGCCGCCGCACATGCGGCGGCACGGGCGTCGGGACAGGGTCTCTACCGGCTGGTTGGCGGGCCCGGGCCGAAGGTCATGCCGGTGCCGATGATGAACATCATCAACGGTGGCGCGCACGCGGACAACAGCGTGGACATCCAGGAGTTCATGGTGCTGCCGGTGGGCGCGCTGAATTTCAGCGAGGCGCTGCGCTGCGGCGCCGAGATCTTCCACACGCTGAAGAAGGTGCTGCACGAGCGCGGCCTGGCCACCGCGGTCGGCGACGAGGGCGGCTTCGCACCCGACCTGCCCTCGAACGAGGCTGCACTCGAGACCATCCTCGAGGCGGTGGGGCGCGCCGGTTACGCTGCCGGGCGCGACGTTTTCCTCGGTCTCGATGCAGCCGCATCGGAGTTCTACAAAGACGGCATCTACGACCTCGCATCCGAGGGTCGCAAGTTCACCTCGGCGCAGTTCGCCGACTATCTCGCTGATCTCGTCGATCGCTTCCCGATCATCACGATCGAGGACGGCATGGCCGAGCAGGACTGGGACGGCTGGTCCATCCTGACGCAGAAGCTCGGCCGCAGGATCCAGGTCGTCGGTGATGACCTGTTCGTCACCAACACGAAGATCCTGCGCGAGGGCATCGCCCGCGGCATCGCGAATTCCATCCTGATCAAGCCCAACCAGATCGGCACGCTCACCGAGACGCTGGCCGCGATCGACATGGCAACGACTGCGGGCTACACGTCGGTGATATCGCATCGCTCGGGCGAGACCGAGGACAGCACGATCGCCGACATCGCGGTCGCAACCACTGCGACCCAGATCAAGACCGGGTCGCTGTGCCGATCGGACCGCATCGCGAAGTACAACCAGCTGCTGCGCATCGAGGCGGAGCTCGGCCTGGATGCAAGCTATGCGGGTCGTAATGCATTTCCGGTGCCGTTGCCGACCGGCAGCGCCTGATCGCAGCGAGAACGCCTGCCCATGGTTTCTGGTAACCTCCCGCGCCCATGATCATCCGCATTGTTGCCGGTCTCCTGTTCGCGGCCGTGCTCGCGCTGCAATACCGGCTCTGGGTATCCCCCACCGGCATGCGCGACGTGTGGCGCACCGAGAAGGCGATCGCCAGCCAGGTCGAGGAGACCGCGCGGCTGAGCGAACGCAACCGCACGCTGGCGGCCGAGGTGCGTGACTTGAAGGAAGGCCGCGCGGCGATTGAAGAACGCGCCAGGACCGATCTCGGCATGATCGGGTCGAACGAGACCTTCTTTCAGGTCGTCCCGCCGACCCCGGTCGCGGAGCAGCCTCCGGCCGAGCAGCGTCGGACCGCGCAGGCCGAGCAGCAATGAGCAGGCCCGCGCGCCGCTGGGCCGTCGTCGTGGCGGCCGGGCGCGGCGAGCGGTTCGGTGGTTCCACTCCGAAGCAATACACACTTCTACTCGGCCGGCCGGCCTTGTCCTGGTCCCTGGCAGCGCTGCTCGCGTCGCCAGCCGTGGATGGAGTGGTCGTGGCACTCGCGCCGCGAGACCGCCGCTGGAAGCGCCTTGCGGAATCGCGCAGTCCTCGCATCAGCACCTGTGTCGGCGGCGATCGTCGCGAGGCCTCGGTGTCGAATGCCCTGCTTTCGCTCGCAGCCCGGGCGCACGACGATGACTGGGTGATCGTCCACGACGCGGCGCGGCCATGCCTGCGGCGCGAAGACCTGGACAAGCTGATTGCGGCAACCCGGCGCGACCCGGTGGGCGGATTGCTCGCGATACCGGTCCCGGACACGCTCAAGGTGAACGATGGCCGGGGCCGCAGCGCGCGCACGGCGGACCGCTCGGTTCTCTGGCGTGCGCTAACGCCGCAGATCTTCCGCTACGGCCTGCTCCGCCGCGCGCTCGCGCTGTGCGTGGAACGCGAGCGCGTGGTTACCGACGAGGCCTCGGCAGTCGAGGCGCTGGGCCTCAGGCCGCGACTGGTTCAGGGAAGAGGCGACAACATCAAGCTGACGACGCCCGCCGACCGCGTGCTTGCGGAGGCGATCCTGCGGGCCGGGAGACGAACATGAGGGTGGGAATCGGCTATGACGTGCACGCCTTCGGGCCCGGCGACCACGTCGTGCTGGGCGGCGTGCGGATACCGCATGAGCGCGGGATCGTGGCGCATTCGGATGGCGACGTGCTGCTGCACGCGCTGTGCGACGCGCTGCTCGGTGCCATGGGGCTCGGTGACATCGGGCAGCACTTCCCGGACGACGACCCGCGCTGGCGCGGCGCGGACAGCAGGAAGTTCCTGCGTCATTGCGCGACGTTGCTCACCGAGCATCACTGGCGGCTGGTGAATGCGGACGTCACCGTCATCGCCGAGGCACCGCGTCTCGGCGCGCACCGGGAGCAGATGCGCGCATATATCGCGAGCGACCTGGATTGCGACGAGCAGCGAATCAACGTCAAGGCGACGACTCACGAAGGACTCGGGTCGCTCGGCCGCTCCGAGGGCCTGGCGGCGCAGGCGATCGTGCTGCTGGCGCGCGCCGACGCTTCGAAACGCGGCCGCTGAAACCGTGGACCTTCCGTTCGCGCACGGCGCGCCGCCGCTGGTGGGACGGTTCCGGGTCGAGCCCGAGGACTTCTTCGTCGAGGAGGTGCTGGGCTTCGATGCGGACGGCAGCGGCAGCCACGTGCTGCTGCTGGTGGAGAAGCGCGATGCAAACACCGGCTGGGTCGCGGCCGAGCTTGCGCGCGCGGCCGGCATCGCGTCGCGCGACGTCGGCGTGAGCGGGCAGAAGGATCGGCGCGCCGTCGCGCGGCAGACCTTTTCATTGCCCTGGCCGGCTTCGGTTCCACTGGACGCGTGCCTGGCTTTCTCGGGAGAGGGTTACCGGGTGCTCGCGGCGCAACGTCACGGCCGCAAGCTAAGGCCCGGGTCGCACCGCGCCAACCGCTTCGTGATCCGGCTGCGGGACGCCTCCGGTGACCAAGAGGCGATCGAATCGCGGCTTTCGCTGGTCGGTTCCGCCGGAGTTCCGAACTATTTCGGGCCGCAGCGGTATGGCCGCGGCCAGGCAAACCTCGCGAGTGCGCGCGGCTGGGCTGCCGGTGGCGCGGCGCCGCGCGACAGGGCGCGGCGCGGGTTCGCCCTGTCGACCGCGCGCAGCGAGATATTCAACCTGGTGCTTGCGGAGCGCGTTCGACGCGGCAACTGGAACCGCCTGCTGGCCGGGGAGGCCGTCATCCTGGACGGCAGGCGCAGTTTCTTTCGCGCGGCCGAGATCGACGCGGCGCTGGTGGAACGATGCAGCGCGATGGATCTGCATCCCAGCGGTCCGCTGTGGGGACGGGGACCGCTCGATGTCGGTGGCGAAGCGCTGGCCGTCGAGGAATCCGTCGTGGCCGCGGAGCTGGCCCTTCGCGAACTACTCGAGGCGCATGGCATGGACCAGGAGCGGCGCAGTCTGCGCCTGCCGGTGCGATTCTTCGAGTGGCGATTCGAGGACGATTCCCTGTTCCTGTCGTTCGAGTTGCCGCGCGGGACGTTCGCGACCTCGGTGCTGCACGAGGTCCTGCAGGGAGCATGGAACACGGGCGAGGGTGGCGCAGCGTGACTCACCCGGCCGCGGGGCGCCCGTCGCGAAACCATTGCCCCGGCCACGGTTACCAGATGAGGTCGTCGGGCACCGTGAAGTCGCGGTATGGATCGTCCTCGGGCGTCGATGTCGCATCGGGCTGGTCGAGCGCAATCACCGCGCCGGCATCGCGTTCTCGGACCAGTGCCGCTGCCTCCGCCGGGATCATGTCGTAGCGGCCATCGCAGCGCGCAACGACGAGTGTGCCGGCGACCAGTCGCGCACGCAGGCTGCCGTCCACTGCGATGCGACGGATTTTTCCGCCGTCCACGAAATTATAGTAATCGTCGGTCTCGGGGCTCGGTACCCGGTGCTGGTCGATGATCTGGCGCAACTGCGCGCGTCGCGCCCGGGCCTCGATCTTCGCCTGCTGTTGCCGATTGAGTTCCCGGTCGCGCGCAGCCTTCGCCGCGCGCGCCGCATCATCGGCGATCTTGTTGCTGGTTCCCGCCGGCGGACTGCGGCCCTTGCCGCCCCGGAACGGTTGTTTCGCGCGCTCGGACCGGGCCGCCTCCTTTTTCGTGACCAGCCCCGCCTTCAGCAACTGGTCGCGCAGCGAATCGCTCATGTGTGTCCTCGAGAGGTGTCAGTGCGCCGGATCGCCGCTACCGGCGGCCGGGATGATTCCAGTATAGTGCCGAGACTTCCCAGCGGTTTCCCAGCTTGAGAATCCTAGTCAGCAACGACGACGGCTATCGCGCCGAGGGTCTGCAGCGCCTGGCCGACGTGCTGCGCCCACTGGCGGAGGTCACGGTGGTCGCGCCCGACCGCAATCGCAGCGGCGCGAGCAATTCACTCACGCTCGACGTGCCGGTGCGGGTGTTCCCGTTCGGGGACCGCATGTATTACGTCAACGGGACGCCCACCGACTGCGTGCACCTGGCGGTATCGGGGCTGTTCGACTTCGACCACGACATGGTGGTCTCCGGCATCAATGACGGCGCCAACCTGGGTGATGACGTGCTCTACTCGGGCACCGTGGCCGCAGCCGTCGAGGGCCGGTTCCTGGGCCTGCCGACCATGGCGGTTTCCCTCGTCGTGCGCCAGGGCCGCCACTTCGACACCGCCGCGAGGGTCGCCTGCGAGCTGGTGATGCGGCTGCAGCGAAGTCCGCTCGACAGCGCGATGATCCTGAACGTGAATGTCCCGGACCTGCCCTACGAGCAATTGCGTGGCTTCCAGGTGACGCGGCTCGGCCAGCGCCACAAGTCGGAACCGGTCGTGAAATCGGCCGATCCGCGCGGCCGCGCCGTGTACTGGGTCGGTCCGGCCGGCGAGGGCGCGGACGCGGGCGAGGGCACCGACTTCGATGCGATTGCCCGCGGATTCGTGTCGGTCACGCCGCTGCAGGTGGACCTGACGCGCCATTCGGCACTGGCCGAGGTCGGCGAGTGGCTCGCGGGACGCGCGCCGTGACGGGTGGCGCCTCGTGAACGGTCCCCGCATGACCGGCATCGGCATGACCTCGGCCCGCACCCGCGACCGGCTGGTCACGCGGCTGCGCGAGCAGGGAATTGCCGATCCGAACGTGCTCGAGCGCATCCGTGCCGTGCCACGGCACGTATTCGTCGACGAGGCGCTCTCGAGCCGCGCCTACGAGGACACGGCGCTGCCGATCGGGCACGGGCAGACGATATCTCAGCCCTACATCGTCGCGCGCATGACCGAGGCCCTGATCGAGGGCGGTGCTCCACGCAAGGTGCTCGAAGTCGGGACCGGTTGTGGCTACCAGACCGCCGTGCTGGCGCCGCTGGTCGCGACGCTATACAGCGTGGAGCGCATTGCGGCGCTGCAGCTGCGCGCGCGCCGCGCGATGCGCGATCTCAAGATCACCAACGTGTTCATGCGCCACGGCGACGGTTTCGAGGGTTGGCCCCCTTACGCACCCTACGACGGGATCATCGTCGCTGCAGCGGCGATGGCAGTGCCTGCGGCGCTGCAGAACCAGCTTGGAAACGGAGGCAGGCTGATCATGCCGGTCGGGCCGGACCGCGAGCAGCAGCTGATTCGCGTAACACGGCGTGGCGACAACTTCGAGCGCGAGGTGCTCGGGTCGGTGACCTTCGTGCCCCTGCTGCAGGGACTGGGCTGAGGCATCGGCTGCGATGACCCGACCGGTGGCCGGTGGGATGACGCCGAAGTCACTGCTGCGAGCTGCCTTCGACGCGGCGCTCGAGGCCGCACAGCCCGAAAACTGTCTGCCCGGGTTCCTGCCAGGCGCGCCACGCGGCCGCACCGTCGTGATCGGCGCGGGCAAAGCCGGCGCTGCGATGGCGCTCGCGCTGGATCAGCACTGGCAAGGCAGGCTCACCGGTGTCGTGGTGACCGCGACCGGGCATGGCCTCACCTGCCCGCGGATCGAGGTACTTGAAGCCGCCCACCCCGTGCCCAGTGACGCAGGCGAGCGCGCAGCGCGGGAGATGTTGCGGCGTGTGTCCGGGCTCGGCCCCGACGACCTGGTCATATGCCTGCTGTCGGGTGGCGGCTCGGCATTGATGTCGCTGCCGGCCCGCGGTCTCGCATCGAGCGAGAAGCAGGCGATCACCCGCGAGCTGCTGCGTTCAGGCGCGGCGATCTCCGAGATCAACTGCGTGCGCCGGCATCTCTCGAGCATCAAGGGCGGCCGACTCGGTGTCGCCTGCGGTCCTGCCCGCCTCGTGACGCTGGCCATCTCGGACGTGCCCGGCGACCACCCGGTCGACATCGCCTCCGGTCCGACCGTGGCCGATCCGACGACCTGCGCGGACGCG